>NZ_JOJF01000003.1:0-410861 GCF_000720265.1 Nocardia sp. NRRL WC-3656 | reverse complement strand
AGTCCTTCGGAGCCTCGAACAAGGCAAAAACCCATCAGCTACACCCCACCGCTCTGGGCATCCAGGGCACCAACCCCAGACACCTACAAACTTAGGGACGAACCCATGTCGCACACCGTTGTCGTACTCACCGCCGGGTTGTCGCAGCCGTCGAGCACCCGCCTGCTCGCCGATCAACTCGCCGATGCGGTGGCCTCGGCCGTCGGCGCCCGCGGCGAGGCCGTGACCATCGAGGTCATCGAATTACGGGATCTGGCAAGCGATCTCGCCGCCACGATGGTCTCCGGCGGCCTGCCGACGCCCGCGGTGGCCGCGGCGCGGGAGAAGGTGTCCGCGGCCGACGGCCTCATCGCCGTCACCCCGGTGTTCGCCGCGAGCTACTCCGGGTTGTTCAAGATGTTCGTCGACGTGCTCGACACCGAGGCGCTCAACGCCATGCCGGTGCTCATCGCCGCCACGGCGGGAACCGCCCGGCACGCGCTGGTGCTCGAGCATGCGATGCGGCCGTTGTTCACCTACCTGCGCGCGGTCGTCGTTCCGACCGGCGTGTTCGCCGCGACCGAGGATTTCGGTTCGGCCGGACTGGGTGAGCGGATCCACCGCGCCGCGGCCGAATTCGCCACCCTGGTGGTCGCGGTACCGACCGGCGTGGACGGGTTCCTCCCCGAACCGGCTCGGACCCGGCAGTCGGGTAACCACGTCGGCGAGGTGACGCCGTTCGCCAAGCTGCTCGCGGGCCACACGGGACACACCGAACGTCCCCACCGGCCGGCCGAACAGCGGTAGGACACCGCGCTTCTCCCCCCTGCCGGCCCGGCCCACGCTCTGATCGACTCGCTCGGGTAGGCCGGCGGGTTCGCTTCGACCGCCCGCGCACCCAATCCGGTGCGCGGGCGGTCGCACGCGACATGATGGAGGGGTGACTGCGGGCCCGGAAGAGCTTCTCGACGACTGGTTGCGTGTATCCCTGGCGGAGGTGCGGCCGGGACCGCGGCGCGCCGCCACCGATCCGATCGGCAGCGGCAGTCCGATCACCGTCGGGACGTGTCTGGACTTGTTCGACGCTCAGGCCACGAGCCGGCATCTGGATTTCGCGGCACGGCGGCTCGGCGCGAGCAAGCGCGGGTACTACAGCATCGGGTCCAGCGGGCACGAGGGCAATGTGGTGCTGGCGCAGGCATTGCGCAGCACCGATCCGGCGCTGCTGCACTACCGGTCCGGTGCGTTCTTCGTGCGCCGCTGCCGGCAGATCCCGGGACTGGACCCGATCCGTGACGTGCTGCTGGGAGTCGTCGCGGCGGCCGCCGATCCGATCTCGGGCGGGCGGCACAAGGTGTTCGGCAGTGCGCCCGCGTCGGTGATACCGCAGACCTCGACCATCGCCTCCCATCTCCCCCGGGCGATGGGTCTGGCCTTCGCGCTCGATCGGGCCCGCCGGCTGGGCCGCGACACGCCGTGGCCGCGAGATGCGGTGGTGCTGTGCACGTTCGGCGACGCCTCGGCCAATCACTCCACCGCGACCGGTGCGATCAACGCCGCGATCCATACCGCGCACCAGGGTATTCCGATGCCGCTGCTGTTCGTCTGCGAGGACAACGGTCTCGGCATCAGCGTGCCCACTCCCCCGGACTGGATCGAAGCGGCCTTCGGATCGCGACCGGGGCTGCGGTATTTCGACGCCGACGGCTCCGATCTCCGGCAGGCCCTGTCGGTGGCGTCGGCGGCCGCGGAATCCGTGCGTGCCCGGCGGCGTCCCGCACTGTTGCGGCTGCGCACGGTGCGGCTGCTCGGGCACGCCGGATCCGACGTGGAGTCGGCGTACCGCCGGCCCGAGGACATCGAGGCCGACCGCCGCCGCGATCCCGTCGCCGCGACGGCCCGGTTGCTCGTCGAGATCGGTGCCGCCACCGCCGAAGAAGTTCTCGCTCACTACGACGCGATCGGCGCCCGCGTGGCGGCGACGGCGGCACAGGTGGCCGAAGAACCGCATCTGGACTCGGCCGAGGCGATCCGGGCGCCCCTGGAATTCGGACGTGCCCGACAGCCTTCGCCGAATCCGAAGCCGGGCCCCCGCGCCGGAGACCGCATGCCGGCCGCTGCCACCATGGCCTTGCCGCAGCAGCCCGAGAGCGCTACGCGGACAGATACTTTCGAGCATCCGGCGTCCCGGACCGAATCCGCGTCGGCCGTCGAACCGGCACACCGCACCGACTTCGGTGGCTCCCCCGTGGTACCCGCGGATTCCACCGGCACCTCGACGGACGGTGAGACGAGTCCGGCGCCGCGCTCGCATGCCGGGGCCTCGGAGCAGACCGCCGACGGCTTCGGGCCGATGACGCTGGCGCAGGCGATCAACCACACGCTGGCGTCGTTGCTCGACCACGACCCCGATGTGCTGGTTTTCGGCGAGGACGTCGGCCGCAAGGGTGGCGTCTACGGCGTGTCCAAGGGGCTGCAGCGACAGTTCGGGGCGCGGCGAGTGTTCGACAGCCTGCTGGACGAGCAGAGCGTGCTCGGCACCGCGCTGGGCGCCGGACTCGCCGGATTCGTACCGATTCCGGAGATCCAGTATCTCGCCTACGTGCACAATGCGCTGGACCAGATCCGGGGTGAGGCGGCGACCCTGCCGTACTTCTCCGCGGGGCAGTACCACAACCCCATGGTGGTGCGGATCGCCTCGTTCGCCTATCAGCGCGGTTTCGGCGGGCACTTCCACAACGACAATTCCGTTGCGGCGCTGCGTGATATCCCCGGCGTGGTGGTCGCGGCGCCGGCCCGGGCCGACGACGCCGCCGCGATGTTGCGCCGGTGCGTCGAGGCCGCTCGCAGCGAGGGCCGGGTGTGTCTCTACCTCGAACCGATCGCCCTGTACCACACCCGCGACCTGCACCGCCCCGGTGACGGGGGCTGGCTCGCCACCCCCGACGACGATCCGGTATCGCTCGGGCGTGCCCGAATCCACGGCGACGGTACGGATCTCACGATCGTCACCTTCGCCAACGGTGTGCCGATGAGCCTGCGCGTCGCACAGCGTTTGGCGGACAACGGCATTCGCGCGCGGGTGCTCGACCTGCGCTGGCTCACACCTCTTCCCGTCGACGATCTGCTGCACCATGCCCGCGCTACCGGCGCCGTTCTCGTCGCCGACGAGACCCGCCGCAGCGGCGGGGTCTCGGAATCGGTGTGCACCGCACTGCTCGACGGCGGTTTCGACGGCCGCCTCGCCCGCGTCACCAGCGCCGACAGTTTCGTCCCACTCGGACCCGCCGCCGAACTGGTGCTGTTGAGCGAAGCGGCGATCGAGGCCGCGGCGCATCGGTTACTGAAATCCGGCCCGCGCCACGAGGATTAGCGGCCGCCGATGATCAGCGCAGTGTGACCGTTGTCGGCAGCGCGGCGAAACCGCGATTGTTCGAGGAGTGGATGCGGCGCAGCCCGGACGGGTCGATGTCGTAGTCGGCGATGCGGGCGGTGATCTCCCCGAGCGCGGTCCGCAACTCCAGCAGGCCCAGATTCGAGCCGAGGCAGTGGTGGCGGCCGCTGCCGAAGACCAGCGCGTCGGAGGTGTCGCGATCGAGATCGAAGACATCGGGCCGGTCGAAGACCTCGGGATCGCGGTTCGCCGAACCGGTCAGCAACAGCATCCGCGCACCCGCCGGAATCGTGACGCCGTGCAGTTCGACGGCCTCGGTGGTGGTGCGCAACTGCGACTGGGTCGCCGGGTCGTAGCGCATGCCCTCGGCGATCCAGTCGTCGACGCGCCCGAGCGCCGCGGCCCGCTGATCCGGATGCGCCCACCCGGCGTACCAGATATTGCCCAGCGTGAGCATGGTCGTCTCGATCCCCGCGCCGATCAGCAGGATCAGCACGCCCACGATTTCCTCCGGGGTGAGCCGGTCGTCCCCGTCGGCGGCGTCGAGCAGACCGGACAGCAGATCGTCGGTGCGGTGCTTACTGCGTTCGATGGTCAGCTCGGTGTAGTAGCCGACCAGGGCGCCGATCGCCTGCATCGCCTCCGGCCGCAGATCGGTCGACTCCTCCTCGGTGTACATGATCTCCATGCCGAGTTTGCGCACCAGATCGCGATCCGCGCTCGGCACGCCGACCAGTTCGGAGATGACCTCGGTCGGATACGGGCCCGCGAACTCGGTCATCAGGTCGAAACTGCCGCGTTCGAGCAGCGGCTCCAGCAGGCCGGCGGCGATCTCGCGCAGCCGCGGCGCCAGCGCCTGCACCCGGCGCGCGGTGAACGCGCGCGAGACCAGGCCGCGCATGCGAGTGTGTTTCGGCGGGTCCATCGCCACGAAGGAGAAGAACTGCTCGGCCTGCGGGCCCCAGAAGGCCGGTTCCATCCGCAGCCCGTTGGCGCTCGAGAAGCGGTCCGAATCACGCAGTGCGGCAAGCACATCGGCGTAGCGCGACAGCGCCCAGAAGTCGTCGTCGGAGTTGCGGAACACCGGCGCCTGCTCGCGCAACTGCGCGTAGACCGGATACGGATCGTCGTGAATGCCGAAATCGTACGGACTGAATTGCACTGACATCTTCGACCTCCCCGACCGCACGGCGGGGGCCGCGCCGGTTCGCCATCCGAGCTGACAGGATGACAGTAGTCGATAATGGTTCGTCGCCGCCGACAGAAGGAAGAGGTGTCATGGAACCAGTGACCGGATCACACGGCCCGCATACGGATCCCGTGGCGCCACCCGGTATCGATGTCACCACCCCGCATCCGGCCCGGCGTTACGACTACTGGCTCGGCGGTAAGGACAACTTCGAGGCCGACCGCGCCTCCGCGGAAGCGGTCGCCGAGGCTTTTCCCAGCGTGCAGATCTCCGCGCTGGAGAATCGGGCCTTCCTGCACCGAGTGGTCGGTTATCTGTCGGCGGAGGTCGGTATCCGGCAATTCCTGGACCTCGGCGCCGGCCTGCCGACTGCCGGAAACGTGCATGAGATCGCGCAGGCCGCCGCGCCCGAATCCCGCATCGTCTACGTCGACAACGATCCGATCGTCGCCCTGCACGCCCGCAGCCTGCTCGACAGCGCCCCCGAGGGGGCGACCGCCTATCTGGAAGCCGACGCGCGCGACCGCGAGCGCATCCTCACCCATCCGGAGCTGCTCGCCACCTTGGATCTGTCGCAACCGGTGGCTCTGATGATGCTCGCTGTCGTGCATTTCTTCACCGACGAGGACCGTCCCTACGACATGGTGCGCCAGTGGGTCGACGCGCTGGCGCCGGGCAGCTATCTGGTCATGTCGCATGCCACCAGCGATCACCTCTCCGAAGAAGACCTCGCCGACAGCGAACAGGCCAACAAGCGCAGCGGTATCCCGTTCCGGCTGCGCTCGACAGCCGAGTTCAGCCGATTCTTCACCGGCCTCGAACTCGTCGAACCCGGGATCGGATCGGTCATCCACTGGCCCACCGAATCCAGGCGTGCCCATCCCCGGCCGGAGGCGGTGTCGATGCTCGGTGCGGTGGCGCGCAAACCCTGATCCGGTTGCTCCACGACGTCGGCCCCGGTTCCGCAGTACACGGAAACCGGGGCCGAATCGTTTTGTGCTGCAGGCGATTACCCGCCCGTGGCGATCAGGGCAGCGGACCGCCCGCGGCGATCGCCGACAGGGTCGCGAATTCGTCGCCCTTGAGCGAGGCGCCACCGACGAGCGCGCCGTCGATATCGGCGGCCGCGATGAGCTCGCCGACGTTCTTGGCGTTCACCGACCCGCCGTAGAGGATGCGCACACCCGCCGCGACCTCCTGGCCGGCCAGCTCCGCCAGTTCGGCACGCAGCGCACCGCACACCTCCTGCGCGTCGGCCGGAGTGGCGACGCGACCGGTACCGATCGCCCAGACCGGCTCGTAGGCGATGACGACCTTCGCGATCTGCTCCGGCGTCAGCCCCTTGAGCGAACCCCGCAACTGCTCGAGGTTGTACTGCACATGGGTCTGCGCCTCGCGCACGCCCAGCCCTTCGCCGATGCAGACGATCGGCGTCATGTCGTACTGCAGCACCTTCTTGGCCTTCGCCAGCACCGTGGCGTCGTCCTCGTTGTGGTACTGCCGCCGCTCCGAGTGGCCGACCACGACGTAGCTGCACGACAGCTTCGCCAGCATCGCGGCACTGATCTCACCGGTGTAGGCACCGGATTCGTGCACCGACACATCCTGGGCACCGAAGGTGATCCGCAGCCGATCGCCCTCGATGAGGGTCTGGATGCTGCGGATGTCGGTGAACGGCGGGATGACCGTGACATCGACCTTGTCGAAGTACTTGTCCGGCAGGGCGAACGCGATCTTCTGCACCAGGGCGATGGCCTCGAGGTGATTGAGGTTCATCTTCCAGTTGCCGGCGATCAACGGTTTGCGTGCCATGATCAGCCCTCCCCGTCCTCGAGCACGCTGATACCCGGAAGCTGTTTGCCCTCCAGGTATTCCAGCGAGGCGCCGCCGCCGGTGGAGATGTGGGAGAACCCGTCCTCCGGCAGGCCGAGCGTGCGCACGGCCGCGGCCGAATCGCCGCCGCCGACCACGGTGAACGCGCCCTTACCGGTCGCACTCACCAGCGCCTCGGCCACCGCGCGCGTCCCCGCGGCGAAGGCGTCGAATTCGAACACACCCATCGGCCCGTTCCAGAACACCGTCCGAGCCTCGGTCAGCAGCGCGGCGAAGCGCTTGGCCGACTCGGGACCGATGTCCAGCCCCATCCAGCCCTCGGGAATTTCGTTGGCGGCCACCGTCTTCGACTCCGCGTCCGCGGCGAACTTGTCCGCGGCCACGATGTCCACCGGCAGGTGGATGACGTCGGCGAAACGCTCCAGCAGCTCCTTGCAGGTATCGATCATCTCCTCCTGAAGCAGCGAGGAGCCGACCGAAAGACCTTGGGCGGCAAGGAAGGTGAAGCACATACCGCCACCGATGACGAGGGTGTCGACCTTGGGGGCCAGCGCCTCGATCACGGCGAGCTTGTCCGACACCTTGGAACCGCCGAGCACGACCGCGTACGGGCGCTCGGTGTCGGTGGTGAGCTTGCGCAGCACGTCGACCTCCGCGGCCACCAGCGTGCCCGCGTAGTGCGGCAGCAGTTGCGCCACGTCGTAGACCGAGGCCTGCTTGCGGTGCACCACCCCGAAACCGTCGGAGACGAACGCGCCGTCGTCGCCGACCAGCTCCACCAGCGCCCGGGCCAGCTTCTGGCGCTGGGCGTCGTCCTTGCTGGTTTCGCGCGGATCGAAGCGGATGTTCTCGAGCAGCAGCACATCACCGTCGGTGAGGCCCTCGGACCGCGCGAGCGCGTCCTGGCCCACCACATCACCGGCGAGCTGTACGTTGCGGCCCAGCTCCTCGCTCAGCTTCGCGGCGACGGGCGCCAGCGACAGCTTCGGATCGGGTTCGCCCTTGGGGCGGCCCAGGTGGGCGGTGACGACGACCTTGGCACCGGCCTCGGCCAGCGTCTTGATCGTGGGCACCGAGGCGATGATCCGGCCCGGATCGGTGATCACGCCGTTGTCGAGGGGAACGTTCAGGTCGGAGCGCACGAGTACGCCCCGCCCCTCCACGCCCTCGGCAAGGAGATCCTGAAGGGTCTTGACTGCCATGGGTTTACAGCGACTTGCCGACGAGGCCGATCAGGTCGGCGAGACGGTTGGAGTAACCCCACTCGTTGTCGTACCACGACACGACCTTGACCTGGTCGTCGATGACCTTGGTCAGCGGCGCGTCGTAGATCGAGGAGTGCGGGTCGGTCACGATGTCGCTGGAGACGATCGGGTCGACGTTGTACTTCAGGATGCCCTTCAGCGGTCCCTCGGCGGCGGCCTTGTAGGCGGCGTTGATCTCGTCGATGCTCGCCGACTTGCGCAGCGTCGCGGTCAGGTCGGTGACCGAACCGGTCGGCACCGGCACGCGCAGCGCGTAGCCGTCCAGCTTGCCCTGCAGCTCCGGAAGCACCAGGCCGATGGCCTTCGCGGCGCCGGTGCCGGTGGGCACGATGTTCAGGGCGGCGGCGCGGGCGCGACGCAGGTCGCTGTGCGGGCCGTCCTGCAGGTTCTGGTCCTGCGTGTAGGCGTGGATCGTGGTCATCAGACCACGCTCGATGCCGAATTCGTCGTTGAGGACCTTGGCCAGCGGGCCGAGGCAGTTGGTGGTGCACGACGCGTTGGAGATGATGTTCTGGCTGCCGTCGTACTGGCTGTCGTTGACACCCATGACCACGGTCAGATCCTCGCCCTTGGCGGGCGCGGAGATGATGACCTTCTTGGCGCCGGCGGCCAGGTGTCCCTTGGCCTTGGTGGCGTCGGTGAAGATGCCGGTCGACTCGACGACCACGTCGACACCCAGATCACCCCACGGCAGCGCGGACGGGCCCTCCTTGATGGCCAGTGCCTTGATCCGCTGGTCGCCGACCACGATGGTGTCGTCGCCGTCGAGCGAGACGTCCTGCGGCAGCCGGCCGAGGATCGAGTCGTACTTCAGCAGCGTGGCCAGGGTCGCGTTGTCGGTGAGGTCGTTGACCGCGACGATCTCGATATCGGTGGTGCCGAGCGCTTTCTGCGCCTCCACCGCCCGGAAGAAGTTACGTCCGATACGACCGAAGCCGTTGATGCCTACCCGGACAGTCACGTTATCGCTCCTCAGCTTTCAAGCGGATTCATTCCGATGCCAGACCACCCTAATGCCCGGCCATAACATCACGGACACGCCCCTGCCGCGACCTCACCGGCCCGACGCTGCGCCGGTGAGCGTGAGTTCACGCCTCTCGCACCGAACCGTGGCGGCCGCGGCCGCAGGCCCTGCCCATTCGCGGCGGGGATACCCATCTGCCAGGGTTTTCACCTGTTCCGGCTCAGCTGTTTCGGTGCCGGTGGGTTCGGTAGCAAGAGCCTATCGCACCGCGCTCGCCCGTGAACGCACCACAAACGCAGCTTGTGGACAACCACGAACCTGTGGACAATCCATCGCTCGTGCGGCACAAGGGGATTCGCGACCACGGCACCGCTCGATTCACCCTCGGACCGGGAAATCGACCGAGGGACCGTCATCGCGAGGACGGTCCCGGGCCGATGCCGACCACCCGGGACCGGTCCCGCTCACGCGTCTTCGAGCAGTTCGGCGGTGACGGCCGATTCGGTATCGGGAATGCCCAATTCCTTGGCGCGGCGGTCGGCCATGGACAACAGGCGGCGAATACGCCCGGCGACGGCGTCCTTGGTCATCGGCGGGTCGGCCAGCTGCCCGAGTTCTTCCAGCGAGGCCTGGCGGTGCTGCACGCGCAACCGTCCCGCGGCGGCCAGATGATCGGGCACGTCCTCGCCGAGGATCTCGAGGGCGCGCTCCACGCGGGCCGCCGCGGCGACGGCGGCCCGGGCCGAGCGGCGCAGATTGGCGTCGTCGAAGTTGGCGAGACGGTTCGCGGTCGCGCGGACCTCCCGCCGCATCCGGCGTTCCTCCCAGGTCAGCCGCGTGTCCTGGGCGCCCATCCGGGTCAGCAGGGCACCGATGGCCTCTCCGTCGCGGACCACGACGCGATCGGTGCCACGCACCTCGCGGGCCTTGGCCGAGATGCCCATCCGGCGGGCCGCGCCGACCAGGGCCAGTGCCGCCTCGGGGCCGGGGCAGCTCACCTCGAGCGCCGAGGAACGCCCGGGTTCGGTGAGCGAACCGTGGGCCAGGAAGGCCCCGCGCCAGGCCGCTTCCGAATCGCCGATGCTGCCGCCGACGACCTGCGCGGGCAGTCCACGCACCGGGCGGCCGCGCACATCGAGCAATCCGGTCTGGCGGGCCAGCGCCTCGCCCTCCTTGGACACGCGCACGACATATCGGGAGGTCTTGCGCAAACCACCCGCGCCCAGCACGTGCACATCCGATCCGTAGCCGTAGAGCTCGAAGATCTCGCGCCGTAGTCGCCGCGCGATCGAGCCCATATCGACCTCGGCCTCGACGATCACCCGACCGCCGACGATGTGCAGGCCACCGGCGAACCGGAGTAGGGCCGACAGTTCCGCCTTGCGTGCACTCACCTGCGAGACGGACAGACGGCTCAACTCGTCTTTCACCTCGGCTGTCATCGCCACGAGACCCGCTCCTTTCCACCCAACACGGACCGCACCTGCTGGACCGGATGCCGTCCTTCGACTCGAAGCCCTGCCAATTCCGGCCGAGGTTGGCGGATCACCTGATCCAGTGCGGCGGCTAGCTTTCCAGGGTGGTGCCGGTCCGTCCCCGCCTCGGCGACATCAGCGAAGGTTACTCGTGCACGCAGCTGTTCGGCAGCTCTTGCCACATGTTCGCGCTCCCTACCCTCGGGTACGGAGCCGGAGTCCACCAGCACATGGTCGACAGCGAAATCCGGTGCGTGCTGGGACAATACATGCAGGTGCCGTTCGGCGGAGAATCCCGTGGTCTCTCCGGGCTCCGCCGCCAGGTTCAGGACCAGCACTTTCACCGCGTGGGTATGCATCAGCGCATCCCGCAGATCCGGCACGAGCATGTGCGGAATGACGCTGGTGAACCACGATCCGGGACCCAGCACCACCACGTCGGCGTGCTCGATCGCCGAGGTGGCCTCGGGGCTGGCCGGCGGGTCGGACGGGATCAGCCGGACCCGGCGCACCTTGCCCGGCGTGGTGGCCACCGCGACCTGGCCTCGGATACACCGGCTGACCCGCGGGTCGGCCTCGAGGCCGGAGACGTCGGCCTCGATGGTCAGCGCGGTCGGCGACATCGGCAGCACCCGGCCGACACAGCGCAGGATCGCGGCCATCTCGTCGAGCGCCGCGACCGGATCGCCGAGCACCTCGGCCAGCCCGGCCAGCACGAGGTTGCCGACCGAATGCCCGGCCAGCGCTCCGGTGCCGCCGAAGCGGTGCTGCGCGGTGCGCGCCCAGACCCCGTCGGGATCCTCGGCCAGGGCCGCCAGCGCCATCCGCAGATCACCCGGCGGCAGCATGCCCAGTTCGGCACGCAGCCGCCCGGACGATCCCCCGTCGTCGGCGACGGTCACGACCGCGGTGATGCGCTCGGTGAGCCGGCGGGCGGCGGTCAGGGTGGCGTAGAGACCGTGGCCGCCGCCCAGGGCCACCAGAGTGGGCTCTTCCGAATCGCCGGATTTTCCCGACGCGGAGGTGTCGTCACTGTGGTCCGCGTCGTTCATTCGCGCCCCAGATCCCGGTGGACCACGCGGACGACATCGGTCGAGGCACTGTCGGGCCGGCCCAGCAGTTCACCCAGCTCTTCGGCGATCGCCACGCTGCGGTGCTTACCACCGGTACACCCCACTGCCACGGTCATATATCGCTTACCCTCCTGGCGGTAGCCGCTGGTGGTCAGGTCGACCAGATGGCGGCACGTATTCACATAGTCGTCGGCGCCGGGCCGTGACAATACGTACTCGCTGACCACGGCGTCCTGCCCGGTATGTTCCCGCAATTCCGGAATCCAATGCGGGTTCGGCAGAAATCGGACGTCGAAAACCATGTCCGCGTCCAGCGGAACACCGTATTTGAATCCGAACGATTGGATCGTCACCTGCAGGGCCGCGGGTGCGCCGCCGCCGTAGGCCTCCTCCAACTTGCGGTGCAACTGATGCACTGACAGCGCGGTCGTGTCGATCACCAGGTCGGCGGCGGTCTTGACCTTCGACAGGGCCCGGCGCTCCGCGGCGATCCCGGCCGAGAGGGTGCCGTCGGCGCTCTCGCTCTGCAACGGGTGGCGGCGGCGGGCGAAGCCGAAGCGCCGGATCAGCACATCGTCGGAGGCCTCGAGGAACAACAGGCGGGTGCCGACCCCGTTGGCCCGCAGCTGATCGGTGACCCCGGACAGGTCGCCGGTGAAGAAGCGGCTGCGCACGTCCATGACCAGCGCGAGTTTGGTGATCGGCGGATCGGCGGCGGCACCGAGTTCGATCAGCCGGCCGATCAGTTCCGGCGGCAGATTGTCCGCGACGTACCAGCCGAGGTCTTCGAGGACTCGGGCGGCGGTGCCGCGCCCGGCACCGGACAGGCCGGTGACGATGACGACCTCGACCGGATGCGCATCGGGCCGCGGCCGGATGCCGGTACTCGCGTTGGGGTTCGATTCGACGCTCGTCATGTCCTATCGGGTTCCGTCCGTGGCTGCCATTCGATCATCCTGCCCGCCCCGACCGGCCCCCGCGGAGCGCGCACCGCCGGCGAAACCGAGCCGTGACCGAGACGTCATTCGGAGTTGAGGGCCGCGAGCACGGCCTTGGCCGTCGCCACCCCGATACCGGGCACCTCCGTGATTTCCTCCACCGTAGCCTGCTTGAGTTTGGCTACCGATCCGAAGTGGGTCACCAGTGCGGTGCGGCGCGCCTCGCCCAGCCCCCGCACCGAATCCAGGGCCGAGGCGGTCATCCGGCGCGAACGTTTACTGCGATGGAAGGTGATGGCGAATCGGTGCGCCTCGTCACGCACGCGCTGCAGCAGGAACAGCGATTCGCTGGTGCGCGGCATGATCACCGGGTCGGACTCGCCCGGCACCCACACCTCCTCCAGGCGTTTGGCCAGCCCGATCACCGCGACGTCGGTGATGCCGAGTTCGTCGAGCACCTCCGCCGCGGCCGCCACCTGCGGGGCGCCGCCGTCGACGACGTACAGGTTCGGTGGATAGGAGAATTTGCGCGGCCGCCCGGTGGCCGGATCGATGCCGGGCGGCAGATCCGCGGGTTCGGCCTCGGCGGTGGCGATCGCCGCGGCGCCGGCCTGCGGATGTGGAGCACCGGTTCCGCCCGCGTGCTCGGCCGCATCGGCCTCCGCCGTCGCCGCCGCACTGATTTCGTCGAGTTCCTTGCGCAGCCGATAGAACCGGCGCCGCGTGACCTCGGCGATGCTGGCCACGTCGTCGGAGCGGCCCTCGCCCGCGGCCTCCTTGATCGTGTAGTGCCGATATTCCGATTTGCGCGGCAACCCGTCCTCGAACACCACCAGCGAGGCCACGACATCGGTGCCCTGCACGTGGCTGATGTCGACACATTCGATGCGCAGCGGAGCGCTGTCGAGGTCGAGGGCGTCCTGAATACCTTGCAGCGCGGCCGATCTCGCGGTCAGATCGCCGGCGCGCTTGAGTTTGTGCTGGGCCAGCGCCTCCTGCGCATTGCGTTGCACGGTCTCCATCAGCGCCTTCTTGTCGCCGCGCTGCGGCACCCGCAGCGCCACGGCCGAGCCGCGCAGCCCCGACAGCCAGCCCTGCACCTGCTCCGGATCGCCGGGCAGCTCCGGCACCAGGACCTCGCGCGGAACCGCGGTGGCGGGAGTCTCGGTATCGGTGTGCTCGGCGAAGGCGGCCTGTTCGCCGTAGAACTGGGTGACGAACTGTTCCACCAGCGCGGCCAGCTCACTCGGCCCCCGGGCACCCTGGTCGATCGGCGCGGCGCCCACGGCGTCTTCGGTACCGGCCCAGTTCAGGTCGACGGCGTCGCCGGATTTGTCGACCACCCAGCCGCGCTGGCCGCGCACCCGCCCGTCGCGCACGTGGAAGATCTGCACCGCGACCTCGAGTTCGTCGGAGGCGAAGGCGATCACGTCCGCGTCGGTGCCGGTGCCCAGCACGACCGCCTGCTTCTCCAGTGCGCGTTTGAGCGCGGCCACGTCGTCGCGCAGGCGTGCGGCGGTCTCGAAGTCCAGATCCGCTGCGGCGGACTGCATTCGGCGTTCCAGCTCCCGCACCATGCGGTCGGTGCGGCCGGACAGGAAGTCGCAGAAGTCCTCGGCGATGCGGCGGTGCTCGTCGGCGTCGACCCGGCCGATACAGGGCGCCGAACATTTGTCGATGTAGCCGAGCAGGCACGGACGCCCGATCTGCCTGTGGCGCTTGAACACTCCGGCCGAACACGTCCGCACGGGGAACACCCGCAACAGCAGATCCACCGTCTCGCGGATGGCCCAGGCGTGGGCGTACGGCCCGAAATATCGCACGCCCTTCTTGCGAGCGCCCCGATAGACGAACACCCGCGGATATTCCTCGTTCATGCTCACCGCGAGCATGGGGTAGGTCTTGTCGTCGCGGTAGCGCACGTTGAAGCGCGGATCGAATTCCTTGATCCAGTTGTACTCCAGCTGCAACGCCTCGACCTCGGTGGAGACCACCGTCCACTCGACGCTCGCGGCGGTGGTCACCATCTGCCGGGTGCGCGGATGCAGCGAGGACACATCGGCGAAGTAGGAATTCAGGCGGCTGCGCAGACTCTTGGCCTTGCCGACATAGATCACCTGCCCGTAGGAATCCCGGAACTTGTAGACGCCGGGTTCGACGGGAATGGTGCCCGGTGCGGGCCGATAGGTCGCGGGATCTGCCACGGAACCAGGTTAACGACCGGCACCGACAGCGGATACGCGCCGTGACCGTGAACGGTGTGCGGCCGGTGGCAGTGGCCGCGCGGTGGTCATCGGTGCATCCGGTGGGCGCCGGCGATGATCGCGTCGCAGAGCGCCTGTTCGGGTTCGGAGAGCCGGCTGTGCCGGCGCAGCAGCACGAACTCCAGCTCGCCCAGTTCCGGCAGCTTCTCGTCGTCGATCGCGAAAAGTCCTGGGGGAAGGAGGGTTTCGGCGTGCGCCACGACCCCCAGTCCGGCCAGCACCGCGGCCCGCAGGCCCAGCTGGCTGTCGCTGACGCAGGCGATCCGCCAGGTCCGTCCTTCCCGCTCGAGTGCGCGCAGTGCCACGTGGCGGGTCAGGCTGGGCGGCGGATAGGTCACCACGGGGACCGGGTCGACGATGTCGCCGACGCCCGAACGCCCGGCCCACACCAGCCGGTCGCGCCACAGCAGTTCTCCGTGCCGCTCGCCCGGCAGCCGCTTGGCCACCATGAGATCCAGTTCGCCCGCCGCCATCCTCGTCTTGAGGTTCTCGCTGAGCCCGACGATCAGTTCCAGATCCACACCCGGATGGGTCCGCTGGAATTCCAGCAGGACGTCGGGCAGTTCGCGCGCGACCAAATCGTCGGAGGCGCCCAGCCGGATCAATCCCGTGAGCCGGGAATCGGAGAAGTAGCGGTCGGCCTCGGCCTGTGCGTCGAGGATGTTGCGCGCGAAACCGACCATCGCGGCACCGTCGGCGGTCAGCGCGAGATTGCGGGTGTCGCGGCGGATCAGTTCGCGGCCGGCGGCCTGCTCGAGCCGGGCGATATGCCCGCTGACCGTGGACTGGCGCAGGCCCAGGATGCGGCCGGCCGCGGTGAACCCGCCGGCGCGTTCGACCGCCAGGAAGGTGCGCAGTAATTCCGGATCGAACACATTCATCACGTTACTCGTTCATATATATCGATTCCATCGACTTTGGCGATCAGTAATGGACGTCGTACCGTGGCGAGGTGACGTTGCTGGCCAAACTCCGTATCGACGGGTTCCTGCTGGGCTTGTTCGCGGCGATGGCGATCGGCCTGATCCTGCCCGCTCGCGGCGGCGCGGCCGACGTACTGGAGTGGGGCACCAAGGTAGCGATCGCGGTGTTGTTCCTGCTGTACGGCACCCGGCTCGAACCGCGTGAGGCGCTCGCGGGCCTGCGGCACTGGCGGCTGCACACGACGGTGCTCGCCGCGACCTACATCCTGTTCCCGCTGCTCGGCCTGGCGATGCGACTGCTGGTCCCCTCGGTGCTCAGCGACGAGCTCTACACGGGAATGCTCTACCTGTGCCTGCTGCCCTCGACGGTGCAGTCCTCGATCGCGTTCACCGCCATCGCGCGCGGCAATGTCGCGGCCGCGGTGGTCAGCGCGTCGGTGTCGAACCTGCTGGGCGTGTTCCTGACACCGCTGCTGGTGATGCTGCTGATGCAGACCACCGGCGACGCCACCGTCTCGCCGATGTCGATCGTGCAGATCGTGGTGCAGCTGCTGCTGCCGTTCATCGCCGGTCAGCTGCTCCGGCCGAAGCTGCATCGCGTACTGGCGCACACCACCCTCACCAAGATCGTCGACCGCGGTTCGGTGTATCTGGTGGTCTACGCGGCCTTCAGCGCGGGCATGGTCGAACACGTCTGGCAGGGGCTGGCCGTGGGTCGTCTGCTGGCGGTCGTGGGTGTGGCGATCGTCCTGCTGGCGGTGGTGCTGGGCGTGACGGCGGGAGTGGCGCGGCTGTTCGGATTCGACCGGGCCGATCGCATCGTGGTGATCTTCTGCGGGTCCAAGAAGAGTCTGGCCACCGGCCTGCCGATGGCGACAGTCCTGTTCGCCGGACATCCGGTGGGCCTGATCGTGTTGCCGCTCATGATCTTCCACCAGATTCAGCTGATCACCTGCGCCGCGCTGGCCGGGCGGTGGGGGCGCGCGGCGGACGAGGCCGAGGCGGCTCGGACCGCGACCATCTCCCCCGATGCGGCGGTCCCCGGGATCACCCGGGCTCCGCGAACCTGACCCCGGCCGGCATCGAAACCCGTTCGCGGGCAGCCACCTCGACGGCCAGCGCCGCGGCCAGATCGCCGCGCTTGCCGACCACCACGGTCTCGATCTCGAGCCACCCGGCCATCGCCGCCAGCTCCCGGGCCAGCTCGTGGGCGATGCGCGCGTGCGGCCGACCGGGTTCGGCGAAGGCGCCGAGCACATGCAGCCGGCCGGTCGCACGGTCCGCGCGCAGATCCACCCGGGCCACCAGCTCGCCGTCGAGCAAGAACGGGAACACGTAATAGCCGTGCACCCGTTTGTGTTCCGGGGTGTAGATCTCGATCCGGTAGTGGAAATCGAACAGCCGCTCGGTGCGCGGCCGGAAGAAGATCAGCGGGTCGAACGGGCACAGCAGTGCGGCGCCCTCGACCCGCCGCGGGATCCGTGTCCCGGTACGCAGATAAGCCGGCTTGTCCCAGCCGTCCACCCGCACCGGCTCGAGCTCTCCCGCGTCGACCAGCTCGGCCAGCGCGGGTTCACATTGCCGCCGATGCAGCCGGTAGTAGTCGCGCAGATCGGTTTCGGTGGCCACACCCAAGGCGTCGGCGGCCCGGAGGACCAGTTCGCGCGCCGCATCCGGTTCGTCGACGCGGCGGCCGACGACCTCGGGCGGCAGCACCCGTTCGGTGAGGTCGTAATGCCGCTGAAAACCCACGCGCTTGTCCACCGAGAGCTCCCCGGTGGCGAACAACATCTCGCACACCACCTTGGTGTCGCTGTGGTTCCAGCCCCAATGGTCCTTGCGCCGAGGCCGATTCAACTCGAGCTGGCGTTCCACCTCCGCCGCGGTGCACGCGCCGACCTGGTCGATCACGCTCAGCACCCGCCCGGGCAGGTCGGGATTCTCGTCGAGCACCCGGCGCGCCCCACCCCAGCGGCCGTGGGCGTACCCGGCCATCCGCCATCGCAGCAGCGGCCAATCCTCCACCGGAATCAGCGCCGCCTCGTGTGCCCAGTACTCCACGAGCCGCCGCGGCCGCCGCGCACTGTGATCCCATATCGCCTCGTCGAGCAGCGAACGATCGTAGGCGCCGATCCGGGCGAACACCGGCGCGTAATGCGCGCGGACCACCGCGGCGACCGAATCCAATTGCAGCAGTTTGGTATTGCGGACGACTCCGAGCACCGCGCGGCGCGTCGACGAACCTCCCGCGCCGTCCGTCCGGTCACGGGCGGTGGTGGCGAATCCCTGGGCGGCGAGCGCGGCCCGGCGGGCCGCGGCGGAGGTGATGGTGCGCACGCACCGAATCTGCCATGGGCCACCGACAGATATGGCGGAGCCGGGCTCGCGACGGCTCGAATCTGCTACCTTGAACACGTTCGATACACGAATGTATCCAAATCGCCCGAACGCGAAGGAGTACCCGTGGCGCCGTCACAACAGCCGGATGTCATCGTCGTCGGAGCCGGGCTGGCCGGACTGGTGGCCACCTATGAACTGACCCGGGCAGGACGGCGGGTACTGGTTCTCGACCAGGAGAATCGCAACAATCTCGGCGGGCAGGCCTTCTGGTCGCTGGGGGGACTGTTCCTCGTCGACAGTCCCGAGCAGCGACGCCTCGGCATCAAGGACTCCTTCGCGCTGGCCTGGCAGGACTGGCTGGGTTCGGCCGGATTCGATCGCGACGACGAAGACCACTGGGCGCGCCAGTGGGCGCGCGCCTACGTCGAGTTCGCCGCCGGAGAAAAGCGTCGGTACCTGCACGATCTGGGGTTGCGGGTCACTCCCCTGGTCGGCTGGGCCGAGCGCGGCGGCGCCACCGCCGACGGGCACGGCAATTCGGTGCCGCGTTTCCACCTCACTTGGGGAACCGGCCCGGAGGTGCTGCGCGTCTTCCTGGAACCGGTACTGGCCGCCGAGCAGCGCGGGCTGGTGGAATTCGCGTTCCGGCACCGGGTCGACGATCTGATCGTGGAGGACGACGCGGTGGTGGGCGTGCGAGGTAGCGTCCTGGAACCGAGCGAACTGGACCGTGGCGTGGCCTCGTCGCGAACGACGGTGGGCGAGTTCGAATTCCGCGCCCCGGCGGTACTTGTGTCCTCCGGCGGCATCGGCCACAACCACGAATTGATCCGGAAGAACTGGCCCACCGAACGGCTCGGCCCCTGCCCGCAGACCATGATCTCCGGCGTGCCCGCCCATGTCGACGGCCGCATGCTCGCGATCTCCGAATCGGCCGGCGGGCGAATCGTGAACCGCGACCGGATGTGGCACTACACCGAGGGCATTCACAACTGGGATCCGATCTGGCCCGATCACGCCATCCGCATCATTCCGGGCCCGTCGTCGCTGTGGTTCGACGCGAACGGAAAGCGTTTGCCCGCACCGTGTTTCCCCGGTTTCGACACCAATGCCACGATGAAGGCGATCCTGGACACCGGCTACGACTACTCGTGGTTCGTGCTCACCCAGTCGATCATCGAGAAGGAATTCGCACTCTCCGGTTCCGAGCAGAATCCCGACATCACCGGTAAGGACCTCAAACTCACGCTCAAGAGCCGCGCCGCCAAGGGCGCGCCCGGCCCGGTCGAGGCGTTCAAGCGGCACGGCGTGGACTTCGTCGTCGCCGACACCCTGCCCGAACTCGTGCGCGGCATGAACGAGATCGCGCGCGGCCCGCAACTGGACGTCGCCGCGCTGGAACACCAGATCGTCGCCCGCGACCGCGAACTGGACAACAAATACAGCAAGGACGCGCAGCTGATGGCGATCGCCAACGCGCGTCGCTCACTCGGCGACAAACTGGGCCGGGTCGCGGCGCCGCATCGGATTCTCGATCCCGCACACGGTCCGCTGATCGCGGTACGGCTCAACGTGCTGACCCGCAAGACGCTGGGCGGATTGCAGACCAATCTGGACTCGCAGGTGATCCGCTCCGACGGCTCGCCCTTCCCCGGCCTGTATGCCGCGGGTGAGGTCGCCGGCTTCGGCGGCGGCGGCGTCCACGGCTACAACGCCCTGGAAGGCACCTTCCTCGGCGGGTGCATCTTCTCCGGCCGCGCGGCCGGGCTCGCGACGGCCCGGCTGCCGCGTTAGGGCCGTTCCAGGCTCTTTGCCCCGACGGTGCGGGTCAGGCTGAAGATCGGCAGGCCGATCACCAGGTGTTCGATGGCGGTGGTCACTCCCACCCAGATGTCGCTGGACAGCGTCAGCGGGATGACCACCGCCGCGGCGATGAGAATCCCGACGATCCAGGCGAAGAACATATCCGGCGACGGCGTGCCCAGATGCAGCAGATACCAGAGCACGCCGGCGAGCAGGGCGCAGAAGAAGGCCACCACCGCGAACCAGTACCCCTGCTCGGCCATCGGGTTCCAGACCCCGAACTTGCCGCTCTCGGTGGCGCGGGTGGCGATGATGTCGATGATCCACGCGCACAGCCAGGCCGCCAGCGCGGTCACGATCGCGGTGGCGAGTACCCCGCCCGCGAACATGCCCACGTTGACCTCCGGCCGCCGCGGCGCGGGCTGCTGTCCGCCGGGCGCCCGGTAAGGCTGATAAGCGGGATCCTGCTGGTAGTAAGCGGGATCCTGCCGGTAGGCGGGGTCCTGATAGCCGCCCGGCTGATAACCGCTTTCGTACCGCGTGGTGTGCTGCTCACGCGGATCCTGGGGATGCACCGCCGATCACCTCCGTCGAATGTGTGTGCCGAGTCTAGGGCCACACCCGCCGCTCGGCGCGCCTTCGGCATACCCGGTGTCGCGGTCGCGTACACCCGTCCGCGGCCTTCAGTCGTTCCGATCCGGCGCGGAACCGATCAGGCTGGAAGCAAGCGTCTCTCGTAATCCGCGGCCAGCGCCCGCAGTGCGGCGGCGCCGTCGCCGGCGAAGCTGGAGCCGTGCATCACCGCCAGCGTCGCCGGATTCAACTCCGCCAGTCGGTACAGGGCAGCCGGTACCGCGGGGCCCAGTGACGTCGCCCGGAAGACGTCCTCGGCGAGTACGGCCGGACCGACCACGTCGGATTCGGTGAGTGCGGGCCCGTCGCCCACCTGGGTCATCAGATCCCCGCAGAACAGCACGCCCGTGGTCTCCTCGTAGAGCACCCGCGACTCCCAGTTGTGCGGTGCGTGCGGAGTGTCGATGTGGCGGATGCGCCGCTCACCCAGTTCGATGACCTCCCCGTCGGCCAGCGGGCGCGGCGGCCGGTCGGCGAGATCGTCGATCGACACCTGACAACCGAGAATTCCGTGCGCCACCTGGGCGTGCGGCGCGGCGGCCAGGAACAGATTCATCGCCCCGCATTCGTCGGCCTCGACGTGGCCGAAGGTGATCCAGCGCAGCCGTTCCACCGGCACGATCGCAGAGATCTGCTCGCTCACCAGCGGGAACAGCGCGCGCATGCCGCAATGGAACAGCAGCGGCTCCTCGTCGGCGACAAGGAATTGGTTGAAGCTGAACCCGGTCGGCCCGACCTCGGGCACGAAGGTGGATATCCGGTAGATCCGATCGGCTATCTCATCGGTACGGGTCTGCATGATCTCGCTCCCATCCGAGGCTCGCGCACCGACGGCACCACTCTCGGCGGCGCGGACCCGCGTCTCCGACGTCGACCCCGGAACAAATGTTATCCAGATCACATGGCGAGGTCGATAGCGCCGCCCGGCCGCGCGGCTCGCCGGACGACCGCCGCTACCATCGCGATCATGAACGACCGGCCGAAGGCGCTGCTGTTCGACGTGCAGGGCACCGCCACCGATTTTCACTCCACCGTCGTCGCGGCGGCTGCGGCGACGCTCGGGCAGCGCTATCCCGGCCGGGACTGGTCGGCGTTCGTGAACGATTGGCGCGCAGCGTATTTCCGCGGCACGGCCGCGGTCGGTGACCACTGGGTGAGTGTCGATTCGATCTATCGTGCGGCACTCGACGCACTCCTCACCGAGCGCGGTATGGATGCGCCGTCGGATGCCCGCGCCGAACTGAATTCCGCCTGGAAGCGCCTGGACCCATGGCCGGACGCGGTGCCCGGGCTGACCCGGCTGCGACGCCGCTACACCCTCGCGACGTTGTCGAATGCCGACGTCGACGCGGTCGTCGGCATCACCCGGCACTGCGATTTCCCGTGGCACGCCGTGTTCACGGCCGAGATGGCAGGTGCGCACAAACCCGATCCCCGCACCTACCGCATGGCCGCGCACTATCTCGGCGCCCAGCCGGGCGAGATCATGATGGTCGCGAGCCACAAGTACGACATCCGGGCCGCGGCCGCCCTGGGCTTCCGCACCGCCTTCGTCGCACGGCCGCTCGAATTCGGCGATCCGGCCCTGGCCGACACCGCGTTCAGCGACGAATTCGATATCAACGCAACCGATTTCGAGGACCTGGCCGACCAGCTGGGATGCTGAACCGCGGCGATCGAAGCCATCCGTCTGTGCCGATGGGCGCACTCGAGGTCCGGAACGGGCGGCAGCCGCGTTCCGGACCTCGATTCACGTCGCGGAACTACCCCGCAGGCGCCGGCTCGGCAGGCGGCGCCGCTTCCCCAGCCGCCGATTCCCCTGCGCCGGAAGTGCTTTCGGCGACGGTCGCCGGCTCTGCCGATTCCGCTGCCGAGGTCTCCTTCCCGGCCTCGGTTTCCGCCAACGCCACCAGTTCCTGTCGCACACGCAGGTCGTGTTCGGCGGCATCGGCGGCGGCCCGCTTCGGACTCCAGCGCCCGGCCATCAGGAAGACGAACGGCAGGAACAGCACCTGCGCGATCAGGCAGATCCACCACCACTGCCGCCACTGCACCGGCGAGTCGGCGGCCGCCTGCTTCACCTCGGCGCCGTGCTCGGCCACATAGGCAAGATCATCGGCCGGCACGGTGGCCACCGCCTGCAACTGCGCTTGCGCGGTCACGAGTTTCGGGCCGACCGTACTGGCGACCGCGAGCTGATCGCGCGGAATCTGCTGAGTCGCGGTCAGCCGCCCCACCGCTTCGGCGGGGCTGATGCCGAATTTCGCCGCCACCTGACCGACCGCGGCGCCCGCGGCCCGCGCGTCGTTCGGATTCACCGCCAGAGCACCGAGCGTGGCCGGATCCACGGCCTGCAGTGTCGCCAGCTCCTGCGGATAGCGCGCGTTCAACGCGATGGTGGCCTGGATGTCGGCGGGTGACGCGCCGGTCAGCTTGGTCAGCGCGGCCATCTGAGCGGCGGGATCGGCGGGATTGCGACCGAGTTGCGTCATGGTCTCGGCGCCGACGGTCTGGATGGTCGCCAGCTGCGCTCCGTGCTGCGCCTGGATCTCCTGCAATCGCGGACCGTTGTTGACCAGCGGTCCGGCCGCGTCGACCACCATCAGCAGACCGAACAGCGTGAAGGTCACCACCGTGCGCAGCACACCGCCCCACACGGCCAGCCCGACCGCGGTCGCGGCCGGATTGCGGCGCTCCACGGTTTCGGTGAAGCTCGCCATCCAGGTGGCGTAGGCGATGCCGCCGCCGACCGCGATGACCGTCATCACCACCGCGAACGAGTAGTACCCGGTATCGGGATGATCGGTGTAGCCGAGGAAGACGTACAGCCCGGCGATGCTGATCAAGGCGCCGAGGATCATGAACGGTTTGCGCACCTTGAGGATGTCCGACACGATGCCGGTCACCACCAGCGCCACCGCGTTCGCGATCCAGTACCAGTTACCCAGCGCGTTGGCCTGGGCCGGTGTGAAACCGAAGTTGGTCGCCAGATACACCGGCAGGAACGACACGATGGTGTAGAAGAATGCCAGGAAGATGCTGATGGCCAGCGCGGAGCCGACCACGTCGACCCGCATCATCTGCCGCCACTGCCCGCGTTCGAGCGCCTCGACGTCCAGGCCCTTGGCCCGCGCCTCGACCAGTGCCCGATCCCGCAGGCTCACCATCACCTGATCACGCAGGCGCGGACTCAGTTCGCGCAATCCGATCACCGCGACCACGGCGACCGCACAGCTGATCACACCGCACAGGCGGTAGTGGAACTGCCAGTCCGGATGACTGTCGAGGGTGCGGGCGGTGATCTCGCTGGTGACGAGTGCGCCGATCACCGGCCCCAGGGTCCAGAATCCCATCGCCGAGGCACGGCCCAGCTGCGGTGAGAAGTCCCGGATCAACGCGGGAGTGGCCACCAGCACCGCGCCTTCGACCACGCTCACCACGCAGTAGACGACGAGATAGGCCATCTTCGTGGTCGTCGCCGGAAGCGCGAACAGGGTGAGCAGCGAACAGATCACCACCCCGTAGGCCACGATATTGGCTCGTCCCCAGCGGTCGAGCAGGCCCGCCGCCACCGAGGCCGCGGCGCCGAAGGCCGCGCCGATGATGAAGATCCACACGAAATAGGCGAACGAGAGGTGGAAGTAGGCGATCAGCTGATTGCCGACCGCGCCCGCGACGAAGAGCTGGTAGTACAGCACGATCGAGGTGATCACCACGAGCGTCAGGTACCAGGAGCGGGCGGGGGTGTCGGGATAGTGCGGTAGTTTTCGCCGCCACAATCCGGTGAGCAGGGTGGGAGCGGCTGCTGTCGAGGTCGAGCTCATGGTCGAGATGCCTTTCTGGCCACGGCATCTCGTCGCGGGATGATCTCTTGTGATTCCGCACGAGCACCGGGTGGGAAAAGGGTAGCGGTCAATCGTGATCCACATCACTTTTCCGGCAACTCGATCGAACCGACCGACCCGATTGTGGGCAGAAACCGACCGGTCGACGGTTGCCCGATATTCGCGGCGCCGCCGGCGCGCTCCACGACCTATCAGCTTGTCTGAGGAGTTTGCTACCGTGGAGCACATGGTCGACTCCCCCATCCTGCAGGTGGACGCCGTAGATTTCGTGCGCAACCGCAATCCGATCCTGTCCGCGGTCTCGCTCACCGTGCGCGCCGGCGAGCATTGGGCACTACTGGGCCCCAACGGCGCCGGCAAGACCACGCTGCTGAAGATGCTGGGCGCATTCGAACACCCCACCCACGGCAGTGTGCACGTTCTCGGCCATCGGCTGGGGCGGGTGGATATGCGCGAATTGCGTACCGCCATCGGCCATGTCGACCCCCGGCACAATCCGCCCTACCCGCTCACCGCGCACGAGGTGGTCGTGACCGGCCTGACCAATACCGCCGACATCAAGCAGCGTTGGTCACCGACGCCGGAACAGGACGCCGAGGCGGATCGGCTCATCGAACTGATGGGGCTGACCCATCGCCGCGACGCTCGCTGGCCCACGCTGTCCCAAGGCGAGCGGGGCCGCGCGCTCATCGCCCGGGCGCTGATCGCCGAACCGCGGCTGCTCCTGCTCGACGAACCGGCCACCGGACTGGACGTCGGCGGCCGGGAACAGCTCATCGACCGCATCGATCTACTGCAGGCCACCCATCCCGAACTGGCGTCGGTTCTGGTCACCCATCACCTCGAGGAGTTACCCCCGGCCACCACCCACGTGCTGTTGCTGCGCGCGGGACGCTGCGTCGCGAGCGGACCGGTGGACGAGGTGCTGACCAGCAGCAATATCAGCACCTGTTTCGACCATCCCATCCGGCTGACCCGCACCGAGGACGGCCGCTGGCATGTGCGTGCGGAGCGCAGTGTGCGGGCTTGAGCCGGCTCACCCCGCAATCTTGTCATTGACAAGATTGCGGGGGCGTGCGATGTTGGGCAGGCGACAGCACCACACTCCGACTCGTCGAAAGTTCACCGCCATGCCCACACTGCCCTGGGTCACCGTCGAGCGGCCCACCACCGATACCGTCCAGATCATGGCCTCACGGCTCGAAGTCCGGTCACTGCGGCACGTCCCCGGATTCCTCGCGACCTCGATCGTGCTGCGGCGCCAGGCCCGCCGCTCCCCCGGCGCACTCGGCATCGCCCTGAAGGCCGATCTCACCCGCCGCACGTTCTGGACTCTGTCGGCCTGGACGGACCAGGCGGCGATCAGCGCCTACGCCCGGACCGATCCGCACGCCTCGGCCATCGTGCGCGCCCGCACGGTGATGCGCGAATCGACGTTCGTCTTCTGGTCCGCCCCGGCCGCCGACCTGCCGATCGAATGGTCCGAGGCGCAGCGCCGCATCGCCGAGGAGCGCGAAAAGCGAAGCAGCACAACCTCGTTGTGACCGTACGGCCCTCGATCGGCGGCCCGGCCCGAGGGGCCGGTCAGTCGTCGACGGGGACCGATTCCGAGCGCCTGGCCGGCTGCTCGTCCTCGGGCGGTTCCCGCAGCCGCGCCACCTCCAGCACCCGCGAGCGGGCGGCGAACCAGCCGATGATCAGCGCCGGGATCAGGATCACCAGACTCGCCACCGTCCAGGTGCCCACCGGGTGGTCGAAGGCCATCAGCACCAGCATCGCGGCCAGGAACACCAGGGTCGCGATGCCGGTATAGGGGGCGCCGAACATGCGGAACGCGGGCCGTTCCAGCTCACCGCGCCGCCAGCGCCGGTACAGCGCCAGCTGGCACAGCACGATCGTCGCCCACGAGGACAGGATGCCCAGCGACGCGATGTTGAGCACGATCTCGAACGCGCGCGCCGGCACGATGTAGTTGAGCCAGATGCCGACCAGGGCGATCACACTGGTCAGCACGATGCCGCCGTAGGGCACACCGCGGCTGTTCATCCGCGCGGTGAAACGCGGGGCGCTGCCGTTGACCGCCATCGAGCGCAGAATGCGTCCGGTCGAATACAGACCGGCGTTGAGACTGGAGAAGGCCGCGGTGAGCACGACCAGGTTCATCACCGAACCAGCATGCGGCACACCCAGTTTGGTGAAGAAGGTGACGAACGGGCTCTCGTCGGCGTGGTAGGCGGTGTAGGGCAGCAACAGCGCCAGCAGGATCAGCGAGCCGACATAGAACACCGCGATACGCAGGATCACCGAGTTGATGGCGCGCGGCATGATCTGCTGCGGATTCTCGGTCTCCCCCGCCGCGGTGCCGACCATCTCCACCGCGGCATAGGCGAACACCACGCCCGAGGCGACCGTCACCAGCGGCAGCACCCCGGTGGGGAACCAGCCGCCGGAGTGCGCGACCAATCCGAGACCCGTCGCGGCCCCGTCGACCCGGAATCGCCCGCCGAGGAAGACGATGCCGATGATCAGGAACGACACCAGGGCGACGACCTTGATCAGCGCCGCCCAGAACTCGAGTTCACCGAACCATTTGACCGAGATCAGGTTCACGCTCAGCACCAGGCACAACGCGATCAGCGCCAGCACCCACTGCGGGATCGCGCCGAACGCGCCCCAGTAGTGCAGATAGGTGGCGATCGCGGTGGTGTCGACGATGCCGGTCATCGACCAGTTCAGGAAATAGGTCCAGCCGGCGACGAAAGCCGCCTTCTCCCCGTAGAACTCGCGCGCATAGGAGACGAACGACCCCGACGAGGGCCGGTGCAGGACCAATTCGCCCAGCGCCCGCAGGATGAAGAAGACGAAGACACCGCATACCGCGTATACGAGAAACAGTCCCGGCCCCGCATGGGCCAGCCGCCCGCCGGCGCCGAGGAACAGACCGGTGCCGATGGCGCCACCGATCGCGATCATCTGCAACTGCCGCGGCTTGAGGCTCTTGTGATAGCCGCTGTCCTCCGCGGACAGGTGCGTCTGTGCTGGTGTCTCGCTCATCGGTCGGGTGATCCCTTGGTCGCGGTCGGGGCGGCTCGACGTTACCCGGTATGGGAATGACACCCCGCGTGGTGGGGCCCATGCGGGTTAAAGTGCCTGCATGAGGCGCACGCGAGCGATTCTGGGCGGCGCGAGCGCCGTCCTGCTGCTGATCACCGGGCTGCTCACGGGCTGCTCGTCCACCACTTCCGAGGCCGGCCGAAGCTGCGTCGAAGGTCCGGACGGCACTCCGATCACCGCGGTGGCGGGACCGGCGGCGGGGGCGACGAATCTGGCCACCAATCCCGAGATCGCCACCGGCTATCGCAGCGGTATGACCCCGGTGCGCACGCACACCTTCGCGGTCTCCACCGCGAACCCGCTGGCCACCCACGCCGCCTGCGAGGTCCTGGCCGACGGCGGCACCGCGGCCGATGCGCTGATCGCCGCGCAGACGGTCCTGGGATTGGTCGAACCCCAGGCCTCCGGCATCGGCGGCGGCGCGTTCCTGCTCTACTACGACGCCGCGGCCGGATCGGTCGACGCCTACGACGGGCGCGAGGTCGCACCCGCCGCCGCGACCGAGAACTATCTGCGCTGGATCAGCGACACCGATCATTCGGTGCCGCAACCGAATACGCGCGCCAGCGGACGGTCGATCGGCGTGCCGGGTGTGCTGCGACTGCTCGAGGCGGCCCATCGCGACCACGGCAAGCAGTCCTGGCGCGACCTGTTCGATCCGGCGATCTCGCTGGCGGACAACGGTTTCGACATCAGCGCCCGGATGACGAGCCAGATCGCGCAGTCGGCGCCGGACCTCGCCCGGGACGCGAATGCCAGGCAGTACTTCCTGCAGCCCGACGGCTCCCCCAAACCGCGAGGCTTCCACCTCGCCAATCCGGCCATAGCGAAGACGTTGAGCGCCATCGCCTCCGACGGTCCCGACGCCTTCTACACCGGCGCGGTCGCCCGCGACATCGTCGACGCCACCGCGACCACCAGCGGTGGCCGTACCCCGGGGCAGATCTCGCTCGACGATCTCGCCCGGTACCAGGCGAAGAAACGCACCGCCCTGTGCACCGACTACCGCACCCACCGGATCTGCGGGATGCCCAATCCGTCCTCGGGCGGCATCACCGTCGCCGCGACCCTCGGGATTCTGGAGAACTTCGATCTCGCCGGCCTGCCCCCGGACCGTCTCGACCGAAACGGCGGTACCCCGAAAGCCGAAGCGGTGCATCTGATCTCGGAGGCCGAGCGGCTGGCCTACGCCGACCGCGACAAGTACATCGCCGACCCCGATTTCGTCCCGCTGCCCGGCGGCTCACCCGCCGCGCTGGTGAACAAGGATTATCTGAAGCAGCGGGCCGCCCTCATCGATCCGAACCATTCCATGGGCACCGCGAAGCCCGGTGACTTCGGTCCGGTCCCGCTCGGCACCGGCGTGCAGCAACCCGAACACGGCACCAGCCACATCTCCGTCGTGGACCGGTACGGCAACGCCGCCACCATGACCACCACCGTCGAATCGGCGTTCGGATCGTTCCATCTGGTCGACGGATTCGTGCTGAACAATCAGCTCACCGACTTCAGCGCCGAACCCGCCGATGCGACCGGTACGCCGCTGGCCAACCGGGTACAGCCGGGGAAGCGACCGCGCAGTTCGATGAGTCCCACGCTGGTGTTCGATCGGGCGCCGGACGGGTCACGCGGACAGCTGGTGGACGTGACCGGTTCGCCCGGCGGTTCGGTGATCATCCAGTTCGTGGTGAAAGCGCTGGTGGGCCTGCTGGATTGGCAGCTGGACCCGCAGCAGGCGGTATCCCAGGTGGCCTTCGGCGCGGCGAACACACCGGTGACCGGCGTCGGCGGGGAACATCCCGCGATCGACGCCACCGACAACGGCGCCCACGACCCGCTGGTGCAGAAGCTGCGCGAGATGGGGCATCAGGTCTCGGTCGACCCGCAGTCCAGCGGCCTCAGCGCTCTGCAGCGCGAGAACGGCGGCTGGATCGGCGGGGCCGATCCGCGGCGGGAGGGCATCGTCCTGGGCGATACCCGATGACGGCTCAGTCCTGCTGTGTGGCGGTGTATTTCGCGCCGAGTTCGCGGAAGCGGTCCATCGCGCGGGCGGCGTGATCCTTGTCGTTGACGCGGATCGCCAGCATCGGCACGTATTCGTCGCCGGCCAATTCCAGCCGCGCCCAGGCCTTCTTGTCCGGAATCGCGACGCCGCGAATATCGGCCCAGCGGAACTCGTTGTCGCCCAGGATGTTGCGGACCACCACGCCCTGCGGCCCGACGCGCACCCGCGGCCGGGTCAGCAGGAGCACGGCACCGGCCAGCAACAATCCGAAGCAGATGATGGCGACCTGGTCGGCCCCGCGGAAGTTCACCCCGGTCGCCGAATTACTCGACAGCACCCCGGCCAGGACGAACAACACCGCGATCACCGCCGCCACGATGCGCGCGGTGCGCACCGCACGGCGCGGGCGCACCTCGAGATCCCACTGCGGCGCATCCGCCGCCGGGGACTGGGGACCGCGTTTGAACAGGCGAACGACCGGCGGCATCGGCTCAGACTTCCCGGCGCAGCGCGCGCAGGGTCAGCGCCGCGTCCAGTGCCGCCGCACCCGCCTGCTCGCCCTTGTTCTCGGCCGAATCCGGCAGGCCCGCGCGGTCGAGGGCCTGCTCCTCGGTGTTCACCGTGAGCACTCCGTTGGTGACCGGTGTGCCCTCGTCCAGCGACACTCGCGTCAAACCGGCGGTGACCGCATCGCAGACGTATTCGAAATGCGGTGTCTCGCCGCGGATCACGACGCCCAGCGCCACGACCGCGTCGTGCGTGCGGGCCAGCGCCTGCGCGACCACCGGCAACTCCATCGCCCCGGCACAGCGCACCACGGTGATCTGCTCGACGCCCGCTTCCCGGGCCACCCGCTCGGCGTTGGCGAGCAACGTGTCGCAGATGGTGGTGTGCCAGCGCGAGGCGACGATGCCGACCGTCAGCTCCTTCGCGTCCGCCAGCGCGAACTCCGGTACGCCCGTACCGCTCATCGACCGATACCCCTTCTTCGAATTCCGACTACTGCGCGGTCTCGCCGAGATCCAGGTCGTCCAAGCCGACCAGGTCGTGGCCCATCCGGTCGCGCTTGGTACGCAGATACCGCAGATTCTCGGCATTGGCGCGCACCGGCATCGGCACCCGCTCGGTGATGCTCAGGCCGTAGCCGTCCAGCCCGACCCGCTTGGCCGGATTGTTGGTGAGCAGCCGCATCGACTTGATCCCGAGATCGACCAGGATCTGCGCGCCCGTGCCGTAGTCGCGGGCATCGGCGGGCAGGCCGAGTTCGATATTGGCGTCCACGGTGTCGTGGCCGGAATCCTGCAGCTGATAGGCCTGCAGCTTGTGCATCAGGCCGATGCCGCGGCCCTCGTGCCCGCGCATGTAGAGCACCACACCGCGCCCCTCGGCGGCGACCATCTCCATCGCCGCGTCCAGCTGCGGGCCGCAGTCACAGCGCAGCGAGCCGAATACGTCACCGGTCAGGCATTCCGAGTGCACGCGCACCAGGACGTCGTCACCGGCGTCGACGCTCAGATCGCCGCGCACCAGCGCCACATGCTCGACATCGTCGTAGATGCTCTTGTAGCCGACGGCCTTGAATTCGCCGTACTTGGTGGGGATGCGCGCCTCGGCGATCCGCTCCACCTGCTTCTCGTGCCTGCGGCGCCACGCGATCATGTCGGCGATCGAGATCAGCGCGAGCTCGTGCTCGTCGGCGAAGATCCGCAACTCTTCGGTGCGGGCCATATCGCCCTCGTTCTTCTGGCTGACGATCTCGCAGATCACACCCGCCGGACTCAGACCGGCCATCCGGGCCAGGTCCACGGCCGCCTCGGTGTGGCCCGGGCGGCGCAGCACTCCGCCGTCCTTGGCGCGCAGCGGCACGACATGGCCCGGCCGGGTGAATTCGTCGGCGCGCGAGGCCGGATCGGCCAGCAGGCGCATGGTCGTCGCGCGGTCGGCGGCCGAGATGCCGGTACTGATGCCTTCTCGCGCGTCCACCGAGACCGTGTACGCGGTGCCGTGCTTGTCCTGGTTCATCGAGTACATGGGCGGTAAGCCCAGCCGATCGCAGTCCGCACCGGTCAACGGCACACAGATGTAGCCGGAGGTGTATCGGATCATGAAAGCCACCAGCTCGGGGGTCGCCTTCTCCGCGGCGAAGATGAGGTCGCCCTCGTTCTCCCGGCCCTCGTCGTCGACGACGACTACCGCCTTACCGGCGGCGATATCGGCGACTGCGCGCTCGATGGTGTCGAACCTGGTCACGTCTGCTGTGCTCCACTTCGGAATAGGTGCGACTCGAGCCTACTGGGTCGGGTCGCCGATACGACGTCGCGGTTGCTCCGGCTAGCCACGCTGCTGGAGTCGCTCGACATATTTGGCGATGACGTCGACCTCCAGATTCACGGTGGTGCCGGCGGGCGCGGACCCGAGGGTGGTGAGTTCGCGGGTGGTGGGAATAAGCGAGACCTCGAACCAGTCGCGGTGCCCGGGCTCACCGGCGTCGTCCACGCCGAGACCCGAGACGGTCAGCGAGATGCCGTCGACGGTGATCGACCCCTTCTCGACCACATAGCGAGCGAGGTTGTCGGGCAACGAGATTCGCACCACCTCCCAGTTGTCGGAGGGTGTGCGCGACATGATGACCCCGGTGCCGTCGACGTGCCCCTGCACGATGTGGCCACCGAGCCGGCTGTTCACCGCCGCGGCGCGCTCCAGGTTCACCTTCGAGCCGATGTCGAGTTTGCCGATGCCTGAACGATTGAGCGTCTCACCCATCACATCGGTGGTGAAGCTGTCACCGTCGACCACGTCGACCACGGTCAGGCAGACGCCGTTGACCGCGATGGAGTCACCGTGGCGGGCATCGGAGGTGACGGTCGCGCCGCGAATGGTGAGCCTGGCCGCGTCCGCGGACCGCTCGGCGGCGACGATCTCGCCCAACTCCTCGACGATGCCTGTGAACATCCGTATCTCCTGTCAGCCCGGCGCCCACCGCGTCGGGGCGTCCGCTAGCGCAAACGGTGCCGGCGGCCCGGGGTATTCCCCCCGTGGGCCGCAGTGTCATCAGCGTAACGACGCGCTGTAGCAGAGCACATCCGGCCGTCCCACCGACCGGTCGCGTCCGGGCATTCGAGACTTTCGGACCGGAAATATGCACTGAACCGGACGCCGTCTCGGCGGCGCGCCGAGCGGGCCGATCGGCGTCCCCGCGATTCGGCCGTACGCCGGATACCGAAAAGGAATTGTCGGCAATTTCCGGAGAAATGGAATTCGATTCACGTTTTCACCGGTCGAATATCCGGCTTCTACCGGCCCGGATCGCGGTCGAATTCGATTTGTTACCCACGTGACTGCGAATTCAACCCCGGCGCTTGCACCAGGGCCAATTCGGTAGCAATATTGTTATGCAGTTGATTCCAACAGTTCATTGGACAACAACCTCATGGGGGTGTGGCGTGACCACAGTGATCGATACGTCTCTCACGGATCGTTGCGAGCGGTATCGCCGCATTTTCCATCTCCCCGCGACGGTGGACGACGCGGCCCGGCACATCGTTCTCGAAGTCGGGCAGCAATTCGGTGCGGTCACCATGCCGGCCGATCTGGGTGAGCGGGTTCTGCGCCAGCTCACCCAGTCCGGACTCGTCACGCCCGTGGTTCACCATCCGCGCGCGCGGCGCTGGACCTTCATCACCGGCCCGTCGTGCTCCGCCGGCGTCAGCACATCCGTTGCGGCCGAACTGTTCCGGCTGTACACGACCGTCGCGTGCACGGGCAGTCACGTGGTCCTGCCCTCGGCCGAGGACGAACGGACCGGCTATCGGATCTGGGTACAGACGCCCGACCATCTCGACGCGGTCGTCCCCATGGCCGCGGTCGTGGAGGCCGCGCGGCTCAGCGCCGTGCCGCCTGCTCCGTCGCGATGACCTTCTCGCGCAAGGCTTCCACGGTCGCCGCCGGATCGTCCGTGCCGTAGACCGCGGAACCGGCGACGAAGCAGTCCACCCCGGCCTCGGCGGCGGCTTCGATGGTGTCCATATTGATGCCGCCGTCGATTTCGACGACCAGACGCAATTCGCCGCTGTCGACGAGCCGGCGAACCGCGCGCGCCTTCTCCAGCACATGCGGAATGAACGACTGCCCGCCGAATCCGGGCTCGACGCTCATCACCAGCAGGGTGTCGAAGTCGCGGAGAATTTCCAGATAGGGCTCGATGGGTGTATTCGGTTTCACCGACAATCCGGCCTTCGCGCCGGCGGCGTGGATATCGCGGGCCACCGCGACCGGATCGTCGGTCGCCTCGGCGTGGAAGGTCACGTTGTAGGCACCGGCCTCCGCGTACGGGGGCGCCCAGCGGGCCGGATCCTCGATCATCAGATGGCAGTCCAGCGGGATGTCGGTGGTCTTCAGCAGACTCTGCACCACGGGCAGACCCAGGGTCAGGTTCGGTACGAAGTGGTTGTCCATCACATCGACGTGCAGCCAGTCCGCTCCCTCGACGGCGCGTACCTCCTCCGCCAGACGAGCGAAATCAGCGGACAGGATGGACGGTGCGATCATCGGCGACGGCCGGTGAAAGTGGGAATTCGAGGTGGACACAGCGCGTGAGTGTACTGGGTCGATCACACCGGTTTTCGGCACTGTCGACGATTGCGCGACGCGAAGTTGGGTAGCCTTCGTAGGGTGATCAACATGTCGGCTGAAGAGGGACTGCGCAGCACACCCGTCGAAATCGGAGTAGCGGCCACGGTGTCGCAACTGCCCATCGTGCGCGGATTGGCCGAAACACTGGTCCTGCTCAGCGATTTCACACTCGACGAGGTCGCCGACATCCGGCTGGCCGTCGACGAGGCGTGCTCGACGCTGATCGAACTCGCCGTCCCCGGCAGCACCCTGCAGTGCCGCTTCACCGTCGGCGACACCGATCTTCTCGTCCGGGTGGCCGGAATCGCGGCCACCTCGAAACTGCCCGACCAGCGCAGCTTCGGCTGGCATGTGCTGCGGACCCTCACCGATGGGATCGAGGTCGCGCAGGAACCCTTCGATTCGGCGATTTCCGGATACCCGACGGTGGTGGAATTTCGCCGGGTCCGGGGGAAGGCGTAGTGGCCGAGCACGACAGCGTGTTCGAGGCCGACGACGCCGAGGACACCACGGGTACGGCCGCGAGCGGATCCCCTGACGACACCGGCGCCGAGGACGGCGGCGGCCGCGCGCACGACAGCGAGAACACCCCGGACGACGAGGAAGACGGCGATGAGGTCGCCGAGGTCACCGGTTCGGTCTCCGGCTACGACGATGTGAACCTGCTGTTCCAGGCACTGTCGGAGGCCGGTGAGGGCCGCCGCGCCGAATTGCGCGACGAGTTGATCAATCGCTGTATTCCGTTGGCGGACCACATCGCCCGCAAATTCAGCGGTCGCGGCGAGCCGTTCGACGATCTGACACAGGTGGCCCGCGTCGGGCTGGTCCACGCGGTCGATCGGTTCGACGTCTCGCGGGGCTCGAACTTCCTGTCCTTCGCGGTGCCCACCATCATGGGCGAGGTGCGGCGCTACTTCCGCGACAACACCTGGGCGATGCGGGTGCCGCGGCGGGTCAAGGAGACTCATCTGCGCATCGGCTCGGCGATCGATTCGCTTTCGCAGTCGCTGGGCCGCTCTCCGACCGCCAAGGAGATCGCCGCCGAACTCGACATCCATCCCGACGAGGTGACCCAGGCCGTCATCGCGGGCAACGCGTATCAGCCCAGTTCCATCGACGCGGTATCGGTGGGCCGCGATACCGAGGCCTCGCTGCTGGACACTCTCGGCGAAGAGGAGTCGCAGTTCGACCGGGTCGAGGAATACGTGGCGATCCGGCCGCTGCTCGCGGGCCTGCCCGAACGCGAACGGCGCATTCTCACCATGCGGTTCTTCGAATCGATGACGCAGACCCAGATCGCGCAGCGGATGGGGATATCGCAGATGCACGTATCCCGGATTCTCGCGAAAACGCTTGCGCGACTGCGGGAGCAGAGCGCCCGCGAGTGAGGCCGGCGGTTACGCCGGAGCGGACGTTCGCGGTGTCGCGGCGCGCTGGGCGTGCACGATGGCCGACACCAGTTGCCCGGCCGGGCCGCCCAGTTTGCGCGGTGGACGCCACACCGCGCGCAGGGTGCGCCGCAGGTCCAGGCCCTCAACGGCGACCGCGCGCAGTTCGCCGCGCTCGAGCTGATCGCCGACCGCGAGGGTGCTGAGGACCGCGGGCCCCACGCCGCCGAGCACGCTGGTGCGGATGGCCGCGGCGCTGCCGAGCTCCAGAAGCGGTTCGGCACGCGGATATTCGGCCAATGCGACATCGAGCGTGCTGCGGGTACCGGAACCGGGTTCACGTACTACCAGCGGTGTCGCGGCCAGTTCGGCGACGGTGAGCGGGGCGCGGCGCCGCGCCCACGGGTGCCCGGGATCGACCACGACGAGCAGGCGATCGTGCGCCACGGTCACATGCGGCAATCCCGCGGGCACGGCCGGCGATTCGACGAATCCCAGATCGCATTCCCCCGCCACCAGCCGATCGCACACTTGGCGCGAATTATGCACCTGGAGATGGACTTTCACATCCGGATGGCCGCGGCGGAACGCGCCGAGCCACCCCGGCAGCAGACATTCCGCGACCGTCATGCTGGCAGCGACGGTGAGTTCGGCCTCCTGATCGGTGCGCAGCGCGGCGGCGGCATCGAGTAGCCGGTCCACATCCGCCAGCACCTCGCGCGCCCAGTGCACGACGACGGTCCCCGCCGGAGTGAGCGTGGAGCCGCGCGGTGAGCGCCGCAGCAGGGCGAGGCCCAGCCGATGCTCCCACTGCCGCACCGCGCGGCTGGCGTTCGGCTGTGCCATGCCGATCGAGCGTGCGGCGGCGCCGAGACTGCCATGGTCGTCGATGGCGACCAGCAGCTCCAGGAAAACCAGGTCGCGGCGGATATCAGCCATACCGTAATCATATGCATCGGGCACAGCTCATATCATCGCGATATGAGGCCGATGCCGTTTCGGCCGCTACCGGACCGCACCGATTCGCGAGACCGTTGTCGTCATGACAAGTCTGGATTCCTCGCGAGCGGCCGGGTCCGCCGACGAAGCGCCTGGTAGCACCAGGTCCGGCGCGCCGGACCGAACCGGCGATACCGACCGCGCGGCCGGTCCGCAGCGCGGTATCGAATCCTCCGGCACGCAGACCTCGGCCCGCACGCCACGACGCCGCCGGCGAGCGCGGCTCGGATTGACCGGATTCGCGGGGCGAGCCCAGCGGTCGGGTGCGCAAGCCGGGGCCGGCATCGTCCCCGGATTGGCCCTGACCGTCGCGATCACGGCTCTCGTGCTGGGCATCGGCCAGTTCACGCCGACGGTCAGTCCGCTACTGCTCGCCATCGTCGTCGGGGCGGTCCTCGCCAATTGCGTCCCCTTGCCGCAGCGGGTGCAGCCGGGGTTGCAGTTCTCGGCGAAGCGGCTGCTGCGTATCGGCGTCGCGCTGCTCGGTCTGCAGCTGACATTCGCCGACATCCTCGGGCTCGGGCCCGCGGTGATCGCGGTGGTCGTCGCGATCGTCGCCCTCGGAATCGGCGGCACGATGTTCATGGGCCGGCTGCTGGGTCTGAGCTGGACGCAGCGACTGCTGATCGCGTGCGGATTCTCCATCTGCGGTGCGGCCGCCGCGGCGGCGGTGGACGGCGTGGTCGACGCCGAGGACGAGGAAGTGCTCACCGCGATCGCCCTCGTGGTCGTTTTCGGCACGATCATGATCGGCGCGCTGCCCCTGCTGGCGAGCGTGCTGGGCCTCGACGATCGCACCGCCGGGATCTGGGCCGGAGGCGCCGTGCACGAGGTGGCACAGGTCGTCGCGACCGGAGGCGCCATCGGCGGTGCCGCATTGACCGTCGCGGTCGTGGTGAAACTCGCGCGCGTGGTATTGCTGGCACCGGTACTGGCGGTGATCGGCTGGCAGGTCCGGCGGCGCGAGGACGCCGCGCCCGGCACCCGCAGGCCGCCCCTGATTCCGCTGTTCGTCGTGGCGTTCCTGGCCTGCGCCGCACTGCGCACCACCGGTCTCCTGCCGGAATCGGCACTCGCCACGGCCAAACTGCTTCAGACCGCTCTGCTCACCGCCGCCATGTTCGCCCTCGGCGCGGGCGTACGCCTGGCCGCCCTGCGCCGAGTCGGGCCGCGCCCGCTGATCCTGGCGCTCCTGTCGACCGTCTGGGTGGCCGGCGTCGCCCTCGCCGGTGCGGTTCTCGCGGGCTGAGCGGCCCGCGTGTCAGAGCGGTTTGCGCAGCGCGGCCATGAACATGGCGTCGGTGCCGTGGCGGTGCGGCCAGAGCTGGACGGCGGGACCGTCGCCGATATCGGTGACGCCCGGCAGCAGCGTTCGGGTATCGAGTTGTTCGGCGTTCGAGCGGCGGACGAAATCGGAGACGACGGAGACGGTTTCGGGCAGGTGCGGGGAACAGGTGGAATACACCACCACACCGCCCGGGCGCAGCAGATCCCATGCGGCGGTGAGCAATTGGCTCTGCAGGGTGGTCAGGTCGCGCACATCGGCCGGGGTGCGCCGCCATCTCGCCTCCGGTCGCCTGCGCAGCGCGCCCAGTCCGGTGCACGGTGCGTCGACCAGGATGCGGTCGTAGCCGGGTTCCAGCCCGGAGTCGCGGCCGTCGACCACATGGACGGTGACCGGCAGACCGCGAGTCGCCTTGCGCACCAGATCGGCTCGGTGTTCGGCGGGTTCGACGGCATCCACCCGATACCGATCGATATCGGCCAGGGCGCCGAGCAGCGCGGTCTTACCGCCCGGGCCGGCGCACAGATCGAGCCAGCGCCCGCCGTCCTCGCCCAGCAGTGGCGCCCGGGTCAGCGACAACGCGACGAGCTGGCTGCCCTCGTCCTGCACCGCGGCCATTCCCTCGCGCACCGCTTCCAGCTGCCCCGGATCGCCACTGTCCAGGTAGACCGCATACGGTGACCAACGCCCTTCCTCACCGCCACTGACCAGGGCCAATTCCTCGGCGGTGATATCGCCGGGCCGCGCCACCAGGTGCACGATCGGCCGCTGGTCGTCGGCGGCGAGCAGATCGCGCAGCTCCCCCGCCCGCGCACCGAGCGCGTCGGCGAAGGCCTGCGCGATCCAGACCGGATGCCCGAATTCGAATGCCATGCGGCCGATCGGATCCGCGGGCGCCAGATCCTCGACCCACTGCTCCGGTGTGCGGGCCGCGGCCCGGCGCAGCACCGCGTTCACGAAACCGGCTTTGCCGCTGCCGGATTCGGTGCGCACCAGATCGACCGACGTATCCACCGCGGCGTGTGATCCCACTCGGGTCCGCAGCAGTTGATAGACGCCCAAGCGCAGGACGTCGAGCAGCGGGCCATCGATCTCGGTGATGGGGCGTCCCGCGCAGTCGGCGATCACGGCGTCGAGGACCCCCATCGCCCGGCAGGAGCCGTAGGCGAGCTCGGTCGCGAAAGCCGCATCGCGCCCGGACAATCCGTATTCCCGCAGCAGGACGGGCAGCACGAGATTCGCGTAGGCGTCGCGTTCGCGAACCGCCCGGAGCACATCCCGGGCGACGAGCCTGGGAGCGTCACCCACCACACCACGGCGTCCCTGGGTCCGGGCTGCGGAGCCACCGGTCCGCCGCGCGGAACCGGAGCCGGCGTCGGGCCGCGACGACTTCTGCTGCCCCGCAGCGGATTTCCTTGCCGATCTCTTCTCGGAGGCCCGCTTCGACGCATCACCGCCGGTCCTTCCGGGGGCGGCACCGTAGGCTCGTCCGGATCCGGAGTCGGCGCGCCCGGCATCGCGAGCACCACTCGCGCCGGAGCGGCGGCCGCGGTCGTCCGACGAATCGCGCCCCTCGCCCCGACGAGCCCGAGGGGCGTCACCGCCACGGCTGCCCGAACTTCTCCCCGCGTCGCCGTGCTGCCGAGAGCCGTTGTCCGCCCGGCCTTTTCCTCGGCGCGCATCGTCGGCCGTCCGGCCGTCGCGGTCGGGTCGTTCGCCTCCTCGACGTGGGCCGGTCACTCGACCACCGCGCCGGGCTGCAGGCGGGCGCCGCGGGCCCAGTCCAGGGCCGGCATCATCCGCTTGCCCTGGGGTTGCACCTGATCCAAGCGCACGGCCGTGGTGGCGGTGCCGATGTAGACACCGGATTTGCGCACCTCGATCACCCGCTCGGGCAGCTGGTCCTCGACCAGTTCGACCGGCCCGAGTTTCAGTCGCTTACCGTCGATCTGGGTCCACGCGCCCGGCGCGGGCGTAACGGCGCGAATCCGGCGGCCGACCGCCAGCGCCGGTTGATCCCAGCGGATGTGGCCTTCGTCGGCCTCCACCTTGGGCGCATAGGAGATGCCCTCACCGGATTGCGGCACGGCCTGTACGGTGCCGTCCTCGATGCCGGCGAGGGTGGATTCGAGCAGCTGCGCACCCGAGATCGACAGCCGCTCCAACAGGGATCCGGCGGTGTCGGTGATGCCGATGCGTTCGGTGACCACGCCGTAGACCGGCCCCGTGTCCAAGCCCTCCTCGATACGGAAGGTCGAGGCACCGGTGATTTCGTCGCCGGCCAGGACCGCCGCCTGCACCGGCGCCGCGCCACGCCACGCGGGCAGCAGCGAGAAGTGCAGATTGACCCAGCCGTGCCGCGGGATGTCGAGCACCCCCCGCGGCAGCAACGCGCCGTACGCGACCACCGGACAGCAGTCGGGCGACAGATCCGTCAGTGCCGCAACGAATTCCGGCTCCGAGGGTTTGCGCGGGGTCAGCACCGGAATGCCGTGTTCGTCGGCCAGCCGCCCGATCGGCGAGCGCGTGACCTTGCGACCGCGCCCGGCCACCGCATCCGGCCTCGTCACCACCGCCACCACCTCGTGGCGCTCGGATTCGATGAGCCGCCGCAGGGACGGAACGGCCGGTTCGGGAGTCCCCGCGAACACCAGGCGCATCTACTCGCCCCGCCCGGACTCGGGACGGCTGCCGGCGACCTCGGCCGCCGACATCACCGTCTTACCGGCGGCGAACCACTCCGATTCCCGCACCGCGCGCATGGCCTGTTTGCGGGTGGCCGGTTCCAGCCGCTGCAGGTACAGCACGCCGTCGAGATGATCGGTTTCGTGCTGCACGCAGCGCGCGAGCAGCCCCTCGGCCTCGAATTTCACCGGCTCACCGTGCCTGTCGAGCCCGCGCGCCACCACGCGGTGGGCACGGGTCACGTCGTAGCGCAGCCCCGGAATCGACAGGCAGCCCTCCGGTCCGGTCTGCTCGTCGGTCCCGAGCACCTCGAAAACCGGATTCACCACGTGTCCGGCGGCATCGCCGGTGTCGTAGACGAACACCCGCAGGCCGACCCCGATCTGCGGGGCGGCCATGCCGACGCCGCGACTGGCGTGCATGGTGTCGGTGAGGTCGGTGACCAGCTGCTCGAGTTCCCTGTCGAAGGCGTCGACCTCGTCCGCGCGGGCGCGCAGGACGGGATCGCCGAACAGGCGAACGGGCTGGATTGTCACAGGCACACTCCCGGGCGAGACGACATTGCGGTCGCCCCATTTTACGGGCGGCCGGAAATCCGTTTCGTCAGGAATGCGCGCCCAGGATCACCTCACCGATTCCGGTGCCCAGCGGCACGTAGGCGCACTGCGGCAGCGGCGCGTGCTCGGGGTCGAGCAGGGTGAGCAGGAGTTGCTGGACGAACGGGTCGTACACCATGTGGAAATGCCCGGTCAGGTCGATGGGGCACAGATCCTGGAGCACGATGTTGCGCGCACCCGGACCGGTCAGGGCGATATTGGTGTAGGGCTGGATCATCTCGTCGACGCGGCTGCCGACCGTGGTGTACCGCACACCGGGGACCGTGTCGCCGCCCGCGTTGAGTTCGCGCATGAACGGCGAGCCCTGGGCCTGCTGAACGGCGGCGAGCGAGGTGACCTGCCGATAGGCGTTCCACAGACCGGGCGCGGCATCGGCGAGCGGAACCAGGCCGTACATCTGGCCGCCGTAGCTGGGCGAGGCGAGTCCGATCCACTGATCGACCTCGGGAGCCCCGTCGAGCTTGTCGATGTAGTACCGAGTGATGTTGGCGCCCTGGGAAAATCCGACCAGGTCGACCTTGTCGGCGCCGGTGGCCGACAGTACCCGGTCGACGAAGGCGCCGAACTGTCGCGAGGATGTCCACAGATCCTCGGTGCCGTAACTGGTCGCATCCGGTTTGCCCCCGTAGTCCGGGGCGAAGACGCAGAAGCCCGCGGCGACGAGTTGTGGGCCGATACCGCCCCAGTCGGTATAGGCGGTGGCGTCGGTCCCGTGGGCCAGGATGACCGGGCGCGGATGCCGGGCGCTGGGCCGGCAGCTGAAATCGTTGGTGCCCCACGGCGTTGCGGCGGGGTGTGCCTTCAGATAGCGCGAGGCGGTGAGATGGTTGTCCTGCGGTGGTCCCCATTCGGTCGGGACCACCACCGGGCGGCTGTCCGGCGGCAGCGATGCGGGAGGTTCGGCCCAGGCATTCGCGCTGCCACCGAACACCGCCCCGCACGCCGCCACCGCCGCGAACGCCCTACGCCAGGCGAGGCCCCCGTCTCGATGTTTCCGACCTCGTCCCATATTCCGATTGTGCGCCGTCCGGACCGGTACGTGCGACGGGCCAACGGGATTCGTCTCACTCGGCCGCGGTGGTGTCGTCGTCGGCGAGGATCCGGTAGATCGAGCGCCGGGCCTCGGTGAGGACCTCGGCCGCCTTACCCGCCTGTTCCGGAGTGCCGGCGCGGGCGACCTGCCCGACCGCACCCATCAGCTGGCCGACCAGTTCGCGCAAATCCAGGGCTTGGTCGCCGACGCCCTCACGGACGTCCTGCCAGGGATCGCCCAGTTCGTCGCGATGTTCGGTGACGTACTCGGCGCCCGCGTCGGTGAGTTTGGCGGTTTTGCGACCGGCCACCTTCTCGATGATCACCAGGCCCTCGTCCTCGAGCTGGGACAGTGCCGGGTAGATCGAGCCGGGGCTGGGCCGCCAGATGTCGTCGCTGCGCTCGCGGATCTGCTGGATCAGCTCGTAGCCGTGCATCGGCCGTTCCTGCACCAGCAGCAGAATCGCCGCGCGGACATCTCCGCGCCGTCCGCGTCCACCACGGCCGCGACCGCGACCGACATGGCCGCCCGGACCGAATCCGGGTCCGAAATCCGGGCCGAACGGCCCGAAGCCGTGTCCACGCGGGTGGCGACGGAACTGTTCGTGTCCGCCGTGTTCCTGCGGGTCCGGCCGGGGTCCGCGACGGCGGCCGCGACCGAACCTGTCCATGTTCTCCATGCGTTCCATGATTGCCTCCTCGGGCATCGTCTTACGTTGACGCAATCAACGATATATCGGCAATGCATCTTTGACAAGTATGGAACGCGCCACAGTGGGCGCGGCGGCTCAGGCGGCGAGCGAATCGATCCAGCGCTCCAGCCGGTCGCCCTCCGCGCGCATCAGCTCCGGATCACGAAAAGTGTTGGTGAGCAAGGAGATTCCTTGATAGGAGGCGATCAGCGCGACGGCCAGTTCGCGCGCGTCGGCGCGGCCCATCTGCTCGAATTGCCGCTGCACCCAGTCCAGCAGGACGCCCATCACCTCGGCCAGCTCACGCTCCAGACCGTCGGTGCGTTTGTCGAGTTCGGCGGCCAGGGTGCCGGACGGACATCCGTATCGGGCCGCGACATCGCGCTGGTCGACCCAGGACCGGATCAACGCCCGCAGCCGATCGGCCGGCCGGGCTTCCCGGTCGAGTTCGGCAAGGAAGCCCTCCAGGCTGTGGGCGTGAGCCCCGATTGCCGCCTGGATCAGCTGATCCTTGGTCTTGAAGTAGTAGTACACGTTGCCGACCGGCACCTCGGCAGCCCGGGCGATGTCGGCGATCGTCGTCTTCTCCACCCCCTGCCGGTGGAAGACCTCGGCGGCCGCGGCGGCGAGCCGTTCCCGCTTACCGCCGGACCGCTTGCTGTCGAGTGAGTTAGTCACACAACTGACTATAGACACATCGAAGCTCATGCCGTACGGTTCGGTTAGTCAGTCAACTAACTCAGGAGTGAAGATGATCGTGGTAACCGGAGCGACCGGCAACGTCGGACGACCGTTGGTGCGGATGCTCGCCGAAGCCGGCGAGAAGGTGACCGCCCTATCCCGCCGCCGTCCCGACGACCTCCCCCACGGCGTGCGGCACGTTGCGGCCGATCTGACGAATACGGGCGAGGTCGCGGCGGCCCTCGATGGTGCGGAACAGCTGTTCTTGCTACTCGCGCCGGGATCGCTGGCCGCAGATGTGCCGGGAGTGCTGACCGCGGCACGCGATGCGGGTGTGCGGCGAATCGTCCTGTTGTCGTCACAGGGCGTCGGAACCCGGCCCGACAGCGCCTCGCACGGACAGTTCGGAAAGCAGGTCGAAGTTGCCGTCCAGAACTCGGGACTGGAATGGACCATATTGCGGCCGAGCGGTTTTCAATCGAACGTAGCGATGTGGGCGGACGCGGTGCGCACGCAGCGGACGGTCACCGCGCCGTTCGGTGATGTCGCGATCCCCTTCGTGGACCCCGACGATATCGCCGCCGTGGCCGCCACCGCCCTGCGCGAGCCCGGTCACGCCGGCCGGACCTACGTGCTGACCGGTCCCGCGCCCGAATCTCCGCGCGATCGGGTGCGGGACCTGGCCGAAACGCTCGGCGAGCCGGTGCGTTTCGTCGAGCAGACAGCCGAGCAGGCGCGCGCGCAACTGCTCACCGTGATGCCCGCCGACGCCGCCGACACGACCTTGGCGATCATCGGTGCGCCGACGCCCGAGGAACTGCGGGTCAGCGGCGATGTCGAGGCGGTCCTCGGCCGTGCACCGCGACCCTTCTCGGCGTGGGCACGACGCAATATCGACATGTTCCGCTGACCCCGCACCCCTGGCCCGGCACGCCGAATTCGCTTGTGCGTCAGCCGATGTCGACCGGATCGATCTGTACCCGCAACGGACCGTCCGAGCGATGACTGCTGCGCACTGCGAGGGCGGCGGCCAGCGAGCGCGACAACGCCGAGCCCGCTCGCCGGTCGACCCGGAGAATCATCCGTTCGACCTCGGCGGGCGCCGCGTCGCCGGAGAACGGCGTGCGGGCGCCGGGCGGCAGCGGCACCGGGCCCAGCACCTCGACACCGTCCGGTAGTGCCGTCTCACCGAGGAGTTCGCCGATGGTGGCGGTCGTGCCGTCGACGGCGGCCAGGCGCACCGCGGGCGGGAAGCGAACCTCGGTGCGAGCGGCGAGTTCGTGGCGGGCGTGGCCGATCGGATCCCAGCGCACCAGAGCCTGCACGGTCGGCAGCGACGGTTCGGCCATCACGAGGACCTCACCCGCGGGGCGGACCAGGGCGGCGGCCGACATCCAGCGCCGCAGCGCGTCCTCGGCGGCACGCAGGTCCGCCCGGCCGAGCAGCGCCCAGCCGTCGAGCAGCAGCGCCACCGCGTACCCACCCGGCACGTCGGGTTCGGCTCCAATGGTCGCGACCACCACCTGGGGGCCCTCGGGCACCGAATCCAGCACGGCGGCGCCGCCGGAACCCCGGATCGGCACCCCGGGAAAGGCACGGCCCAATTCCTCCGCGGTGCGCTGGGCGCCGATCACCACCGCCCGCAGCACCCGGGAACCGCACGCGCCGCACCGGAAGGCCGGTTCCACCTTGCCGCACCAGCGACAGCTCGGGCTCTGGGCGATATCGCCGGAACCCTTGCTGCCCAAAGGAACTGCCGCGGGTCGGCGTTCGCCCGCGGCCGTGTCCGAGCCAGCGGACTCCGGATGCCGTGGGCCGGTACGTTCGGCTCGATGATCCCCGGCGGATGTCTCGCCGGCTCGGCCGGCCGCCGTCGCATCATCTGCCGACCGCGCCGATCCACGCCGGGACTGTGCCCCGGCCCGGGAATCGACGGCCCGCCGGGCGTCTCGCCTGCCCCAGGTACCGCTCTCCGGCAGCGACAGCGGGCCGTTGCAGTGCCGGCAGCGGGCCGGGGTGCGGCATGTCGCGCACGCCAGCGCCGGAACGTATCCGCGCCGTGGGACCTGCACCAGCACCGGGTCCCCGGCTGCCAAGGCCCGGCGCGCCGCGGCGAAGGCGGTGCCGGGGATGCGGATCGCGCGCGCCATCGGATCGCGCTCCAAGGCGATATCGCTGTCGCCCGGCGCATGGATTCGAGGAGTGCCGGCACGCAACGTCTTCCGGTCGGCGATCAGGTCGTGCGCCCATCCGGATTCGACGATGGCCTGCGCCTCCGCGGTCCGCGCGAACCCGGCCACCACGAAGGCCGCGCCGGTCTCGTGGGCACGCAGCATCGCGACCTCACGGGCGTGCGGATAGGGTGCGCGCGGTTCGGCATAGGTGTCGTCGCCGTCGTCCCACACCACGATCAAGCCCAGTTCCCGCGCCGGCGCGAAGACCGCACTGCGCGTTCCGACCACGACCCGCGCCGTGCCACGCAGCACCGCGAGCCAGCGCCGGTACCGGGCCGCCGGGCCCAGCCCGGCCGACAGGCCCACCACCGAATCTCCTACCAGGGCAGCACATTCCGTGACGACCCGGTCCAGATCGCGTTGATCCGGAACCATCACGATCGCACTGCGCCCGCTCGCGACCGCGGTGGCCGCCAGTTCCGCGAGCCGGCGCGGCCACTGCTCCCCGGGCATCGCCTGCCAGGCCGCGCGCGGGCCGCTGCCCCGGCGCAGCGCGGACAGGAACGAACCGCCGTGCATATAGTGCGACCAGGCCGGGAAATCGGGCGGAATCTCGGGCAGCTCCACGGATTTCGGCTCGGCCGCCTCGGTGCGCGCATGCCGCGGCGGAATCGCCAGCCGCAGCACATCGGCCCGCGTTCCGGCGTAGCGGGCGGCCACGGCCGATACCAGGCGAACGATCTCCGGGGTGAGGACGCGCTCGCCGGACACCACCCGCTGCAGCGGCTGAATCTTTCCGGAATGTTCGGTGCGCGTGAGCCTTTCGAGGATGTATCCGTCGACCAGGCGGCCGGAGAATCGCACCCGCACGCGTACCCCGGGCTGGGCGAGTTCATCCATCTCCGGCGGTACCGAGTAGTCGAAATCGCGGTCCAGATGGGCGGGTTCGAGCAACGGCAGCACCCGGGCGATCGGTTTGTCGAGCCGGGTTTCACCGGTCCCCTTCGCCGGGGTCAGCGGATCCGCGTGGTCCGCCGCGTCCGAACCGTGTTCGCCGAGCGGCGCCGGCTCCGCTGTGTCGGGTTCGGAATGCGGCGATAACTCCTTCGCCGCAACGGATTCCGGGGCCGGGAGTGATTCACGGGCCACGTCGGGAGTGTTCTCTTCCGGTGCTATATCCGGAGCCGCAGGGATGTCGGAGGATGGCGGCGCCGCGGACGACGAGCCGGGCACGCAAACGGCGCCCTCCGCCGGAACGGAGGGCGCCGTCGGTGCTACCGCTTCCGCCACGGCAGGCGCAAACCCGATCAGAGACCGGCGGCCGCGCGCAGCTTGTCGGCGCGGTCGGTGCGCTCCCACGGCAGGTCGATGTCGGTGCGGCCGAAGTGGCCGTAGGCGGCGGTCGGCGCGTAGATCGGCCGCAGCAGGTCCAGATCACGGATGATCGCACCCGGGCGCAGGTCGAAGACCTCGCTGATCGCCTTCGAGATCTGCGCCGGGGCGACCTGCTCGGTGCCGAAGGTCTCGACGAACAGGCCCACCGGGGCGGCCTTACCGATCGCGTACGCAACCTGGACCTCGACCCGGTCGGACAGGCCGGCGGCGACGACGTTCTTGGCCACCCAGCGCATGGCGTAGGCCGCCGAGCGGTCCACCTTCGACGGATCCTTACCGGAGAAGGCGCCACCACCGTGACGGGCCATACCGCCGTAGGTGTCGACGATGATCTTGCGACCGGTCAGGCCGGCATCGCCCATCGGTCCGCCGAGGACGAACTTGCCGGTGGGGTTGACCAGCAGCCGGATATCGGAGGTGTCGAGCGGGTTGGGCAGTTCCAGATCGGCCAGGACCGCGTCGACGACCTTCTCGCGGATATCGGGCGCGAGCAGGTTGTCCAGGTCGATATCCGCCGCATGCTGGGTCGAGAGCACGACCGTGTCCAGCCGGACCGGACGGTCGCCCTCGTATTCGATGGTGACCTGGGTCTTGCCGTCCGGGCGCAGGTAGGGCAGCACGCCGGACTTGCGGACCTCGGTCAGCCGCCGCGAGAGCCGGTGCGCCAGCGCGATCGGCAGCGGCATCAGCTCGGGGGTCTCCTTGGTGGCGTACCCGAACATCAGGCCCTGGTCACCGGCGCCCTGGCGTTCGATCTCGTCGTCGGAGCCGCCGACACGCGCCTCGTGCGAGTGGTCGACACCCTGGGCGATATCGGGCGACTGCGCGCCGATGGCGACGTTCACGCCGCAGGAGGCGCCGTCGAAGCCCTTCGCCGACGAGTCGTAACCGATCTCGAGCACCTTCTCGCGCACGATGGTCGGAATATCGGCATAGGCCTCGGTGGTGACCTCACCGGCGACATGCACCTGACCGGTGGTCACCAGGGTCTCGACCGCCACCCGGCTGTGCGGGTCCTCGGTGAGCAGCGCGTCGAGGATGGAATCGCTGATCGCGTCACAGATCTTGTCCGGGTGACCCTCTGTGACGGACTCACTCGTGAATAGCCGGCTACCGGACGTGCGCACAGTTGTTCCCTCTCCCTCAACGGGTTCTCATGTCGGGATGCGACAGTAGCGGCATCGCGTCACCGCACAACCCTTTACCTCAGACTATTCCAAACTTGCCACGGCCGGGCGGAGCACCGGCGTTCGGGCCTCCGCGGCGGCCGCCACGGCTGTGCGGACCGCGTCGCCACCACGGCGGCGCGGCCGAATCACTTGGGGCTCAACGCAACAGTGGGCCCAGCGCATCGAGCACCCGGCTGGCGAGCAGCGCCTTGGAACCGTGATCGAGCGACTGTTCGGTGCCGTCGGCGCCGAGCAGCCAGCCGTCGTTGTTGTCGACCTCGAACGCCTTACCCTCGCCGACGGCATTGACCACCAACAGGTCACAGCCCTTACGAGCCAGTTTCGCCCGCGCGTGGGTCAGGACGTCGCCGTGTTCGTCGCCGGTCTCGGCGGCGAAACCGACGATCGCCAGGCCGCCGAGCTGCCCGTCGCGGCGCGCCTGCACCAGTCCGGCCAGGATGTCGCGATTCTTGGTCAGCTCGATCGAATTCGGCTCGTGCGCACCCTTTTTGATTTTCGCGGCGGCCACGTTGACCGGCCGGAAATCGGCGACCGCGGCGGCCATGATGACGGCGTCGGCGCCCACGGAGTGCTTGTCGACGGCCGTGCCCATCTGCTCGGCGGTCGTCACGTGCACGACCTCGACCGCGGCGGGCGGCTCCAGGCCGATGGTGTTGCCGGCGATCAGGGTGACCTGGGCGCCGCGCTGAGCGGCCACGCGGGCCATCGCATAGCCCTGTTTGCCGGAACTACGGTTGCCGAGGAACCGGACCGGATCCAGCGGTTCGCGCGTGCCACCGGCGGAGACGACGACGCGGCGGCCCTCCAGATCGCGCGGCAGCGCGTCGGAGCGCTCGAGCAGTAGCGAGGCCAGCGCGAAGATCTCCTCCGGCTCGGGCAGCCGGCCCGGACCGGTGTCGGCGCCGGTGAGGCGCCCGGAGGCCGGTTCCATCACGGTCGAGCCGTGGGCGCGCAGCGTGGCGACATTCGCGATCGTGGCCGGATGCTCCCACATCTCGGTATGCATCGCGGGAGCGAACAGCACCGGACATCGGGCGGTGAGCAGTGTGGCGGTGAGCAGATCGTCGGCGCGGCCGGAGGCGGCGCGCGCCATCAGATCGGCGGTGGCCGGGGCGATGACCACCAGATCGGCCTCCTGGCCGATGCGCACATGCGGCACCTCGGGCACGTCGGCGAACACCCCGGTCTGCACCGGATTGCCCGACAGTGCCTCGAAGGTGGCCTTACCGACGAACTGCAGCGCGGACTCGGTGGGAATGACTCGGACGTGGTGCCCGGTCTCGGTGAACTTGCGCACCAGCGAGCACGCCTTGTAGGCGGCGATCCCGCCGCCCACGCCGACAACGATTCGCATCTGAATCAAGCCTCTTCGGTCCGGTGGAGAGACAGCGGGTTACGACCGCAGGGTTACTCGCCCTCGGTGTGTTCGAGCAGGTCGGAGTGGATCTCGCGCATGGCGACCGAGAGCGGCTTCTCCTGCAGGCCCGGCTCGACCAGCGGACCCACGTACTCGAGGATGCCGTCGCCGAGCTGGTTGTAGTAGTCGTTGATCTGACGCGCCCGCTTGGCCGCGTAGATGACCAGCGCGTACTTGGACGACGTGCGCTCGAGCAACTCGTCGATCGGCGGGTTGGTGAGGCCGACCGGGGTGTCGTAGGCGGGCACGGTCTTGGTGTCGCTCACTAGGGAGGCTCCTGCGGGTCGATGGGGAGTTGCTGTTCGAGAGGAGTCCGCGGATCGCCCGCGGTCATCTCGAATTTGTGCTAACGAACAACGATACCAACTGCTCACAGGCAGTGGTCACGTCGTCGTTCACGATCACGATGTCGAACTCGTCACAGGCGGCAAGTTCGGTCTTCGCGGTGGCGAGCCGGCGCTCGATCACCTCGGGTGATTCGGTGCCGCGGCCGGTCAGCCGGGCCACGAGTTCCTCCCAGCTGGGCGGGGCCAGAAAGACCAGCAGCGCCTCGGGCATCGCCGCTCGGACCGAGCGGGCGCCGGCGAGGTCCACCTCCACCAGGACCGGTTTCCCGGCGGCCAGTGCCGCCTTCACCGGTGCGGCCGGGGTTCCCGACCGTTGCAGGCCGCCGTGAATGTCGGCCCATTCGAGTAGTTCGCCTTCTTCGATCATGGCGTCGAAGTCGGCGCGGGTCACGAACCGGTAGTCGCGGCCGTCGACCTCCCCGGGCCGGGGGGCCCGGGTGGTGGCCGACACACTGAACACCAGTTTCGGCAGCCGTTCCCGGACGCAACGGACCACGGTGGACTTGCCGACGGCCGAGGGGCCGACCAGTACTACCAGCCGACCCTTCTGAGTGTGTTCGACCACCCTCGGATCAGGCTTCGAAGTCGAACTTCGCCAGCAGCGCCTTGCGCTGCCGGTCGCCCAGGCCCCGCAGGCGGCGGGTCGGCGCGATCTCCAGCTCGCTCATGATCTCGGCCGCCTTGACCTTGCCGACCTTGGGCAGGGCCTCCAGCAACGCGGATACCTTCATCTTGCCGAGGACCTCGTCGGTCTCGGCGTCCTTCAGGACCGTCTTCAGGTCAGTGCCGCCACGCTTCAAGCGCTCCTTGAGCTCTGCCCGAGCGCGGCGAGCGGCAGCCGCCTTCTCCAAAGCAGCGGCGCGCTGCTCGTCAGTCAGCTGGGGAAGGGCCACGGTTCCTCCGTCTCATCGTTCATTGCTAGATCTACCTCCGGTAACCCGGTGGTCTCAGCGACCGTACCCACGCGGCGCGCCGATTGCGAACCCACCCCCCAGGTCAGCGCCCGATTCGGGCATTCGAGCCCGTTACCGGGCAGGTCGCGCGGCCGATTGCGCCACGTCATGGCACCGGTCCGGAGATTTTCTTCACCATGCCGGTGACCTGGGCATATCCCGATTCCGACGGCTTCCCCGCCGGATTCGAGTCCGGCCGGATGCGACCGTAACCGACCCGTAATCGCGCGACCTGGAACTTTCTGAAAATTCTCCGCGTGTCGCGAATTTTTCCCCAGCGTGTCGCGGCGTGGCGCGGCGTGGCGAGCACTCTCGGCAGCGGTCGGCGATGTACGAGACGGGGCCGTAAGACACCCCGGAAGGGCCGCTGAGCCGGAAAAACACGCGTGTGTAACTTCCACCCGGGAACGAGCACGGATGCGCGCGAACGGGCCGCAAACACAAACGGACCGGTCGCCTTCCCATTAGGCAGCCGGCTCCCGCGCGACGCGCGTGGTGGACATGAGCGAATCCCGCCCGGGTGCGACGGCTCGCGAACCCGGGCGGAACGAATCAGGCCTGCAGGAAGGCGAATTCGTCGGCGAGCTTGTGCATCTTGGTGCGCATCGCCGCCACCGAAGGCCCGGTGTCGAGCAGTTCCCGGGAGACGTTGGGTACCACCGCCGCGAACCGGTCGGACGGGATCAGCGCGCGGATCGATTCCGCTCCCCCGCCCTGCGCGCCGACGCCGGGCATAAGGACGGGACCGTTGAGTTTGCTCACGTCGACGGGTTCGGTGAGGGTCGCGCCGACCACGACGCCGACCGATCCGAATTCCGCCCCGGCGTTGCAGCCGGCGGCCTCGTCGATCATGATCTGCGCGACACTGCGACCGTCGGCCGCGGTGATGCGTTGCACCTGGGCCGCCTCCGGATTCGAGGTGGCTGCCAGCACGAAGACGCCGCGACCGGCCGAGCGCGCGGCGTCGAGGGCAGGAGACAGCGCACCGAAGCCGAGGTACGGCGATACCGTCACCGCATCACTGGCCAGCGGACCGTCGCCCAGCCAGGCCCGCGCGTAGGCGGCCATCGTGGAGCCGATATCGCCGCGCTTGGCGTCGGCCAGCACCAGCGTGCCGGCCGCGCGCAGCGCGGCGATGGTGTCCTCGAGCACCACGATGCCACCGGAGCCGTACTCCTCGAAGAACGCCACTTGGGGTTTAACCAGCGCCACCCGGCCCGCGAACACCTCGACGCAGATGTCGGAGAACCGTTTCAGGCCCTCGACGTCCTCGCTGAGCCCCCAGGCCCGCAGCAACTGCGGGTGGGGGTCGATGCCGGCGCACAACGGGCCCAGCCGGCCCATCGCGTCGGCCAGCCGCAGGCCGAACGGCGTCACCGGCTCGCCCCGGCGCCCGCCAGTTCGTCCCCGGTAGGGGCGGGCGGTGTCTGCGCACCGGCGGACCCGGATTCGGCGTATGCCTCCTCACCGGCGTAAGCGAGCAGTTCGTCGGCCTGGGCGAGCACCTCGTCCGCCCGGGCGAGCACCTCGTCCGCCCGGGCGAGCACCGCGTCGGTCAGCGCGTCCGCCTCGGCCTCGGCCTCGGCGTCGGGCGCCGGCTTGCGGCCGATCGGCGGGATCGCCCGGAAACCGACCGTGCTGTAGCCGCCGACGTTGCGCATCCGGCGGATGTCACCGCCTCCGGGCGGCGCGGCCTCCGCCGCACCGAATCCCCGAATCCGCCGAGTCGTCGCCCGTCCGGCCCCCGGGGGCCGGACTCCCGCGCCGAAACCGATGGCTCCCACCGTTATCTCTCCTCTTAGCCGCGCAATACGGCGTGCAGCTCCTGCAGCGAGCGCACCCCGATACCGCCGTTGATGGTTGCTTCGATGCCCTGTACGGCTGCAGCCGCACCCTGAACCGTCGTGATGCACGGAATGTTGGCGCCCACCGCGGCGGTACGAATCTCGTAGCCGTCCACACGGGGCCCGGAGTTACCGTAAGGCGTGTTGAACACGATGTCGATCTCGCCGTCCTTGATCTGATCGACGATCGAGGGTTCGATCGGATCGCCGTTGGCCGACGCGGGCACCGGATCGGACTGCTTGCGCACCCGCTCGCACGGAATCCCGTTGCGCCGCAACATCTCCGCGGTGCCGTCGGTGGCGAGGATCCGGAAGCCCAGATCGTGCAGCCGCTTGACCGGGAACACCATGGCCCGCTTGTCGCGGTTGGCGATCGAGACGAACACCGTGCCCGCGACCGGCAGCGAACCGTAGGCCGCGGACTGGCTCTTGGCGAAGGCGGTGCCGAAATCGGCGTCGATGCCCATCACCTCGCCGGTGGACTTCATCTCCGGCGACAGCAGCGAATCGATACCGGTGCCGTCCGGACGGCGGAACCGGTGGAAGGGCAGCACCGCTTCCTTCACCGCGACCGGCGCGTCCATCGGCGCGTGACCGCCGTCGCCCTCGGCGGGCAGGATGCCCTCCTTGCGCAATTCGGCGATGCTCGTGCCGAGCATCACCCGCGCGGCGGCCTTGGCCAGCTGCACGCCGGTCGCCTTGGAGACGAACGGCACGGTCCGGCTGGCGCGCGGATTGGCCTCGAGCACGTAGAGCACGTCGTCCTTGAGCGCGTACTGCACATTCAGCAGGCCCTTGACGCCGATGCCCTTGGCCAGTGCGGTGGTCGAGCGGCGCACCGCCTCGATATCGCTGCGGCCCAGGGTGATCGGCGGCAACGCGCACGCCGAGTCGCCGGAGTGGATACCGGCCTCCTCGATGTGCTCCATCACGCCGCCGAGGTAGACCTCCTCGCCGTCGCACAGCGCGTCGACGTCGATCTCGATGGCGTCTTCCAGGAAGCGGTCGACCAGCACCGGATGTTCGGGGCTGAGTTCGGTGGCGCGGGAGATGTAACCCTCGAGCGAGCTCTCGTCGTAGACGATCTCCATACCGCGCCCGCCCAGCACATAGGACGGGCGGACCAGCACCGGATAGCCGATTCCGGCGGCGATCTCCTTGGCCTGCTCGAACGTGGTGGCCGTGCCGTACTTCGGCGCGGGCAGTCCGGCCGAGACCAGCACGTGCCCGAATTCGCCGCGGTCCTCGGCCAGGTCGATCGCCGCCGCGGAGGTGCCGACCACGGGCACTCCGGCGTCGGTGAGCCGCTGCGCCAGACCGAGCGGGGTCTGGCCGCCGAGCTGCACGATCACTCCGGCCACCCGGCCCGACTCCGATTCGGCGTGGTACACCTCGAGCACGTCCTCGAAGGTCAGCGGCTCGAAGTACAGGCGGTCGGCGGTGTCGTAGTCGGTAGACACGGTCTCGGGGTTGCAGTTGACCATGACTGTCTCGTACCCGGCCTGCGACAGCGTCTGCGCGGCGTGCACGCAGGAGTAGTCGAATTCGATGCCCTGGCCGATGCGGTTGGGCCCGGAGCCGAGGATGATCACCTTCTCGCGCTCGGGCTGCGGCGCGACCTCCGACTCGGCGGCCGGATCGAGTTCGTAGCTCGAGTAGTGGTACGGCGTCTTGGCCTCGAATTCGGCCGCACAGGTGTCGACCGTCTTGTACACCGGCCGGATGCCGAGGCGGTGACGCAGCTCGCGCACCCCGTTCTCGCCGGCCAGTTCCGGTCGCAGCACGGAGATCTGGCGATCGGACAGGCCGTTGTGCTTGGCGTAGCGCAGCAGCGGCTCGTCCAGTACCGGCGCCTGCGCGATATCGGCGCGCAACTCGACCAGTCCGGCGATCTCGGCGACGAACCACGGGTCGATGCCCGAGGCCTGTGCGACGTCTTCGACGCTCGCGCCCAGCCGCAGCGCCCGCTCCACCTGGTAGAGCCGGCCCTCGGTCGGCACGCGCAGGTCGTCGAGGATCTCGGCGACGTCGGTCCAGCGGCCGTCGGGCTGGGTCCAAAACCCGGCCGCCTTGGTCTCCAGCGAGCGCAGCACCTTGCCGAGCGCCTCGGAGAAGTTGCGGCCCAGGCTCATCGCCTCACCGACCGACTTCATGGTGGTGGTGAGGGTCGGGTCGGCGCCCGGGAACTTCTCGAACGCGAACCGCGGCGCTTTCACGACCACGTAGTCGAGCGTGGGCTCGAAACAGGCCGGGGTTTCCTTGGTGATGTCGTTGACGATCTCGTCGAGCGTGTAGCCGATGGCCAGCTTCGCCGCGATCTTGGCGATCGGGAAACCGGTTGCCTTGGAGGCCAATGCGGAGGAGCGCGAGACGCGCGGATTCATCTCGATGACGATCAGGCGTCCATCGCGCGGATCCACCGCGAACTGGATGTTGCAGCCGCCGGTGTCGACGCCGACCTCGCGCAGAATCGCGATACCCAGATCGCGCATCTTCTGATATTCGCGGTCGGTGAGGGTCATGGCGGGGGCGACGGTCACCGAATCGCCGGTGTGCACGCCCATCGGGTCCACGTTCTCGATCGAACAGACGATGACCACGTTGTCGCGGCCGTCGCGCATCAGCTCGAGTTCGTATTCCTTCCACCCGAGGATCGATTCCTCGATGAGGACGTTGGCGGTGGGCGAGGCGGCCAGGCCGCCGCCGGCGATGCGGTCGAGATCCTCGTCGTTGTAGGCCATGCCCGAGCCCAGGCCGCCCATGGTGAACGACGGCCGCACGACCACCGGGAAGCCCAGCTCGGCAACGGTTTCGCGCACCTCGTCCATGGTGTAGCAGACCTTGGAGCGGGCCGACTCGCCGCCGACCTTGGCGACGATGTCCTTGAACTTCTGCCGGTCCTCACCGCGCTGGATGGCCTCGAAGTCGGCGCCGATCAATTCGACGTTGTACTTCTCCAGCACACCGTTCTCGTGCAGCGCCACCGCGGTGTTGAGCGCGGTCTGGCCGCCCAGGGTCGCGAGGATGGCGTCGGGACGCTCCTTGGCGATGACCTTCTCGACGAATTCCGGTGTGATCGGCTCGACGTAGGTGGAGTCGGCGAATTCCGGGTCGGTCATGATCGTGGCCGGGTTGGAGTTCACCAGCGACACCCGCAGGCCCTCGGACCGCAGCACCCGGCACGCCTGGGTGCCGGAGTAGTCGAACTCGCAGGCCTGGCCGATGACGATCGGCCCGGAGCCGATGACCAGGATGTGGTGCAGGTCGTTACGACGTGGCATCAGGCTTCCTCCATCAAACCCGCGAAGCGGTCGAACAGGTAGGCGGCATCGTGCGGCCCCGCGGCGGCCTCCGGGTGGTACTGCACCGAGAACGCGCGACCGTCCACCAGGCGCACCCCCTCGACGGTGCCGTCGTTGGCGCAGGTGTGGCTGACCTCGGCGGTGCCGAACGGGGTCTCGAAGCGCTGTCCGGCCTCCCCCTCGAGCGCGAAGCCGTGGTTCTGCGCGGTGATCGAGACCGCGCCGGTGGCGTGATCGATGACCGGGACGTTGATGCCGCGGTGGCCGAACTTCATCTTGTACGTGCCCAGGCCCAGCGCACGGCCCAGGATCTGGTTGCCGAAGCAGATTCCGAACAGCGGAAGTCCTTCGCCCAGAACGGATTTGGTCAGCTCGACCGCGTCGTCCTGGGTGGCCGGGTCACCGGGGCCGTTGGACAGGAAGACACCGTCCGGCTTCAGCTCCTTGATCTGGTCCAGCGCGACGCCGGAGGGCACCACGTGCACCCGGATGCCGCGCTCGGCGAACATGCGCGGGGTGTTGGTCTTGATACCCAGGTCGACCGCGACCACGGTGAACCGATGCTCACCGGCGGGCTCGATGGTGTACACGCCGTCGGTGGAGACCTCGCCGGCCAGATCGGCGCCGAGCATCGAGGCCTGACCGGTGACCCGGCTCAGCAACTCCTCGGTCGAGGCCGCGGCGGCGTCACCGCTGAAGATGCCCGCCTTCATCGACCCGCGGGTGCGCAGATGACGCACCAGTGCGCGGGTGTCGATGCCGGCGATGCCGACGATGTGCTGGCGCTCCAGCTCGTCCTGCAGGGTGGTGGTGGCGCGCCAGTTCGAGGCCCGCTTGGCGGGGTCGCGCACCGCGTATCCGGCCGCCCAGATCCGATTCGACTCGTCGTCCTCGTCGTTCCAGCCGGTGTTGCCGATCTGCGGGGCGGTGGCCACCACGATCTGGCGGTGGTAGCTGGGGTCGGTCAGGGTCTCCTGATAGCCGGTCATCGCGGTGCAGAACACCGCTTCGCCCAGCGTCTCACCCTCGGCGCCGAACCGCCGGCCCCGGAATACCCGTCCGTCCTCGAGCACCATCACCGCGGCGCGGTCGCTCATTCGCTCACCTCGTTCACGAAAAATCCAGCCTTCACGTTTATTCGTCTCCCGTCGCCGCGCCGGTCTGTCCCGTCGCGGATATGGCCGTCCAGGCCGGATACACCGTCTTGTCGTCGCCGCGGAACCCGGTATCGACTTCGGTTCCGGTCGGCAGTTTCCAGCGAATAACCAGCACACCATTGTCGGTCATCACCTTGCCCGCGTGGCCGCGTTCGGTGCGGACCGCGGTGATGGACTCCTGCGGAATCCAGATCACCTCCGCGCCGTCGCGTTCCAGCAGGATCCCGCGTTCGAAGCGGGTCAGCTCCGCCGTGGACCGGAAACCGAGATCCCCGACCACGATGCGGTTCTGCCAGCTCGGAGCCAGCGTGGTCCCCGTGTACAACCCGGTCGTCGGCTCGAGCACCTGCGCGCCCAGATCCGCCGGCACCGTGGGCAGCTCCCCGACCGAGGAGGCCTGCTTCCTGGCCCGCACGAGCCAGGAGCGGTACATCAACCCCAGGAACAGGACGAACAGGGCCGCCAGCCCGATCACCCACAGTGTTCGCTCCATTATTGCCCCACTCTCCCCGCCAGGGCGGTCGTCACCACGCCGTCGCGGGCGGTGATCCGTCCGCGCAGCATCGTGGCGGCGACCTCGGCGGGCAGGGTCATCGCCTCGTACGGCGTATTGTCGGAAATGCTCGCCAGCTCCCGCGCCCGCACGGTCCACGACGCGTCCGGGTCGATCAGAGTCAGGTTGGCCGGCTCGCCGACCGCGATCGGGCGGCCCTGATCGTCGAGTCCGGCGATGCGGGCCGGATTCTCGCTCATCACCTTCGCCACGCCACGCCAGTCGAGCAGGCCCGGAGCCACCAGGGTCTCGACGATGATCGACAGCGCGGTCTCCAGTCCCAGCATTCCGGGACGGGCGGCGGCGAACTCGCAGCACTTCTCCTGTTCGGCGTGCGGGGCGTGGTCGGTGGCCACACAGTCGATCACTCCGTCGGCCAGGGCCTTGCGCAGCGCCTGGGCGTCGGAGGCCTCGCGCAGCGGCGGATTGACCTTGTTCACCGCGTCGTAGGTCTCGAGCCGCGAATCGTCGAGCAGCAGATGATGCGGAGTGACCTCGGCGGTGATCGAAATCCCTTGCGCCTTGGCCCATTTCACCAGCTCGACGGTGCCGGCGGTGGACGCGTGGCAGATGTGCACCCGGGCTCCGGCATCGCGGGCCAGCAGCGCGTCGCGAGCGACGATCGACTCCTCGGCCGCGCGCGGCCAGCCGGCCAGGCCCAGCCGGGCGGCGTTCGGCCCCTCGTGCGCGACGGCGCCCTGGGTGAGCCGCGGCTCCTCGGCGTGCTGGGCGATCAGGACGTCGAGCGATTTCGCGTACTCGAGGGCGCGGCGCATGATCAGCGGGTCGTAGACGCAGTGCCCGTCGTCGGAGAAGATCCGCACCCGGGCCTCGCCGGCGGCCATGGTGCCCATCTCGGCCAGTTGCTTGCCGGCCAAGCCGACGGTCACCGCGCCGACCGGATGCACATCGACCAGCCCGACCTCCTGCCCGCGCCGCCACACATGATCGGTGACGACCGAGGTGTCGGCCACGGGATTGGTGTTGGCCATCGCGAACACCGCGGTGTAGCCACCCAATGCCGCTGCGGCCGAACCGCTTTCGATGGTCTCGGTGTCCTCGCGGCCGGGCTCGCGCAGGTGGGTGTGCAGATCGACGAAACCGGGGAGCAGGATCCGGCCGCCGGCCTCCAGCACCTCGGCATCGGCGGCGACCTCGACGCCGTCGACGGTGTCGCCGGATCGCGCGCCGAGGGCGACGATCACGCCGTCGCGCACCAGCACGTCGACCGGCTCACCCTCGCCGTAGGGCCGCACGCCCCGGATAACCAGATCGCTCACGCGCCCTCACCTTCCACGAAGAAGCTCATGCTCAGGCCCGCCTCCGGCCCTGTTCCGCTCATGCGGTGTCGATGCGCATGAGCGGGGGCCTGCGGGGTTACGCAGGCTGCCGCCTCCGGCCCTGTTCCGCTCATGCGACGGCCTCCCCCGCGCCGACGAGCAGGCGGAACAGCACCGCCATGCGCATGTGCACACCATTGGTGACCTGTTGCAGCACTGCGGCTTTCGGGGAATCGGCCACCGCCGACGCGATTTCCATACCGCGCAGCATCGGGCCCGGATGCAGGACGACCGCGTCGTCGCCGAGCAGCGCCATGCGCCGCTCGTTCAGTCCGTAGGCGATGGAGTATTCGCGGGCTGACGGGAAGAAGCCGCCGTTCATCCGCTCGGCCTGCACCCGCAGCATCATCACCGCGTCCGCGCCGGGCAGCGCGGCGTCGAGCGAATGCGAGACCTGCACCGGCCACTGCTCGACCCCGACCGGCAGCAGGGTGCGCGGCGCGACCAGCACCACTTCGGCGCCGAGGGTGTCGAGGAGGAAGGCGTTGGACCGCGCGACGCGGCTGTGCAGGATGTCGCCGACGATCACGATGCGCTTGCCCGTCAGCTCACCCAGTCGCTGCCGCAGCGTCAGCGCGTCCAGCAGGGCCTGGGTGGGATGTTCGTGCGTGCCGTCGCCGGCATTGACGATCGCGGGCCCGGTTCCGGTGTATCCACCCGAGCCGGCGTCCAGTTCGCCGAACCAGCGCGCGATCTGATGGGCCGCCCCGGAGGCCGGATGCCGCACGATCAGCGCGTCGGCGCCCGCGGCGTGCAGGGTCAGCGCGGTATCGCGCAGCGATTCGCCCTTCGACACCGAGGAGCTCGAGGCGCTCACGTTGATCACGTCGGCGCTCATCCATTTGCCGGCGACCTCGAACGAGACCCGGGTCCGGGTGGAGTTCTCGAAGAACACCGTCATCACGGTGCGGCCGCGCAGCGTGGGCAGTTTGCGGACCTCGCGGCCGAGCAGCGCCTGTTCGAAGCGTTGGGCGTCGTCGAGCAGTTCGGTGGCGGTGGTGCGGTCGAGATCGGTGACCGAGAGCAGATGCCTCACCGCTCATCCCCCTGATGCAGATAGACGCCGTCGTGACCGTCGTGTTCGCTGAGCAGTACGGAGACGTCCTCACTGCGCGAGGTGGGCACGTTCTTGCCGACGTAGTCGGCGCGGATGGGCAGTTCGCGATGGCCGCGATCGACCAGTACCGCCAGCTGCACCGCGCGCGGTCGGCCCAGATCGCGCAGACCGTCCAGGGCCGAGCGCACGCTGCGACCGGAGAACAGCACGTCGTCGACGAGTACGACCAGCGCGTCGTCGATGCCGCCCTCGGGGACCGAGGTCCGTTCCAGCGGGCGATGCGGACGGTTGCGCAGATCGTCGCGATACAGCGTGATGTCGAGCGAACCGAGCGCGGGACGCACGCCGGAGAATTCCTCGATGCGATCGGTCAGCCGCGCGGCGAGGGTGGTGCCGCGGGTGGGAATGCCGATCAGCACCACCCGGGGCGCCTGGGGATCCGACGAATCCAGCGCGGTCTTCTCGATGATCTGATGCGCCATGCGCGCGATGGTCCGGCCGACATCGGAGGCGGACAACAGTTCACGCCCGGCGCGGACCCACTCGGGGTCGTGCCGCTGCGAATATTCGGCAGCGCTCGACCTGGCGGCCCGTTCTTCGGGCGCGACGCGGCCGCCGCGCTCTTCGGGCACGGCCATGCCGACCTCCTTCCCCGCCTCACCGGACGGTCCGTTAAAGGATGTCTTTTCGATGCCTGAGCGTAGCAGCGCCGCCCTGGCCTCCCGACGGCGGGGGTCCCGCTGTGAGCCCCGCCACCTGCGGCTATGCCGACACATCACGCGAACGGCACAACCGTTGGCCGGGACTGTTTCATACAGCGTAAACCGGATGTGGGATGCTCGAAGGGTGAGCAACGAAGCCGACTTCACCGAGCCCCGCCGGATCACCTTCCGCGGCCACGGCGGCATCGCCCTGGCCGGGGAGAGCTGGGGGCCGGCCGACGGCCCGCTGGCGGTCTTCCTGCACGGCGGCGGCCAGACCCGGCACTCGTGGAAGGAATCGGGCGCCGCGCTGGCGAAGGTGGGAATGCACGCCATTTTGCTGGACGCCCGCGGGCACGGCGAGAGCGACTGGGCGCCGGACGGCGACTACTCGCGCACGGCGATGACCGCCGACCTCCTCGATATTCTCGCCGAACTCGACCGGCCCGCCATCGTGGTCGGCGCGAGCATGGGCGGATTGACCGCACTGCTGGCCACCGCCCGTCCCGGCCGGGAGCGCATCGCCGGACTGGTCCTGGTCGACGTCGTGCCGCGCCCGGAGCACAAGGGCGTGGAACGGGTCATGAACTTCCTCGGCGGCCATCCCGAGGGCTTCGCCTCCCTCGAGGAAGCCGCCGATGCGGTGGCCGAATACCTGCCGCACCGCCGCCGGCCCCGCAACCCGGAGGGCCTGCGGCGCAATCTGCGGCTGCGCGAGGACGGGCGCTGGTACTGGCATTGGGATCCGGCGATGATGTCGAGCCGGCCGGAGGACATCGAACTGCAGACCAGCGACCTCGAGGATGCCGCCCGCGCGCTGGAGATCCCGGTCCTGCTGGTGCGCGGACGGTTGTCGGACGTGGTCAGCGAACAGGGGGTCGCCGACTTCCGCGCGCTGGTGCCGCAGATGGAATACGTCGAGATCTCCGGTGCCGCCCATACCGCGGCCAGCGATGTCAACGACGAATTCTCCGACGCGGTGGTCGATTTCGTGCGTGCGCACCTGAGCTGATCCGAACCGCCCGGATCGGCCCCGAGTAGCGGCGCGACCCGATGCTTGAACATATGTTCGATAGAACGTAGATTCGAACGCATGTCGACACCGCTGCAGAGATCGCTGTTCGACGGCTTCGGCGACATCGAGCTGGGGCCGTTGGACGGCGTGCGCCGCACCCAGCTGACCGAGGGCGCGTGGGTCGACCTGCTTCCGGGATGGTTGCGCGGGGCCGACGAACTGTTCGAACGGCTGGCCACTCGCGTCCCATGGCGAGCCGACCGCCGCCCGATGTACGACCGCGTCGTGGACGTACCGCGACTGCTGCGCCATTACGGCGAGAACGAGCCCTGGCCGGACCCGATCCTGGAGGACGCCCGCGCGGCTCTGAGCGGCCATTACGGCCCGGAACTCGGCGAACCGTTCCGCACGGCCGGACTGTGCTACTACCGCGACGGCGAGGACAGTGTGGCCTGGCACGGTGATACCGGGGGCCGTGGTTCCACCCACGACACCATGGTCGCGATCCTGTCGACCGGCGCGCCGCGGGCCCTGCTGCTGCGTCCGCGCGGCGGCGGCGCGAGCATTCGCTATCACGTGGGGCACGGCGATCTTCTCGTGATGGGCGGCTCCTGCCAGCGCACTTGGGAACACGCGGTGCCGAAGACGCGGCGGCCTGTGGGTCCGCGGATCAGCATCCAATTCCGCCCGCGCGGGGTTCGCTGAAAACCCGGCGACGGCGGAGTGTCACCTCGTCCCGCTAGATTGGGCGGATGGAGTCCATCGGGGCGGGAATTCTGGCGGCCATGCCGTTGCACACACTCAGCGATGTGCACGGCGAGGAAGGGCTGCGGCAACGACTGCTGCTGGAGTCGCAGCGCAAACTGCCCGACCCCGAACGGGTCGAGGCGGCACTCGAATTCGTGGCCGACCTGCACCGTGGCGACAACTACGGCCGCGAGCCGTACCTGAATCATCTACTGCGGGTGGCGATCCGCATCGTGAGCCACTACGAGGTGCACGACACGGACCTGGTGCTCGCCGGCCTCCTGCACGACGCCGTCGAGGATCACGCTGCCGACCTGGTCGCCCTCCGCGGCGCGCCGGAGCCGGACGAGGACCTGAACGCCGCAGCGCTGGCGGTGCTCACCCAGCGGTTCGGCGAGCGCGTATCGAATCTCGTTGCGGCGGTGACCAACCCGGCACCCGATTCGGACCGGGACCGGCACCTCCGATACCGCGACCACGTCGCCGCGAGCCTGGACCGCGATCCGTGGGCCCGGGTGGTGAAGATCTCCGATTTCACCGACAACGGCGTCGGCATCCTCTACGCCGACGAACAGGCCGTCATGTCGAAACTCGCCACCAAATACCGGCCGCTCACCGCGGTCTACCGCGAACTGATCACCCGTCCGGACACGCCGCTGGCGCCGCATGTCAAGCAGCACATTCTCGAGCAACTCGACACCGCCGACGCCCGCTTCGAGGTGATCCTCGCCGCCGGGGACGACTGAGCGATCAGGAGCGGTCGCGGCGCAGGATGAAGAAGTAGGGGTCGTTCAGCCCGCGCATATCCATCACACCGAGCAGGGTGTCCTCGTCGACCCGGCGGAAGATGTCGATGATAGGCAGGTGGTCGTAGATCATGGCCGCGCTGACCTTGCCGCGGAATTCGATCTCGCGCAGGCGCGCACGAGCGGTACGGGTCCGCAGCAGCGGGCGCAACGCCGGCAGCATGCGCCGTGCGGCCCGGAATCCCGCCGACGGCAGCGTTCCGGCCAGCCCCAGCGGCACTCGGCGGGGGTCGACCGGAAATACCCGCCCGTCCGGCCCGGCGAACAGCAGCGGCTGCACCTCGTCCGGTGAATCGAATTGCTTTCCGTACCAACCCGATTCGACCAGCACACCGGCCCACGGATGTCCGGTGTCCAGTTCGTCGCCGGTCCAGCGGCCGGTGGTGATCTCGGTGACCGCGACCTCGGGCAGGCTGTCGTACAGCTGCCACGCCTGCTCCGGGGTCGTGCGACCCGCGCGCAGTTCCGCCAGACGGGCCGTACCGGCACCAGCCATCCCTACCTCCTGGACCTCTCGCGGACCGTTCCGCCTCGGAAGGATGACACACACCGGCCGCGACGCCTCAACACGTTCGGCCACGAAGACGTAGTTTCGGCCAGTGTTCGCGCCGGCGTGACGCAGACCACGCACCGCATGCCTGGACCTCGAGTGCGGTTGAGGAACCAGACTGGTCGGCAGATCGGTTCCGGCCGATCGTCCGGGCCACAGGATCCGGACGCGCCCCTGCCGCCCACGTACACCCCGGCAGGGGCGCACTGCTGTCGGCATCCGTCGGTAGGCTTTCGCCCATGCAGCCGAGCCTCGCACCCGATGTGGCCGCCGCCAACAATCTCACCGGAAAATGGTGTGCCGCAGCGGGTTCCGGGGATTTCGTCCTGTCCGGGTGCGGAATCTGGCCGCTGCTCGCACTACTGGCCGCGGCGGCCGGCGAACCGGCCCGCGGCGAACTCACCGCGGCGACCGGCCTTCCCGCCGCATCCGCTCACGACGCCGCGATCACCCTGCTGCGCCGGATCGAGGCCGCCGAATCGGTGCGCGCGGCACTCGGCGTGTGGGTGCGCGACGATATCGCGCTGCGCGACGAGTGGATACACACGCTGCCCCCGGGCACGATCGCCGCGCTGCGCGGACAGGACGGACTGGACGAGTGGGCACGTCGCCATACCGACGGCCTGATCGATCGCTTCCCCGCCCGGATCGGCGCGGCGACGGCGCTCGCGCTGGCGACCGCCATCGTCGCCCGCACCGCCTGGCGGCAGAGCTTTCACGCCGATGTGCTGGAACCGTCGAGCGGCCCGTGGCGTGGCCACCGCGGACCCGCCCTCGCCCGGTACAGCACCGGCCTCGGCGACGCCGCCGTGCTGACGGCCGGCACACCCGTTTCACGCGTCGTGGTGCGTGGGGCGTCCGATCTGGATGTGCATCTGCTGCTCGGCGAGCAGGGAGCCACCGCTCCGGTGGTACTGGCAGCGGGGCTGGGGGCACTCGACGGTTCGGTGGAAACCCACCGGCCCGGCCCGGGCACCATCGCCCCTGGGCTCGAGGTGCGGACGGTGACCGCCGTATCGGACACCCTGCGAATCCAGGTGCCGCCCTTCGCTGTTCGATCCACCCACGACCTGCTGCGCGATCCGGAGTTGTTCGGACTGACCGCGGCGACCACCGCGACGGACAACCCCTTCCCCGGCCTCTCGCCGGTCGCGCTCCGGGTGACCGCGGCGGCCCAGGACGTCTGCGCCCGATTCACCGCCGACGGTTTCGCGGCCGCGGCGGTCAGCGGGGTTCTGATGGAACCGACAGGCATGCCACCGGCGCCGGCCGATGCCCTGATGATCGCAGTGAACTTCGACCGGCCCTTCGGCTTCCTCGGCGTCCACCGTCCCACCGGACTGGCGATGGTGGCCGGTTGGGTCGCCACCCCCACGCCGTGAACCGGCCCACCAGATGCGAGCGGTCCGGCACGCGCGGGTCTGCGCCACGGTGCGATGATGGCCGGATGTCCGAACCGGTGGCGCCCGAACGCAGCGCGCACGAGACGGAGCCGGAGGAAGCCACCGCACCGCGTCTGCTGGACTGGATCCGCATCGCCGTCCTCGCGGCCGGGGTGCTGTGCGTGCTGACCGGATGGCTGCCGCGGGCCGACGCCGAGGCGAATATGCGCCGGATCGGACCGCTGCTGCTGTTTCTCGGCAGTGTGATCGTGCTGGCCCACCTGGCCCGGCGCGCACAGGTTTTCGACGTCATCGCCCATCGGATCGCGATCGCCGGGCAGGGACGCTATCCGGCGCTGTTCGTGCTCTGCGTCGGTTTCGCGGCCCTGACGACGATGGTGCTCAACCTCGACACCACCGCGGTCCTGCTGACACCGGTCATGCTGGCCTTGGCCAAGCCCGCGCGCATTCCACCGCTGCCGCTGGCGATGACCACATTGTGGCTGGCGAACACCGCGAGTCTGCTGCTGCCCGTATCCAACCTCACCAATCTGCTCGCCGCCGACCGGATCGGCCTCGATGCCACCGGCTTCGCGGCCAGAATGTGGCTGCCGCAGTTGATCTCGCTCATCGCGACCATGGCGGCGCTGTGGATCTGGTACTGGCGACGCGGCCGCCGCGGCACCGATCGCTACCTGGCGCCCGCCCCGATCCGGCTGCGCAGCACCCGGGACCGGGCGCTGTTCGCGACGGCCGGAGGCGCCTGCGCGCTGTTCGTCCTGGCGATTCCCTTCGTCGGCGACCATATCGGCTACGCCGCACTCGCCGCGGCGGTCCTCGCGATCGCCGGATTCGCCGTGTTCGATCGCAGCGCGCTGCGCCCGTCGCTGATCCCGTGGCAGCTGCTGATCTTCGTGATCGGACTGTTCCTGGTCATCCCGACCCTGGGCCGGTACGGACTCTCGGATCTGATGGCCGCGCTCATCGGCACCGATTCCGGCACGGCCGGGGCCTATCGCGCAGCCGGTGCGGGCCTCGGCCTGTCGAATATCGTCAACAACCTGCCCGCATACACCGCCGGTGAGGCGGTGATACCGCCCGACCACCGAAACCAGTTGCTGTCCTTGCTGATCGGCACGAACGTCGGCGCGATAGCCACCCCGTGGGCCTCGCTGGCCACGCTGCTGTGCCTGGAGTTCTGCCGTTCCCACGCGGTCCGGGTGCCGCCGGTCCGGTTCGTCTGCACCGGGCTGGCGCTGGCGGTGATCGCGACCGCGGGTGCGGTGGGCGGCGTTCTGCTCACGGGCTGACCACCGCGAGCACCACCTGCCGCACGGATTCTCGCAGCCTTTCGCTCTGCCCCTCGCGCACGGCGGCAAGGGCGTAATCGCTGCCCAGCATGCCGAACAGCAGGTGGCCGACCCCCTCGGCGTCGAGATCCGGACGCGCCTCGGTCAGTAACTTCGTGATGTGCTCCGCCCAGGTGGCGTGGAATTCGGACGTGCGCGGATGCGGGGGCACGCTGCGGTAGGCCGCGACCATCAGTTCGACGTTGTCGGCGACCATCGTGGCCATCGCATCGAAGAAGGCGAGCAGCCGCTCCCCCGCGGGCGCGCCGGGGCCCAGCGGCGGCGGGCCGTCGGTGATCGCCGCCCGTAGTGTTTCGGCCGGTTCGGCGACCATCGCGTGCAACAGTCCCGCGCGCGAGCCGAAACGGTGAAATACCGTGCCCTTGCCGACTCCCGCCGCGGCGGCCACCCGGTCCATGGTCACCGCCTCGGCCCCACCTTCGGCCAGCAGCGCCCGCGTCGCATCGAGGATCGCGCGACGGTTGCGCGCCGCATCGGCTCGTTCTCTGCGCTGCTGCGCCACTGTGCACTCCAGTCCCGTTGACAAACTTGACCGACGGTCCATATCCTTCCGGACGAAGTATCTGGACCGTTAGTCAAGTTATGAGGTCGATATGCAGGCAATCGTAATGACCGGGGTCGGTGGACCGGAGGTCCTCGTCGCGCGCGAGGTGGACGAGCCCAGCCCCCAGCCCGGCGAGGTGCTGATTCGGGTGGAGGCGGTCCCGGTGCTGTACCCGGAGACGATGTTGCGGTCGGGCATGTTCCCGACGCCGACGCCGACCCCGGCGGTCTTCGGAACCCAGGCGGTCGGGGTCGTCACCGCCGTCGCCGACGACGTCGACCCGGAATGGAAAGGGCAGCGGGTCCTGGTGGCGCGCAACGACTTCGGCAGCTACGCGGAATGGATGTGCGCCCCCGCCGAATCCGCGGTCCGCGTACCGGACGGATTGGCGAGCGAGGCCGCCGCGGCCGTGGCGATGAGCGGATCGGTGGCACTGGCCCTGCTCGAGGCCGCGGCACTCACCGGTACCGACACCGTTCTGATCGAGGCCGCGGCCACCGGAATCGGCGGCTACCTCGCCCAATTGGCCGCCCGATCCGGCGCCGCACACATCATCGCCACCGCCGGCGGCGCGGCCAAAACCGAGCGCGCCCGCGAACTCGGCGCACACACGGTCGTCGACCACCGCGATCCGGATTGGCCGCGCCGGCTCGGCGAACGCCTCGAAAATGCCACGGTGGACGTGGTTTTCGACTCGATCGGCGGGGTGAGCGCCGCGGCCGTCCTCGATGTCATGACCCCGTTGCGGGGCCGGATGCTCGGGTACGGCTGGCTGTCGGGCGCTCCCGCCCAGGTCACGACGATGGATCTGATCATGCGCGGGCTCACGTTCACCGGATGCTCCGGCCCGCAGTGGCTGGCCGGGGTGGCGGCGAAGCGGGCGGCGGCGTTCGAACTCGCCGCCGCCGGTGATGTCACCGTGCTGATCGACAGTGTGCTACCGCTGGCGGATGCGGCCGAGGCCCATCGACGGGTCGACGAGCGCACGACCTTCGGCACGATCGTCCTGCGCCCCGGGACCGTCTGAGCGGAGGCCCCGGCTCACTTCGGTTGTGCCAGACAGAATGTCGTCTGCGGGTCCGACAGTGTGATCACGCTGTCGGACTCCGGGCCACACAGAGTGTCGTCGGCCTGTCCGTCTATGCGCTGGGCGACCCGGAAACTCGCCTCCGAGGATGTGCAGTCGGCGTACTTGTAGCCACTGAGCGGCGAATCGGCATAGCACAGTCCCGTTTTGAAATTCGGCGCCAGGCACAGATACGCCAGCGTGCCGCCGTTGAGAGTTTCCTCGTACGAGGTGAAATCTGCCCCGCACTCGACCTTGGCGTCGTGCACCTGCGCCACCTTGTAGACGGCTTTATCGGAGGTGCAGGCGACCGGTGCGGTATCGGAATCGACGGCCGAGGCGTTGATCACGTTGATGCAGTCGCCCACCTTCGCCCGGGCGGTGTCGGATTTGTTGTGGTCCTTGGCGACCTGAACACCCTTGTCGACACCCTTTTCCACCGCCGAGCAACCGGTCGTGGCCAGGGTCGCCGCCGCGACGATCGCCGGGGCGAGACGCAGCGCCGTACGCACTGCCGCCGAATTGAACCGCATCCGTTCCACCTTTTCTAGGTCAAGTGACCGGAACAGTATGCTGGCGTGGCGGGCATCGGGGAAATTTAACGGGTTTGTCCGAATCTGACGGGTGTGTCGCGAATACGACTCAGCCCGTGATCTCCCATTCGTGGATCGTCAGCTCGGAGGCGCCGGTGGTGTGAATAGGATCGGTGAACACCAATTCCCGTGCGGCCGAGAGGTTCTCGGCCAGCACCAGATACGCGCCGCCGCTGCCGTCGGTGAATCGGCCGGTGCAGTCCAACTGCCCTCGCGCGCGCACATCGGCAAGCCATTCGCGGTGCGGTTCGATGACCGCGTCGGACCACGCCGAGGTGCGCATCGCGAGCACGAGATATTTGATCATAACGCCCCGGTGTCGCGGCGGGTGGCGGCCGCGGCGGCGCGCACCTGGTCGGCCAGCGTCACGATGCGTCCGAGGACGCCGTTGACGAACGCGGGCGAATCGTCGGTCGACAGTTCCTTCGCCAGCTCGACGGCCTCGTCGACCGCCACCACCGGCGGAACATCGTTGGCGTGGAACAACTCCCACACCGCCACCCGCAGAATGGCGCGGTCCACCGCGGGCAGCCGGCCCAGGGTCCAGTCCTGCAGATAGGACTCGATGGTGCCGTCGACGCGATCCAGATCGTCGGCGACGCCTTCGACGAGGGTGCGGGTGTAGGGGTTCACGGGCGCGACCTGTTCGTCGCGACCGGCCAAGTCCAGGCGCTCCGCGACCAGGTCGGCCGGGTCGATGTCGCGCGCCTCGGCCTCGAAGAGCAGATCCACGGCCCGGCGGCGGGCCTTGTGCCGGGCTCCGAGTTTCTTGTGGGTGGACTTCTTGTCCACGGGCTGATCAGCCACGATCACCATTATCCCGTTCGCAGTGTCGACGGCGGCGCGAGCGATACCGGAAAGCCGATACGCGCGCGCCGCCCATGGTCCCGGCGCCGGGCCGGTGGATCCGGAGGATCAGGCGTTGACCCGGCCCAGATAGCCGCCGTCGCGCGAGTCGATCTTCAGCTTGTCGCCGACGTTGATGAACAGCGGCACCTGCACCTCGGCACCGGTCTCCAGCGTCGCGGGCTTGGTGCCGGCGCTGGAGCGGTCGCCCTGCAGACCGGGCTCGGTGTGGGTGACCTCGAGTTCGACGGTGACCGGGAGCTCGACGTACAGCGGCGCGCCCTCGTGGGTCGCGACCTGCACGGTCATGTTCTCCAGCAGGAAGCCGGCGCCCTTACCGATGGTCTGCTCGTCGATACCGATCTGGTCGAAGGTCTCGCCGTCCATGAAGATGTAGTCCGACCCGTCGTGGTACAGGTAGGTCATGTCCCGGCGGTCCACGGTGGCGGTCTCCACCTTCACGCCGGCGTTGAACGTCTTGTCGACCACCTTGCCGGACAGCACGTTCTTCAGCTTGGTCCGCACGAACGCGGGACCTTTACCCGGCTTGACGTGCTGGAACTCGACGATCTGCTGGAGCTGACCGTCGATCTTCAGCACGAGGCCGTTCTTGAAGTCGCTGGTGTCCGCCACTGTCCTCGGATCTCCTTGTTAGTACTGTTCGACGTTCTGTAGGCCGGGCCGTAGGGACCGGCCCGGTGGGGCAGCCGGGGTCAGTCGACCACGGTGAGGTCTTTGGTGGTGTGGGTGAGCAACTCCGGACCTCCCGCACGAACCACGAGCGTGTCCTCGATGCGAACTCCGCCGCGGCCGGGGAAATACACACCTGGCTCGACGGTCACCGCCACGCCATCCAGAAGTGTACCGGTCGCGGTTTTGGCGACCGGAGGCGCTTCGTGGATCTGAAGTCCGACGCCGTGTCCGAGGCCGTGCACGAACAGGTCGCCGTGCCCGGCCGACGCGATCACCGAGCGGGCCGCGGCATCGACCGCCGCGCACGGCACACCGGGTGCCAGCGCCTCGCGGCCGGCCCGCTGCGCCTCGTATACGAGCTGGTAGATCTCGCGCTGCCAATCTGTCGGCTCGCCCAGCACCAGGGTGCGCGTCATATCCGAGTGGTAGCCGCCGACCACCGCGCCGAAATCGAGCTTCACGAAATCGCCCGCCGCCAGCACCGCGTCGGTCGGGCGATGATGCGGCACTGCGGAATTGGCACCGGCGGCCACGATGGTCTCGAAGGCGATCGCGTCGGCGCCGTGCTCGAACATCAGCCATTCCAGCTCGCGAGCGACCTGACGCTCGGTGCGGCCCGGGCACAGTCCCCCTCGTTCCAGCAGGGTGGCCAGCGCGGTGTCGGCGGCCGCGCACGCCGCCCGCAGCTGCTCGATCTCGTAGTCGTCTTTGACCGTTCGCAATTGTTCGACCAGACCGGGCGCGGGGACGAATTGGAGGCCGCTGCCCTGATCGACGAAGCCGCGGTGCTGGTCGACGGTCACGACGTGACTTTCGAATCCGACGCGGCCGATCTGCCACTCCCCGGCCAGTTCGACCAGCCGGCGCGCACTGGCGCGGGAGATCTCGGCGTGCACGTCGGGCACCTGTTCGCCGACCTGGGTGATGTAGCGGCCGTCGGTGCAGATCACGGTCCGCTCCCCGTCCTCACCCACCTGGCTGCCGTCCCAGGAGTGCACGAGCAGGGCGGCGTTGGAGCCGGTGAAGCCGGTCAGGTACCGGATATTCACCAGATCGGTCACCAGCAGGGCATCGACCCCGTTCTCCACCAACAGGTCTCGCAACCCGGCCCGACGCGCAGCGTGGTCGGGGCGCCGGGCACCGTCATCAGCAGACATGGCTGCCACGCTACCGCTGTCGTATTGCGAGGCCGTCACGCCGTCACCCCCGACCCCGTCCACGACCGGCTGCGAGCCGGTGTTACTCGTCGCGTGTTCACAACTGTTGCGGTTGTCCACATTTCAGGTTCGCGGGACCGGGCGGGCGCGTGCCGCGAGCGACGATGAGTGCATGACCACCACCGCCTATCTCGCACTGATCGTCTGGTGCGTCGCGCTCAGCGTGATCGACATTCGGACCGGTCGACTGCCCGACGTGCTCACCCTGCCGGGTGCGGCGGTGGTGCCGGTGCTCGCGGCATCGACCGGCCGTGCCGGCGCGGCGGTCGCCGGCGCGCTGCTGCTCGCCGTGCCGTACCTACTGGTACATCTCGTCGAGTCGGCGGCGTGCGGGGCGGGAGATGTGAAACTGGCGCTCGGCACCGGCGCTGCCGCGGCGGTGGGCGGGCCGTCCTGCTGGGTGTGGGCCGCGATCGGCGCACCTCTGCTGACCGCTTCGGCCGGACTCGGCGCGCTGGTCGCGATCCAGGTCGCCGCCCGTGCCTCCCGCGCGGCCGACGCCGGCGGCGAGCCGATCGCGCACGTCCGAGACGGCACCGCGATCCGTGCCGCGCATCCCGGCGACCGCCCGGCCGCGCCCGGAGATTCGAACCGTCGCCATGGTGTGTTCGGCGCCTCGATCACGGTGCCACACGGGCCCGCGATGTGCCTGGCTACCGTTGCGGCACTGTGGCCCACGGTGTAGCCGCGCGGACACCGATGTCCGGGGAACCGTTGTGACGTGGAAAGATGGAGGTCGTGTTGCGCTGGATTACTGCTGGTGAGTCTCATGGTCCCGCTCTTGTCGCCATCGTCGAGGGGATGGTGGCCGGTGTCGAGGTGACCTCGGCCGATATCGCCGCGCAACTGGCGCGGCGACGACTGGGCTACGGCCGCGGCGCGCGGATGAAGTTCGAGGCCGACAAGGTCACCGTGATCGGCGGGATCCGCCACGGCCGCACCATGGGTGGCCCCGTCGCGATCGAGATCGCCAATTCCGAATGGCCGAAGTGGACCGAGGTCATGGCCGCCGACCCGGTCGACGAGGCCGAACTGGCCGAGCTGGCCCGCAACGCCCCGCTGACGCGCCCCCGTCCCGGCCACGCCGACTACTCGGGAATGCTCAAATACGGCTTCGACGACGCCCGCAACGTGCTCGAACGCGCCAGTGCCCGCGAAACCGCCGCTCGGGTCGCCGCGGGCACCGTGGCACGGCAGTTCCTGCGCCAGGCCCTCGGCGTCGAGGTCGTCTCCCACGTGGTCTCGATCGGCACCGCGACCGCGCGCCCGGGTTTCGTGCCGTCCGCCGCCGATCTGGAGGCCATCGACGCCAGCCCGGTCCGCGCATTCGACCCCGAGGCCGAAACCGCGATGATCGCCGAGATCGAGGCCGCCAAGAAGGACGGCGACACCCTCGGCGGCGTCGTCGAGGTCGTGGTCACCGGACTGCCGGTCGGACTGGGCTCGTTCGTCAGCGGGGAACAGCGTCTGGATTCCCGGCTGGCCGCTGCCCTGATGGGGATCCAGGCCATCAAGGGTGTCGAGGTCGGCGACGGATTCGAGACCGCGCGACGGCGCGGCAGCGCCGCCCACGACGAAATGCGTCCCGGTCCCGACGGCGTGCTGCGCTCCACCAATCGCGCCGGCGGCCTCGAGGGCGGTATGACCAACGGCGAAGCCCTGCGCGTGCGCGCGGCGATGAAGCCCATCTCCACCGTTCCGCGCGCGCTGTCCACCGTGGATATGGCCACCGGCGACGAGGCGGTGGCCATCCATCAGCGCTCCGACGTCTGCGCGGTGCCCGCCGCCGGGGTGGTCGCCGAGGCCATGGTCGCGCTCGTGGTCGCGCAGGCGGTACTGGAGAAGTTCGGCGGCGATTCTCTCGCCGAGACCGTCGACAACCTCACGACGTACCAGAAGCGTATCCAGACCCGCCCGCACATCCCGGGCGTCGTGGCGTCGGAGGCATGAATGGCTGATCCCGCGCGCGGCACCGCCCGGGTCCGGCGCCCGGGACAGCCGTCGTGATCGTCCGCAGCGACCCCAGCCGGCCCAGCGTGATCCTCATCGGCCCGCCCGGGGCCGGTAAGTCGACGATCGGGCGCAAGCTCGCTCGCGAACTCGGCGTCTCGCTCTACGACACCGACGCCGGGATCGAACAGGACACCGGTCGCAGCATCCCCGACATCTTCGCCACCGACGGCGAACCGGAATTCCGGCGCATCGAGGAACGCGTGGTGCGCCGCGCGATCCTCGCCGAACACGGGGTCGTATCCCTCGGCGGCGGTGCGATCCTGTCCGCGGCGACCCGGGAGTTGTTGCGCGGGCGCACGGTGGTGTACCTGGAGATCAGCGTGTCCGAGGGACTGCGCCGGACCGGGGCGTCGACGAATCGGCCGCTGCTCAACGGCGACGATCCGAGCGCGAAATATCGCGAACTCATGCGCGTGCGCCGCCCGCTGTATCGCGAGGTGGCCTCCATCCGGATCCGCACCGACGGCCGCAGTCCCGGCCGCGTCGTCCGTGCCATCCTCGCCAAACTCGGCGTCGAACCGGCCGAAATACCGGCGCCGCAACCGGATTCGACGTGCGCCGAACCCACGGGCACCCGTCGTTCCCGCCCGCGTGGGCGTCGTCGCCGCACCCGCGCCGCAGCCGACAGCGCCGCGCGGACCGCACCCGAGCCCGGTGAAACCGAAGCCGCGCAACCGGATTCGATCGAGACGGACCGTACCCAGCCGCGCCGCCGAGCCCGGCGATCCCGTCGCGGCGGCCGTCGGCACTCCCGCAACCGGACCGGCACCTCGGCCGACACCCCGCCCATCGACCCCGCCACCGAACGTCCCGCCCGCACGCCCGGACCGGCGGCGGCCGACACCGACGCGAAACCATCCGCCGCACAGCAGAATGCACGACCGGGACGAATCCGGCGCACCGCCACCCGTGCCGCCGGCCCTCCCGCCGCGAGTCGGAACCCCGGTCCGGCGGCGCCCCATCCGGAGCCGGTGCGCCCGGTCGGCTCCGGACCGGAGCTGCGGCCGGTGCCCGCACCCGACGAAACACCTTTGCCCGCTGGACGTCTCGCGGGTGACGCCGCGCAGACCGCGCACGAAGCGGCACCCGGGGCCGGTCGGTCCCGCCGTGCCCGCGCCCGCCGGGCACGCCTACGACGAGCACTAGAGGAATCGGAGCAGCACACATGAGCGAGCCCACCCGCATCGACGTCCGAACCGCCGATCCGTATCCGGTGATCATCGGCCGGGGGCTGCTGGGCGAACTGGTCGAGCAGGTCGCCCGCCATCCCGGCGTGCGGACCGTGGCGATCTTCCATCAGCCGCCGCTGACCGAGACCGCGGAGGTGGTGCGGCAGGCGCTCGCCGAGCAGGCCGTCGGCTCGCACGGTGACACCCTCGACGCGCATCGCATCGAAATCCCGGATGCCGAGGCCGGGAAGGACCTGCCGGTCGCCGGCTTCTGCTGGGAGGTGCTCGGCCGCATCGGCCTCACCCGCCAGGACGTCGTGATCAGCCTCGGCGGGGGTGCGGCCACCGATCTGGCCGGGTTCGTCGCCGCCACCTGGATGCGCGGCGTGAAGGTCGTCCACGTGCCCACCACGCTGCTCGCGATGGTCGACGCGGCGGTCGGGGGCAAAACCGGAATCAACACCGAGGCCGGGAAGAACCTGGTCGGCTGCTTCCACGAACCGTCGGCCGTGCTGGTGGATCTGGTCACCCTCGAAACGGTGCCGCCCAACGAGATCGTCGCCGGAATGGCCGAGATCATCAAGGCCGGATTCATCGCCGACCCGGTCATTCTCGACCTGATCGAACGCGACCCCGCCGCCGCACTGGACCCGAAGGGCGACGTGCTGCCGGAGTTGGTCCGCCGGGCGATCCAGGTGAAGGCCGACGTGGTGGCCGCCGATCTGAAGGAGGCGAGCCTGCGCGAGATCCTCAACTACGGCCACACCCTCGGCCACGCGATCGAACGGCGGGAACGCTATCGGTGGCGCCACGGTGCGGCGGTCTCGGTCGGCCTCGTCTTCGCGGCCGAACTCGGCCGGCTGGCCGGGCGCCTCGACGACGCGACCGCCGACCGGCACCGCGCGATTCTGGAGAGCGTCGGCCTGCCGACCACCTATGACGCCGATGCGCTGCCGCAGTTGCTCGAAACCATGCAGACCGACAAGAAGACCCGCTCGGGCATCGTTCGATTCGTCGTTCTCGACGGTCTGGCCAAGCCGGGCCGGCTGGAGGGTCCCGATCCGTCGCTGCTGGCCGCGGCGTATGCGACCATCGCCCGCGAGGACAGCCCCACCGGCGGAATCCTGCTCTAGCACATGAAAATCCGGGCCGCGGACAGGATCCGCGGCCCGGATGAGCCGATCATTCGGCGATCAGGCCGGGGAGGCCGCCGCCGGGGGTACCGAGGATTCGCTCTTGCGCCGATCCCGGCCCACCAGGAAACGGCCGATCGCCACGCCGACCATCGCCGGAATGAAGATCATCAGCACGATGAACGAGGCACCGGCGGTCAGTTCGAACAGCAGACCGTTGTCGCCCAGATCGAACTTCGGCACGAAATCCAGCAGCCACGCCACCAGCCCGCTGCCCACACCACCGACCACACCGGCCTTCAGCCAGCGCATGGTGAGGTCGGCACCGCCGCGCTCCGGGTCGGGATTGGCCCGCCGATCACTGCGACCGTCGATCAGCCCCCAGGCGACGCCCGCGACGACCAGCACGATCAAGCACACGATGCGCATCCACGAGCCGTTGGTCGGCCAGTAGATCATGCCGAAACCCAGCAGGGTTCGCAGTACGACGGTCAGCGCACCGAGGACTATGGCGCGCAACACCCACGAATTCATGTCGATCACCTTAGCCTGTGTTGTGACGTCATCGAATTGGAACCGGTTCTAGAAGTCACGGAGATCCAGAGCCGCCGCCATCGCCGCCCGTGGCGCGGGCCGGCCCGTGAACTGTTCGACCTGGCCGTAGGCCTGATTCAGCAGCATCTGCAATCCGCTGACGACGGTATGCCCCGCACGCCGCACGGCGGTCGCGAGCGGCGTCGGCCACGGATCGTAGATCGCGTCCAGCACCACCGGCGCCGCCGCGACCGCGTCGGCCACCACCGCCGCACCGGCGGCCGGCACCGTGCTGACCACCGCGTCGGCGCGCGCACATGCCGCGTGCACCCGATCGGCGTCGAAATCGGAGAACTCGGTCGCCATTCCCAGTCGGCGAGCCAGCGCAAGGGTCGGCTCCGCCCGCTCGGCGTCGCGGGCGACCACGGTGACCATCTCGGCGCCGAGTTCCGACAGCGCCAGCAGTGCCGGTCTCGCGGTACCGCCCGCCCCGAGCACGACCGATCGGCGCACCGTTTCCACGCCGCCGCCCTGCAGCGCGCCACGCACGCCGTCCACATCGGTGCAATCGGCTCGCCACCCGGTCGCGGTGCGCACCAAGGTGTTGGCGGAGCCGACCAGAACCGCGCGCTCGGTCCGTTCGTCGGCGTAGTTCAGGGCCGCGACCTTGCCGGGCATCGTCACCGACAGCCCGACCCAGGACGAATCCAAGCTGTCGACGAGGGCGGGCAGTTGCTCGCCGGTGCATTCGATGCGCTCGTAGGTCCAGTCCAGCCCCAGCGCGCGATAGGCGGCCAGATGCAATTGCGGGGACCGCGAATGCGCGATCGGACTGCCCAGTACCGCTGCCTTGCGTCCCGATTCCGGCGATCCCGCTCCGTTATCGGCCACTGTCGAGAATTCCGCTCTGCTGGGCGCGTTGGATATTGCGCAGATGTTCGCTGTAGCTTTCGGCGAACATGGTGGTGCCCTGCTTGTCGACGGTGACGAAGTACAGCCACGGTCCCGGCGCCGGATTCTCCACCGCGCGCATGGCATCCAGCGACGGCGAGGAGATCGGCGTGGCCGGCAGCCCCGGCATGGCGTAGGTGTTCCACGGTGTCTTGCGGGCCCGGTCGGCATCCGTGGTGGCGACCTCGGTGCGGTCGAGGGTGTAGTTGACCGTGGAATCCAGCTGCAACGGCTGATCGACCGCGAGCCGATTCACGATCACCCGGGCCACCTTCGACATGTCCTGCGGCAGCGCTTCCCGTTCGACCAGTGAGGCCGCGATCAGCGTCTGATAGGGATTCAGTTTGTTGGTCGCCCCCGACTGCAGCAGTCCGGTCGTCTCGTAGCCGGCGGCACTCTCGCTCACCAGCTGCGCCAGAATCTGCTCGGGCGTGCCGGAAGGATCGAAATCCCAGGTGCCCGCGGCGATCATGCCCTCGAGCTGGCGGGTGCGATCGGGGACCTTGCGCACCGCGTCGACGGCCCAGGCCGGAACGCCCAGCGCGGTCGCGTCGGCCGTGGCCCCGGCGGCATCGAGTTGTTCGTAGGTGACGCATTTCTTGTCCGCACCGGTCCCGACGCAGCTGGCGTCGGCGATCTTGCGGTAGATGCCCTCGTTACGGGCGCCGGTGTTCACATCCGTGGAGTCGTGCAGCCGCCGTCCTTCGGAGACCACCACGTTGCCCACCCGGGAGGTCTTCTTCAGCAGGGCCGCGACCGCGTCGGCACCCTTGCTGTGCGTCGGCACCGCGTAATAGCCCGGCTGCACCGAGGTGATGCCCGAATTCCGCACGGCCGCTTGGTAGAAGGCCCCGCTGCTACGGACGACACCCCTTTCGACCATGGTCTGCGCGATCTGTTCGGCGGTGTCACCGGTGTGCACCTGGACCACGGCCAGCGGGCCGGGTGGTCCGTCGAAATCCTCGGGTCCGCCCATCGAGCGGATGAATTTGTATCCGGCGTAACCACCGGCCACCACGAACAGGACGACGAATACGCACCCCAGAACGAGCAGATTCCGGCGGCGACGCTGCCGCTCGGCCGCCTTGCGGGAGGCCACGCGAGTGCGGCGGCTACGCCCCCCGGACGAGCCCGACCGTGCCGGTCGCCCCGAGGCGCGAGCCTGCGCTCTCCCCGCGGACTTGCCGCCGGAACCGCGCCGGGTCCCCCGCTGCGCCTCCTGCGGCGAGGCCGCGCTCGCCCGGGCGCCGCGCCTGACCGCCGCGGGCGCGGGTTCCGGCTCGTCGTCGGCGATCGGTTCGATATCGGTTTCGGAGTCGTACTCGTCGCGGCGATACCGATGGCCGCTGCCGCCGGTCCGCTCGTACCCCGGTTCGGCGTAGTCGTCGGCGTAGTCGGGGTCGGGGTAGTCGGGATCCGCGTATCCGGCGCCGGCGAGCTCGTGGTCGTAGCGAGCGTCGTACCCGGCGGCGGGGTCGGCGTAGTGCGCGGCCAGCTCGTCCTCGTCCACGTAGCGCGGGATGACGGCGGTGTCGTCGTCCTCGAAGTCGTCCCACTCGTCGGTGGCGCTGCGATGCGCACCACCACGCCGGTAGCGCCGCTGCTGCTCGTCGGCGCGCCGGCGCGAGCGTTCTCCGGCCCGGGACCAGCGGTCACTCATCCGACCACCTGGCCTCGTCTGCACCGGCCGAGTTCAACACCGCACTCCGTTCGTCCAACCACCCTTGCAGGATCGACACGGCGGCCGCCTGGTCGATCACCTGCCGCCGGCCGCGCGCGCGAACGCCACTATCCCGCAATGCACGTGCAGCTGACACCGTAGTCAAACGTTCGTCGGAAAGTCGTATCGGCACACCAGGAATCATGTCCCGCAAACGTCGCGCGAACCGGGCGGCCAGCTGTGCCGACGAGCCGCTAGCCCCCCGTAATGTGCGTGGTAGACCGACGATTACCTCGACAGCTTCGTATTCCCGCACAATCTCGGCTACCCGGAGCAGATCGGTTGCCGGACCGCGTTTTCCACCCTTGACGGTCGGTACCGTCTCCACCGGGGTGGCCAGAATCCCGTCCGGGTCACTCGCGGCGACTCCGATGCGCACGGTCCCCACGTCGATGCCGATCCGCCGGCCGCGGCCGGGATCGGTCCGCGCGTCGGGGCGTTCGGCCGGGATGTCGTCCGGCCGGGCGGCCCCGGCTTCCGGAGCCGCCCCCGATCGGGACGGCTCCGGTTCCGAAGGCTCCGAATTCTCGGAATGGTCCATCAGGCGGCGATCTCGGCCACCCGTGCGCGCACGCCGGCCAGGCCGGCCTCGATACCGGACGGGTCGGAGCCGGCGCCCTGCGCCATCTCCGGCTTACCGCCGCCGCGGCCCGCGATACTCGGGCCGAAACTGCCGACCAGCTCACCGGCCTTCACGCCGAGCTCCTGGGCGGGCTTGTTCACCGCGACCACGAACGGCACCTTGCCGTCGGCATTACCGAGCAGAACGACCACCGCCGGCTCGCTGCCGAATCGGCCGCGGATATCGGTGGCCAGGGTCCGCAGATCGCCCGCGCCGACGCCCTTGGGGGCGGCGGCCGCGACCAGCAGCACCTTGCCGACCCGCTGCGCCTGCTCGACGTAGGTACCCGCCTGCGAGAGCACGGCCGCGGCCTTGGTGCGCTCGAGTTCCTTCTCGGCGACCTTCAACCGTTCCACCAGTTGCTCGACCCGGGCCGGCACATCTTCGGAGGGCACCTTGAGCGAGGCGGCCACACCGGCCAGCAGGGCTCGCTCCTTGGCCAGGTACTTGTAGGAATCCAGCCCGACGAAAGCCTCCACACGGCGCACGCCGGAACCGACCGACGATTCGCCGAGCAGTGTGATCGGCCCGATCTGCGAGGAGTGTTCGACGTGGGTACCGCCGCACAGTTCCATCGAGAACGGCCCGCCGATCTCGACGACGCGCACCTCGGACCCGTAGTTCTCGCCGAACAGCGCCAGCGCGCCCATCGCCTTGGCCTTGGGCAGATCGGTGACGAAGGTGTTCACCGGGAAGTCCGAGCCCACCGCATCGTTGGACACGGCCTCGATGTCGGCCTTCTGCGACTCGGAGAGCTGGCCCTGCCAGTTGAAGTCGAAGCGCAGATAGCCGGGCTTGTTCAGCGAACCGGCCTGCACGGCGTTCGGGCCCAGCACCTGCCGCAGCGCGGCATGCACCATGTGCGTGCCGGAGTGTCCCTGGGTGGCGCCACGCCGCCACACCGGATCGACCTGGGCGAGAACGGCATCGCCCTCGGTGATCTGACCGCGTTCGACGGTGGTCTTGTGCACCCACAGCTTCTTGGCGATCTTCTGCACGTCATTGACGCGCAACTCCGTGCCCGACGCCGTGAGGGTGCCGCGGTCGGCGATCTGACCACCGGATTCGGCATAGAGGGGACTGCGATCGAGGATGACCTCGACGTCCTGCCCGGCGGTCGCGGTGGGGACCCGGACACCGTCGGCGATGAGGGCGAGAACCCGCGCCTCGGTGGCGAGTTCGTCGAAGCCGGTGAATTCGGTGGCGCCGCGGTCGACCAGTTCCTTGTAGATCGACAGATCGGCGTGCGCGTGCTTGCGCGCCTGCGCATCGTCCTTGGCTCGCTGCCGCTGCTCGGCCATGAGCGTGCGGAAGCCCGACTCGTCGACCTCGAGCCCGGCCTCGGCGGCCATCTCCAGGGTCAGATCGATCGGGAAACCGTAGGTGTCGTGCAGGGTGAACGCCTCACTGCCCGCGATCGTGCGCCCACCGGTGGCCTTCACCTCGGCGACCGCGTCGTCGAACAGCTTCGACCCGGTGCTCAGCGTCTTGAGGAAGGCGGTCTCCTCACCGACGGCGACGGTCTCGATGCGGGTGAAATCGGTGGCCAGTTCCGGGTACGAGGGCGACATCAGCTCGCTGACGACCTTCATGAATTCGCCGATCACCGGCTTCTCGGCACCCAGCAGCCGGGCCGAGCGCACGATCCGGCGCAGCAGCCGGCGCAGCACGTAGCCGCGGCCGTCGTTGCCGGGATTGACGCCGTCGGCGATCAGCATCGCCGAGGTGCGGGCGTGGTCGGCGATGACCCGGAAGCGCACATCGTCGGCGTGTTCGACGCCATAGCTCTTGCCGGTCAGCTCCTCGGCCTTGGAGATGATGGGGCGCAGCAGATCGGTTTCGTAGACGTTGTCCACGCCCTGCAGCAGCATCGCCACGCGTTCGATGCCCATGCCGGTGTCGATGTTCTTCTTCGGCAGCGATCCGACCGGCGGATAGCCCAGCTTGGGGCTCTGCTCGCCGCGGATGTCCTGCATGAACACGAGATTCCAGATCTCGAGGTAGCGATCCTCGTCGGCGACCGGGCCGCCCTCGGCGCCGTATTCCGGTCCGCGGTCGTAGTAGATCTCCGAGCACGGCCCGCCGGGACCGGGCACGCCCATATCCCAGTAGTTGTCCTTGCCGTCGCGGAACTGGATGCGCTCCTTCGGAATTCCGGCGACGCGATGCCAGATCTCGGCGGCCTCGGGATCACTCTCGTAGGCGGTGACCCAGATCCGCTCCGGATCGAAGCCGAATCCGCCCTCTTCCTGAGATTTGCTGATCAGCTCCCAGGCGAAGGTGATCGCACCTTCCTTGAAGTAGTCACCGAAGGAGAAGTTGCCCGCCATCTGGAAGAACGTGTTGTGGCGGGTGGTGACGCCCACCTCTTCGATATCGCCGGTGCGCACGCACTTCTGCACGCTGGTCGCACGCGAGAACGGCGGCGCCTCCTGGCCCAGGAAATACGGCTTGAACTGCACCATGCCCGCATTGACGAACAGCAGGTTCGGGTCCGGCAGGATCAACGAGGCACTCGGTACCTCGGTGTGGCCGGCACGGACGAAGTGGTCCAGGAAACGCCGTCGGATCTCGTGGGTCTGCACGAATATCCAGCCTACCGGGCGCGGTCCAGCCGGTTTTCAGCGGTCGTGCGGCGCGCACCCGGCTCAGCGACCTCGGACGATGCGGCGCAACTTGGTGACCCGCGGCCCGATCTCGCGCTCGTAGCCGTGATCGGTCGCGGTGTAGTAGTCGGCGCCGACCAGTTCGTCGGGCGGGTACTGCTGCGCGAGGATCCCGTCCGGGTGGTCGTGCGGGTATTTGTAGCCCTGCGCGTTGCCGAGTTTCACCGCGCCCGCGTAATGCCCGTCGCGCAGGTGGGGCGGCACCGCGCCCGCCTTACCCGCCGCGATGTCGGACATGGCCGCGCCGATGGCCGCCGCGACCGCACCCGATTTGGGTGCGGTGGCGACGTGGATGGTCGCGTGCGCGAGCGCCAGCTGCGCCTCCGGCATACCGACCAGCTGGACCACCTGCGCGGCGGCGACCGCGGTCTGCAGGGCGGTGGGATCGGCCATGCCGACGTCCTCGGACGCCTGGATCATCAATCGCCGCGCGATGAAGCGCGGATCCTCGCCCGCGCTGATCATCCGGGCCAGATAGTGCAGCGCCGCGTCGACATCCGACCCGCGCAGCGATTTGATGAAGGCGCTGATCACGTCGTAGTGCTGGTCGCCGGCGCGGTCGTAGCGCACCGCGGCCTTGTCGACACTGGCCTCGACCAGATCCACGTCCACCGTGCCGTCGAGCGACGATTCCGCCGAGGCCTCCAGGGCGGTGAGCGATCGGCGCGCGTCGCCGCCGGCGATGCGGACGATGTGGTCGAGCGCCGCCTCGGTGACGGTGTACTGCCCGGCCAAGCCTCGCTCGTCGTCGATCGCGCGACGCAGGACCGTGCGAATATCGTTGTCCGACAACGACTTCAGCTGCAGCACCAGGGAGCGCGACAGCAGCGGCGACACCACCGAGAAGGACGGGTTCTCCGTCGTCGCCCCGACCAGCAGCACCACCCGGTTCTCCACCGCGGCCAGCAGGGCGTCCTGCTGGGTTTTCGAGAACCGGTGCACCTCGTCGATGAACAGCACGGTCTGCTCCCCCGCGAGCAGCCGCCGTCGCGCCAGCTCGATGACCGCCCGCACTTCCTTCACGCCCGCCGACAACGCCGACAGCGCCTCGAAGCGACGGCCGGTGGCGGTCGAGATGAGCGCGGCCAACGTCGTCTTGCCCGTCCCGGGCGGGCCGTAGAGCAGCACCGATGCCGCGCCGGATCCTTCGATCAGCCGGCGCAGCGGTGATCCGGGGCCGAGCAGATGTTGCTGACCGACCACCTCGTCCAGGCTCGCCGGCCGCATGCGCACCGCCAGCGGCGACATCCGGCCCGCCGGCGGTAGTGCGGTGGATATGCCGGACGACTCAGACGACTCCTCCACCTCCGGCGCCTCGAACAACCCTTCGCTCACGCCTCGACGGTACCGATGAGCACCGACATTCAGGACGAGGTGGGGTCGGGACGCAGAATCCGCGCGGCCTGCGCCTCGATCGACGCGCGCAGTTCGGCGTCGGTCAGCTCGCGCAGGCCCGCGGCGCTGCGCAGGAACGGCTCGAGCAGTTGCCAGCCCATGGCGAACGCGGCCAGATGTGCCACCGCCAGTCCGGCGGCGCGGTCGCTGTCCATCTGCGGCCGCAGGTTCTCGATCAGCATCGCCATCACCGGGAACTGTTCTTGCAGCTCACCGACCGGATAGCCGTCGAGGATGCAGCGGGCCAGCACGGTCAGATGCCGGCGCAGCCGGGGATCGGTGGCGGTGAGCTGTCCGGCGGCGGCCAGTGCGCCCGATTGTTCGCCGAGATAGCTCAGCACGGCTCCGACCAGCTTGTCCTTCGCACCGAGATGCCGGAACACCAGGCCGTGGTTCACCCCCGCACGGTCGGCGATGTCCCGGATCGAGGTCGCGGCCGGGCCGCGCTCGGCGAACAGGTCGGCGGCGGCCTCCGTGACCGCCGCGACGACCGCCGCACGACCGACCGGTCCGGCGCCGGAGTCGTCGCGACGCGGAGTCGATGGCGGGTTCTCGGACATCGGGCTACAGTAGCGAATACCGGTGTAGTCAATTGACTACAGTCGCCCGATCGCCAAAGGAAACGCCATGACGCACACCACCGCCGCGGAGACCGAACCGGTCGCCCAGTACGGCGTGAGCTCGTTCCCACTGCCCGAATTTCCGCTGATCGCGGGCCCGTTCACCCATCTGGTCGCCGAGCGCGACCGACTGGCCGCGCTGCGCTGGCAGCATTTCGACGCGCGGCAGGCCGGCGTCACCCTCGGCGCGGAGATCAGCGGCGTGGACCTGACCCGCGAGCTGCCCGCGGAGGTGATCGCGGAACTGCGCCGGGCACTGCACGAGTACAAGGTGCTGTTCTTCCGCGAGCAGCCGCTGACGGCCGGACAACACGTCGCGTTCGCGGCGCGCTTCGGCACGCTCGAGGTGCATCCGTTCATTCCGTCCAACACCGAACAGCCGGAACTGGTCCGCTTCGAGAAGACGCCGACCATCGCGGGGGTCGAGAACATCTGGCATCACGACGTGACGTGGCGCCCGCAGCCGTCCATGGGCGCGATCCTGCACGCCGTCGCCGTTCCCGCGATCGGCGGCGACACCCTGTTCTCGGATATGTACGCCGCCTACGAGGCGCTCGATGCCCGCACTCGCGCCGAGATCGACGACCTCACCGCGACCCACGACTACACCCGGGCATTCGGCCGCGGGCAGACGCCCGAAGCACAGGAGGCGATGCGAGCACAGCATCCGCCGGTCAGCCACCCGGTGGTGTGCACGCACGAGGCGACCGGACGCCGCCACCTCTACGTCAACCGGATCTTCGTGGACCGCATCGACGGCATGGATCCCGAGGCGAGCCGCGGGTTGCTGGACCGGCTCTGCCGCCAGGCCGACTACCCCGAACACCAGGTGCGGCTGCACTGGGAGCCCGACACCGTCGCCTTCTGGGACAACCGGGCCGTGCAGCACTATGCCGCCAGCGACTACTGGCCGCAGACCCGGATCATGGAACGAGCCTCGATCGTCGGGCCGCGCCCGGCCCGCTGAGTCACTCTTCCCAGAGTTCCTCGAGGGTGGCGGAGACATGCTCGGCGAAGTCGCCGAGCGTGTCGTCGCCGGTGCAGCGCGCATCCTCGGCGAGGGCGGCCCAGCGATTGATCAGTGCGGCCGAGCGCGGCACCGACAGTCCGTGTTCGCGGGCCGCGGCGATGCGGGTGTGATCGGCGGGCAGGAACCAGAACGTCGTCAGCCAGACCCAGATGAGCCGGGCCTCGAGGATGCGTTCGGCGAGCAGATCGTCGTCGGCGAGGGCCGGCCACACGCCCACGACCTCCGAGCGCCAGGCCTCGACCATCTGGTGCGCCCGCTCGCGGGAGAGTTCGAAGTCGCAGAGGCAGCCGGGGAACGACACCAGCGCGTAGGCGATATCGAGCGTGGCGTCGCGGAAACCGCCCCATTCGTAGTCGAGGAACCGAGCGCCCTCGTCGTTGAGGATCACGTTGTCGGGGCACAGGTCGGAGGGGCTGAACGCGCGGAACCGGCCCGCGGAGAAGAGGCGATTGCCCCGCACGATGCGTTCCGCGATCTCGCCCGGCACGTCGATGCCGACCTCACGGGCCAGCATTCCGGGGACCTCACCGATGGCGGCCTCGGCCTGCTGGGCGATCCCGTCGACCCGGTGCACCACCTCCACCCGCCGCAGCAGCGCCACGAAATCGGCCTCCCGGCCGACCGTTGCGGCGTGCATGCGGCCCAGTGCCTGCGCGAACGCCATCTGGGCGTTGCGGGTGGCGGGTTCGGCGCCGGTTTGCAGCACCGAGGTGAGCGACATGTTCTCGCCCAGATCGCTGAGGATCAGCAGCCGATCCGGCAGGCTGTGCGCCAGCAGATAGGCACCGGGACGGTGCTCGCTGCTGAGCGCGGTGGTGAACTGGTAGGACACCGCCTCACGCAGAAACGCCGAATCGATACTCGCGACCCCGGGTGCCAAACCACCGATCCGGCGCTCCTGGGCGGCGCCACGGACCTGCTTGACGATCAGGGTGCGGGGAAGTGAGAACGAGTTCTCCGCTACGCGTACGCGCAGCACCGTCGTCCTGCCACTGCCGCTGAGTTCGATCGGATCGCTCAGCTTCACCGCAGCACCCATGCGCTTCGTGAGCAACTGTTGTGCCGCGGACACGACTTCGGCGGCGCGTTCGGCCAATAGTGCGGTCATCGCCAACCAAGTTACTCGCTCCAGGTCACTTTCAGCGAGCGGTTCGGCAACCTTTCGCGCGTCGTCGGCGTGTCCCCGCCGAGCGGCTGCGACCGGACCGAGATGCTCATTACGCTCATCGTCGGCCGGGTCGCGGATCCGGCCGGATACCGCGGCCCGGCGCTTGACACGCCCGGCCGTGTCCGGTTGTGTCGAAATCTCAACTGCAGTGTGCCGCACCAGAACCCAGGTGATTCGAAAGGTCCGACGATGACCGACTCCCCGCAGTCCGCACCCCGCGACACCGGCGAAGGCGGTGAACGGCGACCGGAGAGCCGGCCCGGGCAGCATCCCACCGGTCCAGGACGACCCGGCGCCGGAACAGGCGAACATCCCGCAACGCCGGGCGGCCCCGAAATGGCCGGAGCCACGGGATATCCGCAGTTCGAGGGCACCGGGGCCCCGCAGTACGGCGCCTCGCGGTACGGCGGGGCGCCGGGCGAGCCGCCGCCGGTCATCACCCCCGGCGGGGTGCCCCCGGTGGCGTCCGGAGCACAGGGACAGCCCGGGCCCACCTACGGTCCGCCCGGCAGCGTCCCGCCGGGCGCCTATCCGCCGCCCGCCGATCCGACCTGGGGCGCACCGGATACCGGCATGCCGCCGCAGGGCGCGCCCGGTTACGGCGCGCCGCAGGGATACCCCGGCGGACCGGGTTACGCCGCGGCGCCGGGTCTCAATATCGGCCGGGCGCTCAGCTTCGCGTGGGATCGCTTCCGCGCCAATCCGATTCCCTGGGTCGCGATCACGCTCGTCGGATTCGTCGCCTACCTGATGGTGACGGTGGTGGTGAACGTCACGCATATGAACTCGCTGATGCCGGTGATGCTGATCGGCTTGCTCGCGGCGGTCGTGGTCTGGCTGCTGCAGGCGGCGATGATTCGCGGCGCGTTGTACGAAACCGATGGCACACCACCGGATTTCGCGTCGTTCTTCGGCTTCGTCAACGCCGGCAACGTGCTGATCACCGCGCTGCTCGTCTTCGTGGCGGCCTGCGTCGGCGCGGTGTTGTGCATCGTGCCGGCACTCATCGTCGGCTATCTGTGCATGTTCTCGCTGCACTACGTCATCGACCAGGACCTCGATCCGTTCAGCGCGATCAAATCCAGTGTGCAACTGGTGGTCTCGAATTTCGTCCCGACGCTGCTGCTGGCCCTGACCGTCGCCGCGCTGACCATCGTCGCCACCGCACTGTGCGGCATCGGCCTGCTGGTGGTGGGACCGCTCACTGTTATCGCGGTCACCTACTCCTACCGGATGCTCACCGGCGGATTGATCGCCTGAGCCGGCCGCCGGCCTCAGCGGTCGTCGCCGGACCACCAGCGCGCCAGCACATTCAGCCGCTTCGGACGTGGCGGGCCCAGCGCGTGCCCGTGGTGGGGACGCAGTTGCAGCACGATGATGCCCGCCACGACGATGCCGACCATGTTCACGCCCAGCTGGCCGATCGACTCGAAGGCCTTGTGCCACTCGCCGACGGTGGCGGCGACCGCGGCGAAACCCGCGGCCGGAATCGTCGTCACCGAGATGAACACCCCGACCAGCGCCGCCGACTTCGCGGTCACCAGCGACATCATCCCCGCCGCACCCGCGAGCAGGGCCACCACCAGCGAAAACGGCCCCACCTCGTAGATGAAGTCCACATTGCGGATGGCGTGGATGCGATCGACGGTGATCCAGCCGAACTGTTCCCACACCAGTGAGGCCAGTGCCGCGATCCCCATCGCCACCGGGAAGCCGATCAACAAGGCCAGGATCGAGCGGCGGGCGAGGCGAAAGTTTCTGCGCACCACAGCGACCGCGATGGCGGCCAGCGGCCCGAACTCGGGGCCGACCACCATGGCGCCGACGACCGTCACCGGTGAATCGGTGGCAACACCGACGACGGCCAGCAGGCACGCGATCGTGATGAACGACAGGAATGTGGGGCTGAGCGTCGATTCCTCGTGGGTCTGGGCGAGCAGCTCCGCCCAGACGATCGCATCCGACGGATCGCCCGGCGCCGCCTCGACCGCGCGGTCGGCCGGTGCCGACAGCACCGTTTCCACCGGGGAGAGCATGATGCCGCCGTAGTCGCCGATGCCCAGCCCGCGCAGACCGGCCAGCACGTCGTTGGCCGACTCGCGTGCGATATCGGCTTGGACGAGATCACCGGGCGGTTCGACCGAGGCGCCGCGCTGCACGGTGATGAGCGTGGCGCCGGGCTCGGACCGCAGCGCGGTCACCGCGGCGTCGGTCGACTCCGGTGGGCACACCGCCCGCAGGTGCAGCACCTCAATCCCCTGTCGTCTGCAGATCGTCCGGCACCGAGTGGCGCCGGACGATCTGCAGACTAACCGGTGCGCGGCCGCGGCTGCCCCCAACCACGGTGGCGCTCACGGGTTCGGATCGAAGCGGTTCGCGGATCGGACCTACGTGGTCTTCGGCTTGCCGTGCTCGTCGAGCACCACGTCGAGGCCGGCTTCCTTGCGCTGCTGCGCGGTGATCGGGGCCGGCGCGTCGGTCAGCGGGTCCACACCGCCGCCGGACTTCGGGAACGCGATGACCTCGCGGATCGAATCCACTCCGGCCAGCAGTGCGGTGATGCGGTCCCAGCCGAAGGCGATACCACCGTGCGGCGGCGCGCCGAAAGCGAAGGCGTCCAACAGGAATCCGAATTTCTCCTGCGCCTCGTCGTGGCTGATGCCCATGACCTTGAACACCCGCTCCTGCACGTCGCGGCGATGGATGCGGATACTGCCGCCGCCGATCTCGTTGCCGTTGCAGACGATGTCGTAGGCGTAGGCCAGCGCCGAGCCGGGATCGGTGTCGAAGGTGTCGATGGACTCCGGCTTCGGCGCGGTGAACGCATGGTGCACCGCGGTCCAGGCCGAATGCCCGAGGGCCACATCACCGCTCGCGGTGGCGTCGGCGACGGGTTCGAACATCGGCGCGTCCACGATCCAGACGAACGCCCAGGCGTCCTCGTCGATCAGGCCGCACTTGCGCGCGATCTCGCCACGCGCCGCGCCCAGCAGCGCCCGGCTCGACTTCTCGTCTCCGGCGCCGAAGAAGATGCAGTCGCCCGGCGCGGCACCGACGTGCTTGGCCAGCCCCTCGCGTTCGGCGTCGGACAGGTTCTTGGCGACCGGGCCGCCGAGGGTGCCGTCCTCGCCGACCAGGATGTAGGCCAGGCCCTTGGCCCCGCGCTGCTTGGCCCACTCCTGCCAGGCGTCGAGCTGGCGCCGCGGCTGGCTCGCCCCACCCGGCATCACCACCGCGCCGACGTACGGCGCCTGGAAGACCCGGAAGGGCGTGTCCTTGAAGTACTCGGCACATTCGGTGATCTCGATGCCGAAGCGCAGGTCGGGCTTGTCGGTGCCGTAGCGGCGCATCGACTCGGCGTAGGTCATGTGCGGGATGGGGGTCGGGATCTCGTGGCCGATCAGCTTCCACAGCGCGACCAGGATGTCCTCGGCCAGCAGGATCACATCCTCCTGCGTCACGAAGCTCATCTCCAGGTCGAGCTGGGTGAACTCGGGCTGGCGGTCGGCGCGGAAATCCTCGTCGCGGTAGCAGCGGGCGATCTGGTAGTAGCGCTCCACACCGGAGACCATCAGCAACTGCTTGAACAGCTGCGGGCTCTGCGGCAGGGCGTAGAACTTGCCGGGCTGCAGGCGTGCGGGCACCACGAAGTCACGCGCGCCCTCGGGGGTGGACCGCGTCATCGTCGGGGTCTCGACCTCGACGAACGCGTGCTGGGCCAGCACCTCGCGGGCCGCGGCGTTGACCTTCGACCGCAGCCGGATGGCGTGGGCGGGACCCTCGCGGCGCAGATCGAGGTAGCGATACTTCAGGCGCGCCTCCTCACCGGGCTGCTCGTCGAGCTGGAACGGCAGCGGCGCGGCCTCGTTGAGCACCTCGAGTTCGGTGACGTTCACCTCGATCGCACCCGTGGGCAGGTTCGGGTTCTCACTGCCGTCCGGACGCGCCTCGACCACACCGGTGACCCGCACGCAGTACTCCGCGCGCAGCCTGTGGGCGTGCTCGGCCGGCTCACCCTCGCGGAAGACCACCTGCGCGACCCCCGACGCATCGCGCAGATCGATGAAGATCACGCCACCGTGGTCTCGCCGCCGGGCCACCCAGCCGGTGAGGGTGACGGTCAGACCGGCGTGCTCGCTTCGCAGCGAACCAGCCAAGTGGGTGCGCAGCACGGGATTCCTTTCGACGACACGGTGCACCGGGCGCGGGATGACCTGGTGCGCCCCCATGGTAGTGAGACAGGTTCGGCGGACGGAAACCGATATCCGGCTCCCCGCGTCCCGCCGGGGCGCGCACAGCTCGGCCCCGACGGCGGGCGCCCACGGATCCGCCGTCTGGGCCCGGGGGATTCGCCGTCGGGGCACCAGGCTGACACGAAAGCCACTCGGCCCTCGAGCCGCGGGCGCTCATGCAAAGCTGTAAAGGTTGTTTCGGCTGACCGAGCGCCGAGCAGCCCACTCGATCCACAGGAGCAGCAACGATGACCTTCAACGAAGGTATGGATATCGATCCGGACCGGGTCTCCACCGGAGGCGGAATGGGTCCCAAACTCGCCCTGGGCGGTGGCGGTGGCCTGATCGTGCTGATTCTGGCGGTGCTGTTCGGCGTGAATCCGGGCAATCTGCTCGGCAGCGGAACATCGGGAACGCAGACCGGCGGTGTCGACACCTCCGTCTGCAAAACCAACGGTGACGCGAACCGGTATGCGCAGTGCCGGGTGGTGCTGACCGCGCAGAGTCTCGACGGCGTCTGGGGCGGGGTGCTGCCGCGTCAGACCCGGGTGCAGTACACGAAGCCCGGTGTGACGCTGTTCACCGGCTCGGTCAACACTCGATGCGGCAATGCGACCAGCGCGGTCGGACCCTTCTACTGCCCGGCGGACCGCAAGGCCTATTTCGATACCGGGTTCTTCCAGGAACTGCGGGACAAGTTCGGTGCGGCGGGTGGTCCGCTGGCCGAGGAGTACGTGGTGGCGCACGAGTTCGGGCACCACATCCAGAACCTGCTGGGCGACAGCGGCCGTGCCCAGCGCGATCCCAAAGGCCCCGACTCGGGATCGGTTCGCCTGGAATTGCAGGCCGATTGCTACGCGGGCCTGTGGGCGAGCTACGCGGACAAGACACCGGCGCCCGGCGGATCTCAGCCACTGCTGAAGCCGTTGTCCGACAACGACATCCAAGACGCGCTCTCCGCCGCGGCGGCGGTCGGCGACGATCGGATCCAGAAGGCCGCCACCGGGCGGGTGAATCCGGAAGGATGGACGCACGGTTCGTCCACCGAACGGCAGAAATGGTTCCTGACCGGCTACCGGAACGGCCAGGTCGCAGCGTGTGACACCTTCTCGGCAGCGGATCTGAACAATCCGCCGGCCCTGCGCTGAGCGTGGGCGGCGAGCTCTTCGAGCGGGCGGGCCGCTCGGATGTCGGTAGCGGTGCGGTTCACAATGGTCGGCGAGACCGAGACGAGTGGAGGGCAGAAGTGAACACTGTGCGGGAATTCGGCGGTGCGAGGCGAGGATTGCCGGGTGTGCGGGCGGCTGTGGCGGTATGCGCCGCGGCCCTGACGATCGCCGGCGGCGCGATGACCGCCGTGGCCGACGAACCCGCGGCCGGACTGTCGGTGGCTCTGACCACGATCCCGGGCGGGGAGCACGCCGGGGTGACCCCGGTCCCGACCCTGCTCGTCTATTCCGATGGGCATGCGGTCGACAGCCCCGACGCCGCTAATCCGGATCGTCCGGCCGACAAGGCACCGCAGCAGCGCAACGGACACGTCTCCCTCGACGCCGTCCACGCCGCCGCCGAGGACGCCAAGAAGTTGGCGGCAGCGGATCTGGGCATGCCCAAGGACGGCAACGGCGGATCCACCCTGCTCGACTTCCTGGGAGCCACACCCGACCAGGATGTGCATCTGGTGGTGTACTCCCCCGGCGGCACCGACGGACTCACCGACGCACAGAAGGCCGACCGCAGCCGTTTCGCGGACCTGTGCAAGAAATTGGTCGACGCCTTCGTCGCCGACCGCTGAGCCGGCCCGGCCGGCTCAGCCGACCGTCCAGGTTTCCCTGCCGTTCAACAGCTCCTGAAGCGACTGCGGCCCAACCGGTTTGCGCTCGACGGCCACTGCGGTTTGCGCACGGACCCCGTCGTCGTAGGTGGGGCGGGTGACGTCGCGGAAGATGCCGATCGGGACATGAGTCAGGTCCTGGGAGGTCAACCGCGAGAGCGCATAGGCGTATTCGGATCGTTCGCAGTGGGCGTCGTGCACCACGATCTCGCTCTCGGCGACCTCCGCGGTCGCGACGACCTCGAGCCCGAAACCGTTGCGCACCACCGCGAATTCACCGTCGGCGCCGAAGCGGATCGGTTCCCCGTGCCGCAAGCGGATGAGGTGCGATTCGGCGTTGTCGCGGCGCAGCGCGTCGAAGGAGCCGTCGTTGAAGATCGGGCAATCCTGAAGGATCTCCACGAACGAGGTCCCGCGGTGTTCGGCCGCGGCGCGCAGCACCTCGGTGAGGCCGGCGCGATCGGAGTCGAGGGCGCGCGCGGCGAAACTCGCCTCCGCTCCCAACGCCACCGACAATGTGTTGAACGGATGGTCGATCGAACCGAGCGGCGTCGACTTGGTCACCTTCCCCAATTCGGAGGTCGGTGAGTACTGGCCCTTGGTCAGGCCGTAGATCCGGTTGTTGAACAGCAGGATCGTCATGTTCACGTTGCGACGCAGCGCGTGGATCAGGTGATTGCCGCCGATCGAGAGGGCGTCGCCGTCGCCGGTGACCACCCAGACCGACAGATCCGGCCTGGTCACCGCGAGTCCGGTGGCAATAGCCGGGGCGCGACCGTGGATGGAGTGGATGCCGTAGGCGTCCAGGTAGTACGGGAATCGGCTGGAACATCCGATTCCCGAGACGAACATCAGGTTTTCCCGCCGCAGGCCCAGCTCGGCGAGGAAGCCGCGGACGGTTGCGAGAATGACGTAGTCACCGCATCCCGGGCACCAGCGCACCTCCTGATCGGACGTGAAGTCCTTGACCTTCTGCGGCCCCTCGGCGCCGGGTACTCCGGACACGCCGGTCAGGCCGAGATCGGCGCCGATGAGCGAGGTGTCGGCGATGGTCATCGGTATCCCCCTGTCGTGCGGTAGGTCGCCCGGGCCCGGGCATCGAAGGCCTTGTTCTGTTCCAGCTCGCCGATGGATCCGTCCAGTGCCGCGTCGATGACGCCGACCAGCTCTTGGGCGGAGAAGGCGGTCCCGGCCACCTTCGTCCACGGCTGCACGTCGACCAGGTATTTGCCGCGCAGCAGCAGCGCGAGCTGGCCGCCGTTCATCTCCGGCGCCACCACCCGGCGATAGCGCCGCAACACGTCGCCGGTATTGGCGGGGAACGGATTGAGGTGCCGGAGATGCGCTTGCGCGACCGGTACGCCGCGGCGGCGCGCCCGCCGGCACGCCTCACCGATCGGGCCGTAGGAACTGCCCCAGCCGATCAGCAGCAATTCGGCGGTGCCGTCGGGATCGTCGACCTCGAGATCAGGCACCGCGATGCCGTCGATCTTCGCCTGACGCAGGCGCACCATCAGTTCGTGGTTGGCCGGATCGTAGGAGATGTTGCCACTGCCGTCCGCCTTCTCCAGCCCGCCGATCCGGTGGGCCAGGCCGCCGGTGCCGGGCCTGGCCAGCGGCCTGGCGAGGGTTTCCGGGTCGCGCGAGTAGGGCTGGAACGGTGCCCCGGCCGCGGCGCCGTCTTCCACCGGTGGCTCGAATGCCGGGTCGATCGGCTCGAGGTCGGAAACCCGCGGAATCGACCAGGGTTCGGATCCGTTGGCGATGGCGCCGTCGGACAGCAGCAGCACCGGAGTGCGATAGGTGAGCGCGATCCGCGCCGCGTCCACCGCGGCGGCGAAACAGTCCGCCGGTGAGCGGGGCGCCACCACGGCGACGGGCGATTCGCCGTTGCGCCCGTACAGCGCCTGCAGCAGATCGGCCTGTTCGGTCTTGGTGGGCAGACCGGTCGAGGGCCCGCCGCGCTGGACGTCGATGATCACCAGCGGCAGTTCCGTCATCACCGCCAGCCCGATGGTCTCGCTCTTGAGCGCCAGCCCGGGACCCGAGGTGCTGGTCACGCCGAGTGCGCCGCCGATCGAAGCTCCCAGTGCCGCACCGATTCCCGCGATCTCGTCCTCGGCCTGGAAGGTGGTGACGCCGAAGTTCTTGTGCTTGCTCAGCTCGTGCAGGATGTCGGAGGCCGGCGTGATCGGGTAGGTGCCCAGGAATACCGGCAGCCCGGACAGCTGCCCGGCCGCGATCACGCCGTAGGCCAGGGCGGTATTGCCCGTGACCTGCCGGTAGGTGCCCGGCGGCAACGCGGCGGGCGCGACTTCGTATGTGGTGGCGAAGGTTTCGGTCGTTTCGCCGTAGTTCCAGCCGGCCCGGAACGCCAGCACGTTCGCCTCGCCGATTTCCGGCGTGGCGGCGAACTTCTCGCGCATGAAGGCCTCGGTACCGCCGAGCGGCCGGCCGTACATCCACGACAGCAGCCCCAGGGCGAACATGTTCTTCGCGCGCTGGCCGTCCTTCTTGCCGACTCCGGCCGGTTCGGTGGCGGCCAGTGTCAGCGACGTCATCGGCACCCGGTGCACCACGAAGTCGCCGAGGCTGTCGTCGGTCAGCGGATCTCGCTCGTAGCCGACCTTCGCGAGGGTGCGTTTGGTGAACTCGTCGGTATTGACGATGACCGTCGCGCCCCGTGCGAGATCGTCGATGTTCGCCTTCAGCGCGGCCGGGTTCATGGCGACCAGTACGTCGGGCTGATCGCCCGCGGTGAGAATGTCGTAGTCGGCGATCTGGATCTGGAACGACGACACCCCGGGGAGCGTGCCCTGGGGTGCTCGGATCTCGGCCGGAAAGTTCGGCTGGGTGGCGAGGTCGTTGCCGAAGGCGGCCGCCTCGTGGGTGAATCGGTCTCCGGTCAGCTGCATACCGTCGCCGGAATCACCGGCGAAGCGGATGACGACCTTCTCCAATTTTTCGCTGCCGGTGGGGTCGTCAACGCCCTGATTCGACACCATGCGCCTGCATCACTTCCTCGTAGGGATGAGGTACCACACGCCAAGTTACTCCGCGGCTCGCCGGAGAATCCGTGGAACGAACAACCCGGCGAGCATGCGGTACAACGAATTTCGGCCGCACGCGGCCGGGCCCCCAGGGGCCGGTGGGTCCGCCGGTATCCGGCGGAGCGATCAACCGAACAACGCCAACTGCGGGTCGGACCGTAGTGCCTGTATGTCATCGCCCGGCTCGGAGAGGCCCGCAGCCCGGCCCCGCGCCGGTCGTTCCCGGTGCCGGTCGAGCCGATACCGGGTGAGCAGCGGGTCCACCCGCTGCCGTAACCACGCAGAATACTCCGGTGTGACGTACGCCCCACGACCGTACAACTGCCGGTATCGCCGCAGGAGCGCCGGGTGATGTTCGGCCAGCCACTGCAGGAACCAGCCCCGGGTACTGCCGCGCAGATGCATGGGCAGCACGGTGGCCCGCGCCCCGCCGGACGCCGCGATCGCGCCGAGCAACCGGTCCAGGTGGGCGACGTCGTCGGTGAGATACGGAATGACGGGAGCCACCATCACGTTCACGTCGAATCCGGCCTCGGTCAGCACGCGCACCAGTTCCAACCGGGCCCGCGGGCCGGGCGTACCCGGCTCGACCGCGCGGTGCAGTTCTTCATCGACCGTCGCGATCGACACCGCCAGACTCACCGGGACCACCTGGGCCGATTGCACGAGCAGCGGCAGGTCCCGCCGCAACAACGTGCCCTTGGTGAGAATCGAGAACGGCGTGCCCGCGTCGGTGAGGGCGGCGATGATCCCGGGCATCAAGCGATAGCGACCCTCGGCCCGTTGATAGGGATCGGTGTTGGTGCCCAGCGCGACCGGCTCGCGCCGCCACGAGCGACGGCGTAGCTCCTGGCGCAGCACCGCGGCCACATTCGTCTTGACCACGATCTGGGTGTCGAAATCACGGCCGGCGTCGAGGTCCAGATATTCGTGGGTGGGCCGGGCGAAGCAGTATCTGCAAGCGTGTGAACAGCCGCGCATCGGATTGATCGTCCATTCGAACGGCACCGCCGAACGCTGCGGCACCTTGTTCAGCGCGCTCTTGCACAGCACCTCGTGAAAGGTGACGCCCTCGAATTCCGGCGTCTGCACGCTGCGGACGAACCCGGCACGCTCCAGCCCTGGAAGCGCGCCGTCGTCGGCTGCCGGGTTCTGGTTCTGCCATCGCACCCATCCAGTCGAACACCCGTTCGATACGATATCAAGGACCGCGCCGCGGACGCACCCCGCGCACGCCGCGGCGCCGGCCCCGCAACGATCTCAGGCCATACTGCTCGCGACCGTGCGCACGGACTCGCCCTTATAGAAAGCCACCAGGTCACGCACGGTTTCCTCGGTCGGCCGGGGCAGGTATCCGAGTTCGGTCCGCGCCTTGGTTCCGTCGATCACGGGAGCCGACAGCAATGCGCCCATCGCCGCCCGCGACACCCGATCGCTGCCCAGCATCTTCCCGATCGGTTCCAGCACGGGCAGCGCACCGGAGATCACCTTGGCCGGAATCGCGAAGCGCGGGCCCCGCTTTCCGTTGACCTGGGCGGCGAGCTGGGTGACCTCGAGCATCGTCACCATCGCGCCCGAGAGCAGATAGTTCTCGCCGGTACGCCCGCGCTCGCCCGCGAGAATCAGGCCGGTGGCGACGTCACGCACGTCGACCAGATCGAATCCGCCGCCGATCATCACCGGCACCCGGCCGCGCGCGGCGTCCCACAGCGTCGTGTTGATCCGGGAGTCGGAGTGGTCGACCGGGCCGTAGACACCGGTCGGATTGCAGATCACGGCGTCGAGACCCCGGTCGACGACCGCGCGCAATTCGACCTCGCCCTGGAATTTTGAGCGGTCGTAGACCGGCAACCCCGGATCGACCGAGCGCGGCGCGGTCTCGTCGATGCGGCCGCCGCAGGTGTACTGATCGAACGCGTGGATCGAACTCGCGTGCACCATGCGCCGGGCGCCGACCGCGAGTGCCGCTTCGGCCACCACCCGCACTCCCTCGGTGTTCACGCGCCAGGCCAGATCGTTGCGATGCGCGAGGGTGATCACGGCGACGAGGTGGTAGACCACCTCGGCCCCGGCCAGTGCCGAACGCATCGACACCGGATCCAGCACGTCGCCGCTCACCCAGGTCACACTCGGATCCGTTGCGCCGGAGGGCCTTACCCGGTCGATGGCGGTCACCTCGTGACCGCGCTCCACCAGCTGGTGGAGCAGATTCGTGCCAAGGAAGCCGGCTGCGCCGGTGACTGCGACCTTCATGCGACGAGAATATAGAACCCGTTCTAATTTGCAACATGTTCTAGTTTGTCGGACTCGAATCGCGTCGGCCGGGTCGGTTATATTGAGCCCAGCCCAGCCTCCGGTCGACGCCCGGTCGCGAGGCTTGTTCGACGTTGACGACTCAGTTGACCACGATGATTGGGGGGCAGTTCGATGAGCGATCTCACCGCCGACCAGAGCGCGATCAGCGCGTTCGGGGCGACACATCAGAGCATCGGAACCGAAATCGCGGGAGCGGCCGATATGGACACCGCGACGCATGTAGCCGCGATGACGCCCGTTTTCGGGCTCATCGGCGCCGACTATCTGGCGATGTTCGCCGCCGCGCAGGTACTGCATTGCAGCGATGTCAACGACCTGTCGGCCAAATGTAATCACTTGGGGCAGTCCGCATTCGGCACCGTCGCGATCCTCGGCGACAACGACGGAGCCGCCGCCGGCGCCCTGGGCGCCATCGGCAACGCGATCGGAGGCTGATCGGTGCACACCATCGGTTCCGGAACCGACTCCGGCGTCATCGCCGCCCCGGCCGCACCCGCCGCCGACACCTCATCGATCGCGCCCGCCGCACCGGTATCCACTCCGGATCCCATTCTGGCCTCGGCCGCACAGCAGGGTCCGATCACCGATATCCCGCTGCCGCAGCTGCCGCCGGATACGCCGCCCGCATCGGCGCCGGCCTTCACCACCGCACGGAAAGAGTTCGAGGACAACGGTTCCCACGGAATCGGCGCTCCGCACCTGCCCGGCGGAGGTTCCGGCACCCCCGATGCCGGCGACGCCCATACCGGCGTGCTGGGCGACGCCGCGTCGCCGCTGCTCGGCGCGGGCCACGAGGCGCTGCATCAGGCCGCCGGAGCGCTCGGTGCGGTGCCCGGCGCGCAGCACGTGCTCGACGGGGCCCAGGCCGCGGTGAACCAGGCGCCGGCCGCACTCGACGGTGCCGCCGGCGCGGTCCAGCAGGCCGCCGCTCCGGTCGCCGCGGCGTTGCCGGCGACTCTGCCGCCCATGCCCGCCGATCCGGTGGCCGCGCTGATGAACGGTATGGCCCTGCCCGCGCTGCCGGGTATCGACGTGCTGTTCAAACCGTTCATCGACCTGCTGTCGAGTTTCGGCACCGGTGTGATGGGGGCCCTGAATCCGGCCGATCTGCTCAGCCAGTCCTCGCAGGTCATCCAGAGCGCCATGCAGATCGGCATGGGCGCGATGAAATCGGTCGAGCAGGTCTGGCAGGGCCAGTCGGCCAGTAGTGCCCAGGCGGCGGGCCAACAGGTCCAGGCGCACGGTGAGGACGCCAGCCAGCGCGGCTTCGACATCTCGAAACTCACCGACGAGGCAGCGGCGGTGGTGCAGCGCGGCAACGTCCAGCTCACTCAGGTCGCCCAGTCGTTCGCGACCCAGGCCACCGCGCTCGCGCCGGTTGCCCTGACTCCACCCGGACAGGCCACGCTGATCGCCACGGCCACCGAATATCTCGGCCAGGCGGTCACGATCGTCAACGCCACCCGAGGCGAATTGGGCGGCTACACCGGCCAATTGGCGAATGTGGTCAACCAGCTCGCCGGCCAGTACGCGCCGCAGGCGGCCGATGCCGCCCAGGCGGTCGCGCAGAACGTCGGACAGCCGGTCGTGGAGCAGGCCCAGAATCTGCTATCGGGCGGCGGTGCGGACACCCAGGCCGCCGGTCTCGGTGACCTGACCGGTTCTGGCCTGCCGGGGGCTTCGACGCATGCCAGCGCCTTCGGCGGTAACGGCGCGCACCCGGGTTCGATGAGCGGCGGCGGGCTGAGCGGTCTCATGGGCGGGCTCGGCGGCACCGCGTCCGGCGGCGGCGCAGCGGCCAAACCGGGCCTGGGCTCCTCGGTTCCGGGCGCCCGGCCGGGAATCCCCGGGATGCCGTTCGGTCCGGGCATGCCCGGTATGCCCGGCCAGGGAACGCCCGGTTCGGGTTTCATGGGCGGCGGCACACCGGCCGCCGGGCAGCGCAACTCCGACGACGAGCGCGGCCGCACGGTGCAGAACTACCAGAGCCTCACCGGCAACACCGACCTCACCGGCCCGCTGGGAGAGACCGCGCCCGAGGTCATCGGCCAGACCCATTCCGACGAGCTCATCAGCGATTACGAGAACGACCAGCTCTGATCGCCGCGGCGCGGCGGCCGAATCATCACCCGGAATGGCCCGGACCGTACGGTCCGGGCCATTCCTCGTCGGGAGCCGTACTTAGAACAGGTTCATTAGCCCGATCAGTGGCCGAACTCAGGACAACGCACTGCCTATCCCACTAGGATCGCCAGCACAACTAGAATCTGTTCTAGTTTCATATCGGCAACACCCGAGAGGACCACCGATGCGTTTCACCTACGCGGAGGCGATGACCGATCCGGCGCACTACGTACCGCTGGCACAGGCCGCCGAGGCGGCCGGATTCCACAGTATGACCATCGCCGACAGCGTCGCCTATCCCGCGGAGTCGGATTCGACCTACCCGTACACCCCGGACGGCAACCGGGAATTCCTCGACGGCAAACCGTTCATCGAGGCGTTCATCCTCTCCGCCGCGCTGGCGGCGGTGACCACCAGTCTGCGGTTCACCCCCTTCGTGGTGAAGCTGCCGATCCGCCCGCCGGTGCTGGTGGCCAAACAGGCCGCCTCGCTCGCCTACCTCAGCGGCAACCGCTTCTCGCTCGGGGTCGGCATCAGCCCGTGGCCCGAGGACTTCCAGATCATGGGCGTGCCGTTCGAGCGGCGCGGCAAGCGCATGGACGAATGCATCGAAATCGTGCGCGGCCTCTCGCGGGGCGAGTACTTCGAATACCACGGCGAGTTCTACGACATCCCGAAGATCAAGATCACCCCGGGTGCCACCGAACCGCTGCCGATCCTGGTCGGCGGCCACAGCGATGCCGCGTTGCGGCGCGCAGTGCGCCTGTGCGACGGCTGGATGCATGCCGGTGGCGATCCGGAGGATCTCGACCGCATGCTCGCCCGGCTGAACGAATTGCGTTCCGAGCGTGACTCGTCCACGCCGTTCGAGATTCACGCGGCCTCGCTGGACGCCTACACCACCGACGGCATCAAGCGGCTCGAGGACAAGGGCGTCACCGACGTGATCGTCGGCTTCCGCTACCCCTACGTCGCCGGCGACGACACCGAGCCGCTCGCGGACAAGATCGCACATCTGGAGAAGTACGCGGAGAAGGTCATCGCCAAGGTGTGATCGGCGGCGCGAGCGGTCGATCGGCTCAGCCGCGCTTGGCGAAGCCGAGATCGATCACCGCCTCGCGCTCGGCCGCCAGCTCGGCAACGCTGAGATCGATACGCTCGCGCGAGAATTCGTCGATCTCCAGATCCGGCACGATCGAGTACTCGCCGCCGGCGCACGTCACGGGGAACGAACTGATGAGCCCCTCCGGCACCCCGTAGGAGCCGTCGGAGGGCACCGCCATCGACACCCAGTCACCGGACGGCGTGCCCAGTACCCAATCGTGAATGTGGTCGATGGCCGCACTCGCCGCACTGGCCGCCGAAGACGCCCCGCGCGCGGCGATGATCGCCGTACCGCGTTGCTGGACGGTGGGAATGAAGCTCTCGCGCACCCAGGCCGGATCGTCGACCACGCGATCGGCCGGTTGCCCGCCGATCAGTGTGTGGCTGATATCCGGATACTGCGTCGCGGAGTGGTTGCCCCACACCGTCATTCGCGTGATCGAAGCGGCCGGGGCGCCACTGCGCGCGGCGAGCTGGGCGATGGCCCGGTTGTGGTCGAGCCGGGTCAACGCGGTGAAGCGCGCGGCCGGGACGTCGGGTGCGTTGCTCATCGCGATGAAGGCGTTGGTGTTGGCCGGATTTCCGACCACCAGCACCTTCACGTCGTCGGCCGCGCTGGCATTGATCGCCGCGCCCTGATCGGTGAAGATCGGCCCGTTGGCCGCCAGCAGATCCGAACGCTCCATCCCCGCGGTGCGCGGGCGGGCGCCGACCAGGACGGCGACCGAGGCGCCGTCGAATCCCACCCACGGATCGTCGCTGATATCGATCGATTCGAGCAGCGGGAAGGCGCCGTCCTCGAGCTCCATCGCCACCCCCTCGACGGCGCCGACCGCCGCCGGAATCTCGAGCAACCGCAGCCGCACCGGCGTCTGCGGGCCGAGCATGGCGCCGGAGGCGATGCGAAACAGCAACCCGTAGGCGATCTGACCGGCCGCTCCGGTGACGGTGACGGTCACATGCGTGCGGGTGGCATTGCTCACGACAACTCCTTGTTCACGAGAACTCGACGGTCGGCTTCGATCTTCACCCTAACGACCCTCACCGGCCGAAAGCCGGCACCGTGAGCAACCAGACAGCTCGAGCGGATCCTCACCCTCCCGCAACCGTTTTCGGCGTTCCGTCCGGCGGCCTCGCCCGCCACCTGCCCACACGGAAGGGGTGCCACCCCTCCGGTGGCACCCCTTCTCGCGACAGCTCAGATGCACCAGACGACACTGCCCAAGGGGAAGCAGATCGCGACGGAACCGTCGATGTCGCTGGCCGTCGGAGAGGTGCCCGATGGGGTCGCGGCAGACGCGGCGGGGGCTACGACAGCCCCGAGGGCCACTGCTAGAGCGGCAACCGCCGCTGCTTTACGGAATTTGATGGTGTGCATGGCGAACCCTTCGTTCGAACTCTTTCGATCTTTGAACCTTCCAAGTCTCAGTGTTCGCTGCACACGGGAGGATTACTAGACATGGAAGGTCAAGCCCCTGCCGGTTCGGGTACCAGTGTGGTCACAGCCCCGCGATATAGCGGGACGCCGGCCGAACCGAAGTAAGCTGAAAGATTGCCAACCGGGGAGGATGCCGAAACGCCCGCCCGCACCGACACCGCTATTTCGTTACCGGACGGTGATCACATATCGTTCGTGCCGCGCACCGCAGCGGTGATTTACGTCCGTTTCGTCCCGAGCGGGACACTTATGCCGCGCTATCTCGGCTCAGCGTGGCGATGTCACTGTCGCTCAGCCGCACCGGCTGCACGATATCGCGCGCCCGCACCAGCTGCACCGCCCGATACAGCGGCCGCTCCTCCAATCCGGCGTCCCGAGCCTCGGCCCGCAACTGCCCGACCAGCAATCCGGACAGCGCCAGCGCGGCGGCCAACTCGGCGGAGGAGAGCGCGTCGGCGAGCTTCCGCAATCCCAGGATGTGCAGTTCACGTCCGCTGCCGGCGTCGGTGTACATCGCCAGCGGCACGGTCTGGGTCCGGCCGCCGGCGGTGATCCGCAGCGCGATCCGGCTCAGCCGTCCCGGATACACGAGCACCTCGACACCCGTCGCCGCGGCGACGTCGAGCCGCCGTCGCCCTGCCAGCGTCCGAGCCTCGATCACGGTGCCCGACAACCACATTCGCCGTCGCCGCACCGCCAGCGCGTAGATCGCCGTCGGCGCGCCGAGCACCGTGCCGACCACGACGCCGGCCGGCCAGCTCACGACCAGCCCGACCACCACGCCGACGACGACACCCGCACCGATGGCACCCAGCGCCAGTCGCCGCAGCATCGGCGCGTACAGCTCCGGTGCGATGAGGTCGAGGCCGACCGGCTGCTGCGCCGCGGAATTCGCGTCGTTCACGAGGCCGCGCTCATCCGCACACGCCGCACCGGCCGGCGCGCCGACCGGAAAGCGATGCGCGCCACGGTTTCCCAGACATGCTCGGACCGTACTACCGCTGCGCGCCCAGCGCCGCCGACACCTGCGCCACCACCTCGGCGAGCGGGATCTGGCGCTGCTCACCGGAGCCGAGATCCTTCAAGCCCACCTGTTCGTCGGCCAGGTCCCGGTCGCCGAGGACCAGCGCGAACGCCGCACCGGACCGGTCGGCGGCCTTCATCGCGCCCTTCACGCCGCGCCCGCCGTAGGCCAGGTCGACCCGGATCCCGGCCGCGCGCAGGTCGGCCGCGAGCACCACCAGCCGGGCCATCGCCGCCTCCCCGAGCGGCACCCCGAACACATCGACCCGCGCGGGTTCGCCCGCGGCCTTACCCTCGGCCTGCAACGCCAGCATGGTGCGGTCGACACCGAGTCCGAACCCGATCCCGGACAGCGGCTGGCCGCCCAGTTCCGCCATCAGCCCGTCGTAGCGCCCACCGCCGCCGATACCCGACTGCGCGCCCAGGCCGTCGTGCACGAATTCGAACGTGGTCTTGGTGTAGTAGTCCAGGCCGCGCACCATGCGGGGGTTGACCACATACGGCACACCGAGCGCGTCCAGGTGGCCCAGCACCTGCTCGAAGTGCGCCTTCGCGGAGTCGGAGAGGTGGTCGAGCATCAGCGGCGCCTCGGCGGTGAGGGCGCGGACCTCCTTGCGCTTGTCGTCGAGCACCCGCAGCGGGTTGATCTCGGCGCGGTGGCGGGTCTCCTCGTCCAGCGGCAGGGCGCACAGGAACTCCTGGAGAAGTTCGCGATACTGCGGCCGGCAGGTCTCGTCGCCGAGCGAGGTGATCTCGAGCCGGAAGCCCTCGAGCCCCAGCGACCGGAAGCCCGCGTCGGCGATGGCGATCACCTCGGCGTCCAGCGCCGGATCGTCGACGCCGATCGCTTCCACGCCCACCTGCTGCAACTGCCGGTAACGTCCGGCCTGGGGCCGCTCGTAGCGGAAGAACGGGCCGGAATAGCACAGCTTGACCGGCAGCTGACCGCGGTCGAGGCCGTGTTCGATCACCGCCCGCATGACCCCGGCCGTGCCCTCCGGCCGCAGGGTCACACTGCGTTCACCGCGGTCGGCGAAGGTGTACATCTCCTTGGTGACCACATCGGTCGATTCGCCCACACCGCGCGCGAACAGCGCGGTGTCCTCGAAGATCGGCAACTCCACATGTCCGTATCCGGCCAGTCGCGCGGCGTGCACGAGCCCGTCCCGTACGGCGACGAACTCCGCCGAGGTGGGCGGCACATAATCCGGAATCCCTTTCGGGGCGGTGAAGCTGCTGGTCTTGGTCACAATGGTCCAGTTTCCCCCACCCGGACGCGGCAAGTCCAACCGGTTCACCCAGCACGGGGCCGAGCAGCGCGATTGTACGGAACGATCCGGGGAAGTTAGGGGTCGTCTCAGGAAGTGATGGCACACTCTTATGCCGATACGCAACCGACACGGGAGGACCGGGTAGTGCCGACCAACGAACAGCGACGAGCGGCGGCCAAGCGCAAGCTGGAACGCCGACTGGAGCGACAGGCGCAGCGTGCGCGCAAGCGTAAGCAGCTGGCGATCGCCGGATCGGCGCTCGGTGTGGTCGTGGTCGTCGCGGCCGGCGTCGGGATCTACTACCTGACCCGCGGCGACGACACCGCGAACGCCGCGGCCAAGACCCCCGACGCCTCGCTCTCGTCCACCCCGCAGGCCGCTCCCCCGCCGGAGGCCAAGCCCAAGACCGCGACGGTGAGCTGCGCCTACACCGATGCCGGGCAGGCCGCCAAGCCGGTGCACAAGCCCGAGCAGGCCGAGGTCTCGACCGCGGACTCGCCGAAGGTCGCCGTCGACACCAACCGGGGGCCGATCGGCATTTCGCTCAACGCCGGTGAATCGCCCTGCACGGTCAACAGTTTCGTCAGCCTGGTGCAGCAGAAGTTCTACGACGGCACCCCCTGCCACCGCTTGACCACCGGCGAGGGTCTGAAGGTGCTGCAGTGCGGTGATCCGAGCGGTCAGGGCAACGGTGGACCGGGTTATGCCTTCCCCAACGAATACCCGACCGACCAATTCGCGCCCGGCGACCCCAACGCCCAGCGGGTTCCGGTGCAGTACAAGCGTGGTGTGGTGGCGATGGCCAACAGCGGCCCCGATACCAACGGCAGCCAGTTCTTCCTCGTCTACGGCGATTCCCAGCTGCCGCCGCAGTACACCATCTTCGGCACCGTCGACGAGGCCGGGCTGAAGACCCTCGACGCCATCGCCAAGGACGGCGTCGAGGACCCGTCGACCGGCGACGGCGCGCCGAAGCAGCCGGTCACGGTGAAGACGATGCAGCTGAGCTGATCCCCGGCGCGGGCCCGGATCCGCCTGCGATGGACCGGATCCGGGGTTAGGCTGCCCTGCTCCGCGCTGGTAACCTCATAGAACGGACAGCGCTGAAGGTGGGGCGCCGCCACCACGGATCGACCGTTCGTGTGGCGGAGTCCGATACGAAGCACCACAATCGTCCACAGAGACAACTGCAGCATCGGGGAGCAGGCAATGGCCGAGGAACTCGACGACATCGGCCGCGAGACAGCGGCTTTGATGAGGCAAATGTTGCAGCTTGCGACACTGGTCGCACTGCGCACCCGCGAACGTGGTCAGCGAGAAGCCGAAGCGCGCGTGAAGGTCACCCAGGAGCGGATCAAGGAGACCCGGGAGCGGTTGCTGCGCGAGGCTCGCGAAGCCAAGGCGAAGGATCCGCGCAACCTGGAATTGGCCCGGATGCTCGAGCGGCCCGCCCTGGAACGCGGTATCTCGCTGGAGAAGGACCGCCTGGAACATTCCCGGGTGGCGCGCGGCGCCCGCACCGCCGAGCGGCAGAAGGCGCGTGAACGCGAACTGACCCGCTACGACTCCCCCGAGCGACGCCAGGCCTTGGCCGCCCATCTGTCCCGCGTCGGGGTGGCGCCGGAATTGGCGGCCGTGCGCATGCTCATGGACGTCAGTCAGGCGCAGCCGCCGCAGGCCGCGGTCCGCACCCGGCCGGAGGAACCGCCGCGGGTCACCCGCGCGCGTGAACACGACGAGCGGATGCGCGAACGCGAACGCGGCCGCGATCGTTCTCGCTGACGAACCCGCTCACGACTATGCCGCCGACCCGGAACGGGTGGCGGCACAGTCGTTTTCGGCGACGGTCGTTCTCGCGGAGACGGGTCGCGGATCAGCCCTTGTTCGGGTCCGCCTTGCTGGGTTCGCCGAACATGCCCTGCTGCGGCGGGGTGAGCGGGAGGGGGCTGAGCATATCCTTGTGGCCGTTGCGCACACTGCAGTATTTGAACGGCCCGCGCGGATCGAACAACCGCCCCATATGCGGGTCCGCGTGGTCGAGGAACCACACGCTCATCCCCGTCTGCGGATCCTGGCGCAGGTACTCCCATGCGCGCCACAGTGCTTCGAGGCGCATGGCCGCCTCGGCATGCTTCCACCACTCGGGGCACCACACCGTATCGGTGAGGTCGGTGACCTGACGCCGGTAGACGAGGCTGAGGTAGTTCTCCACGAACTCGACCACGTTCGAGTAGATCATGTCCTGGGGCTGGTCGTTCACAGCGGGCGAACCTCCTCGGGCTGTCCGTAGGTCTCGGGCGGCTCACCGGGCATCGATCCGCCGTCGAGGACGGTCCGCTCACCCACGAGGTCGCTCATCGTGGTGCGACGCTGCGGATCATGCTGTTCGATCGACTTGCGCACCTCGGCAGCGTACTCCCCTTCCCACCACGGCACGGTCCGGACGAGCACCGCGGGCGCACCCGAGGAGAACACCACGGCCCGCCCGCGCGGCAGGGTTGCCAGCGCGTTCGCGTTGAGGGTCCGCGAGGAGCCCAGCGAACGCGAATAACTCTTGCCGCCTTTGGATTCCGAGACCGACGACGAGATGGAGTCGTAGTCGCCGATCGCCTCCGAACGGGCCGCCAGGAATGCCATATCGTCGACGCCGGGGCCGAGGACCTTGATATTGGCCGCCGCCCACAGCGCCTCCATACCGGCCTGACCCCAGCACCGCACGCCCTGCGCCCACGACTGCAGGACGGTCATCACGACGATGCCGCGAGATCCGAAGTGGCTGTACTGCTTCGGCAGATCCTTCCAGCGCACGATGTTGGCCGCCTCGTCGAGCACCGCGAGCAGCGGAATGGAGAGCCGGCCCATATGTTCATGGGTCGCCTTACGCATCGCGACGTCGACGACCGCTTCGGTGAGGGCACTGACCAGCGGGCCGGCAGAACCGCGGCCCTCCAGCGACAGGCAGTACAGGGTTCCGTTGCGGTTCAGGAAGTCCCATTCATCGAACGCGTAGCGATCGGTGCCCGGCGTGACCCATTGGTGCACATTCGACAACTTCAGGCAGCGGACCATCTTCTTCGCCGTACCGAAAATACTGTCACGGACCCGTTCGGAGGCGTTGTACTGCTGTGCCAGACCCGAGGCCACGTAATGGTGCCCGGCGGCGCGCAACAACTGGACGGATTCGGTATCGCTCGGATCCGTCACCCAATCCCATACCTGGGTGATCGACCGGTTGGCTACGGCGGCGGCGAGAAACATACCCGCCAGCAGATCTTCGGCCTCCGGGTCGAAGAAGCTGTCGGGGGTACCTTCGCCACCGTCGTCGGCGTCGGCGAAGTGACCTGCGAGTCGCGCCGCTCGCATCTCACATCCTTCGTGCCGGGCGTCCACCCAGCCCAGCGGATCCCAATACCAGAGGGCGTGCTCTTCACCCGCGACGCCCTGCGGGTCGAAGACGAACGTGCGAGAACCCTTGCCCTCCCGCACATCTCGGGTCGCGTCGACCACATCGCGCTTGTTGGAGGTGACGAGGACCGGGCCGATCGCCGACAGGATCGCCGGAATGACCCGCGCGGAGGTCTTACCCTGGCGGGGGCCCCAGATGTCGAGATGCAAATCCTCGTACGAACCGAACAGCATCACACCGTCGACCACCCCGACACCGATCGGCACGCCGGGCGAATCCTCGTAGCCGAGCCGCACGCCCAGCTGGCGGGCCTTGTCCCGCACCCCGGCCTCGGTGAGTGCCGCGATCGCCCCGCCGCTCCCCATGTACTGGGCCTTGTCGTCGACCGGCAGTTTTCCGCGGCTGCGGCGCTTCTTCATCTCGCGCCGCACGAACACGATGCCGACGACGACGAGCACGACGAGCAGCACGATCACCGTGGAGGCGGTCGGCCACGTCAGTTGTCCCCGCGCGATCTTCGCGATGCAGGCGATCGGATTGATCGGCACGTCCTGGGGCACCGTCGACAGCTTGTTGCCCAGATGCAGTGCGCCCCAGAGGGTGCCGACCACCGCGAAACCGATGTAGATCAGATACAGCGCGAGGTCCGGTCCCGGATCGGCCGGGTCCTTCACCTTCTTCGCCATCTCGCCTCCTGGAATGACCGAGTATGTGGCTGCGGCTCAACGGAATCCGTCGAGCCGCCAGCCGTCGGGGGTGCGGACGACGGTGGCGATCACCGTCGTGGGGGGTAGCGGCTCGCGGGTACCGTCGGCGTGCACGGCGGTCTGCTCGATACCGATCTTGAACTGCTGGTGGTCCGAATCGCCGTTGCCCGGGGCCTGTTCGCCGGATGCGAAGGTGAACGCTTCCACGCGCACACCCGAACGTCCCCATTCGGCCCAGCGCAGCGTCGGTTTCGGAGTCTCCTCGCCCGGCGGTGCGTCGAGTGTGCGAAGCAGGCTGGGGCCCAGCCACTTCCGAGCCCGGGAGAGCGAGGCGCCCTGCGTCTCGGTGGCCGGATACCAGGTGAAGATCTCGCGCAGCGCGGCGACGGCGACGCCGTCGGGAGTGCCGGGATCCGGTGCCGGGGCGGCCTCGAGCTGACGCGGAGTCGACGTGGCCGCCGGTGGTTCGGCTCGTTCGGACCCGCCCGCGCAGCCGGACAGCAGTGCGACGCTCACCACCAGCATCACCACCAGGTTCGCGTAGACGGCCCGTCCCGTAGGTCGGCGGCCCGGCGCCCGGAACTCCGGACGCTGTCTCCAGATTATCGGTCCCGGTTCGTGCCGGGCGACTCCCGGCGATCCGGCGATCCCGGCGTGTCCCGATCGTCGTACCGTCACAACACCCTCCGTAACCGCGCGTCGCCGGGCACGGGCGCTTCGCTCACGCCCGAGGGGTCGGTGGAACGGATCATCCGGCCGTTGCCGGCGTAGATGCCGACCTCGGCCGGCCCGCGCACCCCGAAGCGGGAGAACACCAGATCGCCCTGCTGCGCGTTGCGCATCGGCACCTCGACCCCCGCCTCCCACTGTTGTTCGGCGGTCTGCGGCAACGTCTTCGCGCCCGAGGACGCCGCGAACACGGCGGCCGAGGTCAGGCCCGGGCCGTCCAGTCCGCCGCCGGTCGGCCCCTGCGGGCCACCGCCGCCCCACACGTACGGGGTGCCCATCCACTGCTGGGCCGCGGCGAGGATATCGGCGCCCGCCGAACCGTGCCCGGGCTGGAATCGGCCCATCGATCCCGGCGCCCGGTACTGCGCCTCCATGGCGAGGATATTCGTGACGTAGGGCCGGGTTTCGGAGAAGTGCGCGGCCACCTGATTGGGCATCCCGCCCGAGGCGAGAACCGCACCCTCGCCGGCGTTGTAGGCGGCCAGCGACAGCGGCACCACATCACCGTGCACCTTGCCCTCGCCGATCCACCGCTCGACCTGATGGGCGATCGAACACATATAGCGCCCCTGAGCGATGATCGCGTCGCCGTCGTCCCACAGACTGGCCTGCCCGTTGCCGTCCGCGTCGAGCAGATACGGCCGCCCGTCGTCGGGATCGGTGGCCCGCGCTGTGGTGGGCAGGAATTGAGCCAGTCCCTCGGCGCCGGCGGGCGAGGTGAGCCCGCGCTGGAATCCGGATTCCTGACGGCCCTGCGCGGCCAGCACCGAGGCGGTGATCTCCGGGCACAGCGAACCCGCACGGCGATACCAGATTTCGAGTTCCGGCGGTACCTTGCCGTCGGCGAGCGCGCCGCCGGCGCTGCCGAATCCGCGGCTGCACAGCGGGTTCGTCGAATACGGGAAGGCGCCACCGGCGTTGGGTGTCAGCGCGCCGTCGAGCCACGGCAGCGGATCGATCTGACGCCCGCCGGTCAGGCGCCCGCCGGGCACGATCTCGAAATGCAGATGCGGACCGGAGGATTCGCCCGCCGACCCGACCGCGCCGATCTCCTCACCGGCCCGCACCCGCTGCCCGACCCGCACCTTCACCCCGCTCGCCCATTCGTGGCCGTAGACGGCGGAGAAAGGACGACCGTTGACGTCGACGGAGTCGATCACGATCCAGTTGCCGAAGCCGGAGGCGGGACCGGCGGCGACGACGACGCCGTCCGCCACCGAGAACTCCGGGGTGCCGTCCGGTGCGGCCAGATCCACACCGAGATGGGTGCCTCCGCGCGCGCCGAAGGTGTCCGACACCGTGAAGGATCCGCCCGGCAGCGGCCAGGTGCGCCGGATCGGCGCGATCCCCGCCGCCAGCGACGGCGCGCCGGTCGCACTCGGATTCGCCTGTGCCGCAGGAATATCGGCGGCACTGGTGGAGGCGGATGTGGAGCCGCGCGGGTCCGTCGTGGCGGTCGGTGTGGTGGAGCCCGACTCCGACGCACCCGCTGCCCACGGCGCGCCGGAGGTATCCGGCAGGCCGGAACCGGGCGCGGTCGGCTGATCGGCGCACGGATCCTCCGAGGAGGGCAACACGATCACCACCACGAGGGTGATCAGAGAGACGACACCGCCGAGAACGAGGGCGGTGAGGGTTTTCGCGTTCACCGCGCACCCGTCATGTCGCGCGGCGGGTTTCGTTCAGGGTTTCCACCAGGGTGCGGTTCATCTCCGCCGCGGCCGCCAGTTGTTGTTGCAGCAGCGCCACTTTGCGGCGCAGGGCCACCGCGTCCATCCGTTCGAGGCTGGGTCCCTCCGCGGCACGCACCCAGTTGCGCACCGAATTGGTGTGCACGCCGATCTGTTCGGCGACGACCCGGCAGGCCTCCGACTCGCTGCGCAGTTTGTCGGTCAGCGCGACGACCTGCTCCACCGCCGCCTTCCGCACCTGCGGCGACACTCTTCGGTATGACCTGTGCGGCATCACGCGGCACTCCCCTCGTCGCCCCGCCGGGCCGTGGATTCGGTGAATTCGCTGAAACGCTGGTTGGTCTCGTGGATTCCGCTCTCTTTTTCCGACACGGTGAACTCCATATGGAACGGGATGCCGGGGCGGCGATCCTCACCGATCTTGAGCAGGAACTTTCCGGTGCCGGGCGCGGGCGGTCGGGCCTGGCCGGGTTTGAGCGCCTCGCCGGTCAGCGCCTGCGGGGCCGACCAGCTGGTGACCATCTCCTCCTCGGCGGAGGTGAACGGGATCGTCGAGTCCAGGCGGCTGATCTCCTCGGGCGGCAGCGCACCGAAGATCTTGGCGCGCGCACGTTCCAGAAAGCCCAGCGCCTTGGCGATCGCGGCCTCGGATCCGAGCGACTGCAGGTCCTTGATGGTGTGGCTGATCATGATCAGCGAGGTCGCCATGCCGCGCTGCAGACGGGTCAGTTCGTCGACGCGGTCGACCATGAAGTCGCCCAGTCCCAGCACCTGCCACAGCTCGTCCATGACGACCTGGAAGTAGCGCTGCGGTCCCAGTTTGCCGTCGGCAAGGACGTGCGCGGCCTCCACCGAGGCGAAGCCGTCGGCCCAACAGGCCAGCATCACACCGGCTTTGAGCTTCTTGTCCCCGGTCGGGATGTGCGAGACGTCGATGCAGACCGCCACCGCGGAGGTGTCGATCGGTGTCGTGGTCTGACCGTTGAAGACCGCGCCGAACGGTCCCTGGGTCAGTGCGCGCAGCGACCGTCGCAGCCCCTTGGTGGCCTCGTGGTATTCCTCGGCGTTGTCGGCGCCGGCATCGAGCATCAGCTCCTGGCCGCCGCCGACCACCACCTCGAGCAGATCCTCCATGATCGGCGGCGATTCCGGCGCGAAGCCGCTGCCCTCGCGGTACAGGATGCGCAGCGCCGTGGAGATCAACGTCTCCTCGTAGTCGCGCACGCGGGCGCCGCGCACGAGTTCCACCAGACCCGCGATCAACGTGACCTGGCGGGCCCGCAATTCCTGGGTCACCTGCAGCTGCAGTGCGGGCAGGTCGTCCAGCAGCGGCACGATCGAGCCGAGCACACCACCGGCGAGCGGATTCAGTTTGCCGTGTCCGTAGCCGAGGTCGATGACCTGGCCGCCGACCATCTCCACCAGCTTGCGGTAGTCGGGTTTCACATCGGCCAGGATCAGCGGCGTGATGCCCTGGGCGACACCGCCGAGCACGATGCGGCGCACCAGCGACGACTTACCGAAACCGTTGAGCCCCAGCACGAACAGGCTCGGGGCGGTGATGAAACTGCCGCGCATGAACCAGTTCATCGGGTCGAAGCACACCGGCGCGCCGGTGTGCAGATGCGAGCCGAGCGGGGTGCCGATCAGCGGGGCGCCGGCGCCCACCGACCACGGCCACAGTCCGGCGACCTGCGCGGTGGTGGCCCGGTATTCGACCGGGCGGCCCACCACGTTCATCCGGCCGCCGCCGGGACCGACATAGCCGCGATCGGTCAATTGCGCCGTGCCGCGGTCGAATCCGTCCTCGACAACCGATTCGATGCGGGCCGCGGCGTTGACGCGGCGCAGGTCGTCGGTGCGAATCCGGAACGCCGCCCAGGCGGCGCGCAATCCGGCGCCCTCGCGGGCCACCGCCTCCAGCCGCGCCCGGGCCGCGTCGTCGAGCAGAGGCGGGCCCTGATTCTTCTTCTTGACCGGTTTACTGCGCCGATCCCGCCGATTGCCCGCTTCGGCGTCGGCACGAGAAGCCCGCGAAAGCTGTTCGTAGGACGCCATTTTCGAGCCGTTGCGATCACGGAGCGTGCGCTGGCCCCGGCCGGATCGCCGCGCGGGCGCTTCCGTCCGGCGGCGCGACGACCCGGAATTGTATTCGGTGCGCGTACTCCGCCGCGGCGCCGGCTCGTGGTCGCCGGTCATGTAGCGCCCTCCGCGCGTCTCGGGCGATACCTGGTCGAATCCGGCCGGCAGCTCGGCCGAGTGCGGGGTGCCATGCGCATAGGAAATCTCTCGATCGTCGGACCGGTCCTCCGGCCCGCTCACCCGGCGCCGGGTGCGGGCACCGGCCGAATTGTCGTGCGGCGCATCGTGGTCGGCGACGTGGGACGCGGACGGGGTGTCACCGCCGGAGCGTGCCGCGATCCGGTCGTCGGCGGCGGCGCCGCCCGCCGCACCGGCTCGACCGCTCGCGCGGGTGCGCGCGGATTCGGTGCGGTCCGCGGAGGCGTCCTGCTCGGCCTCCTCGGCACGAGCGGCGCGGTCGCCGTCCACGAGGTCCGCACCCTGGTCGGGTGAGTCGTGGTCGCTCGGCGCCGGGCGCGTCGCGGTCGGCGAGTCCGCATCACCGGGCGATGGCGGAACCGCTCCGGCCGCGCTCCCGTCCCGCCCGGACTCCTCGGCTGTGCCGGCCTGTCGAGGGCCGCTCGTTGTCGTCGGCATCACCGTATCGCGTTCGGCGCCATGGCTTTCGCGGTCCGCGCTGTCTTCCGCGCCCGCGATCCGGCTACCGGCTCGCGACGTCGCCGTGCGGGTCGTCGCGACGTCGTCGCGCGTCTCGTCGTTCTCGGACGAGGTCGTTCGCGGTGCCGCGTCACCGGTCGATCCGGTATCGCGGCCCGGGTGCGTGCTCGACCGGTCGATGTCCCGGCCACCGTAGGACCGGTTGCGCGCCGACTCCGATGTCGACCGGCCGCCACGGTTCCGCTCGGACTCCACCGCATCCCCGCCCGCACGGCCGCGGGCGCCGCCCGCATCGCCGGCTCCGCGGCGGTTCCCGTCGCGCCCGGCCGATCCGTCTCGGTCGCCGTCCGCCGGACGACGACGCCCCGGCTCCGACTCGGCCCGCCGCATCGCACGTTCGCCCCCGGCGGATCCGGGCCTCGCCGCATCGTCACCGCGCCGCCGCGGACTTCCCGAGCCGCGCTCGCCGGAGATCGGGTCACTGCCCGAACCACGGTGCGGCGCACCACCGCTCACGCCCTGTTCGGGTGCCGGGCGACGCTCGGTCTCCCGCCGGGGAGCCGCCGTTCCTCGGGTGCGTCCCGCACCGTCCGCGCCGGCATCCGTGCGCGAGTGCCCCGTCGCGCGCCCACCGCGTTCCTGGGGCGCGGCGGCGTCCGGTCGGGTGCGCTCGCCCTCCTCGCGTCGTGCTCGGCGGCGCGCCGGGCGCAGCGGTACGTCGTCCCAATCGGCAGGTGCGCCACCGTATTCCGAGCGGGGCAGGCCGGGCGCGTAGGCCTCGATGCCCCACTCGTCGTCGTGGGCCGTGCGCGGGCGCGGCCGGGCCTGGACCGGGTTCTCCGGATCCACCACCCGTTCGCTGTAGCGCGGTGGTTCGCCCCGGTAGCGAACCGGCGGCTCGTGCTCACCTGCCATCTGCGCTCACCCCGCCAATGCCTTGGGAATACTCGCGTGTTCCGGCAGGATCACCCCGCAGCCGAGTGAGGCCGCGAAGGCCGCCGCCTGGTATCGGTAGCAACGCCGGATCTTCAACCGGGCCTGTGTGGACAGGTCGCGGGTAATGGCTTCGATCCGCGGGAGATCACCGCGCAGCGGTTCGGTGATGGTGACGAGCGCACCGAATCGGGTCACGCCGTGACCGCGCGCCTGTTCCTCACGCGCCTGCTGGGTGGCGCCCACCCGCAGCGTCGCCGAGGCGGAGACCACGCCCCGTTCGCTCTGCTGCGCGACCAGCGCGTTCTTGTAGTCGTCGTCCACGATCTCGGCGGCGTCGGCGGCCGAATGCGGACGGTAGACGATCGCGATCCGCTTGCGCGGGACCTCCGGATTCGGTGCCAGCAGGCGCTGCAGCACCCGCTCGTCGACCGCGCCCTCGGGTGCGGCGTCCATCTCCCAGGTGACCGAGCGGCCGCCGTCGTGGATGAACTGATCCCAGCGTTCCTCGTGCGAGATCGGGCCCGCGTCGGCCCAATCCAGCCCGTGCCCGCCGATCTCGCCGGCGGCCACTTCCAGATCGGCCTGCGCGGCCGGGTCGTAGCTGCGACGGATGAACGAGATCACCTCGTCGGCCGACATCGGCTGCGCCCGCACGCCCGCTTCGGCCAGCGCCGCGCAGATCCCCGGCAGCCGGCGACCGATCTCGACGGCCTCCTCGGCCGGATTCTTGCGTCGTTCGGCGGTGGTGGCCTTGAATGTGATCGCCACGCGCGGCAGCAGTTGCACGCGCTCCTGCGGCAATTCGGTTGCCAGCTCGTACATCACCTGCTGCGCCAGCGCCGGCGATTCCGGCCGGGTGATGGTGGAAACCTCTGTGAGCAAACGGTTTCCGGTCTCCGGCACGGTATCGATCACCGGAACCACCGCGACGATGTCGGAGGTCTGGCCCAGCGAGGCCAGGAAGGTTCCCCAGGCTGACACCCACCGATCGATCACCGGCTGGTCGACCGCCTCGTGTCCCTGCGGCCAGGCCCGGAGCACGACCGTGTACTGCGCGAATTGTGGCAGGTGGATCATGCCGAAGCTGTAGCCGCCGGCGTCGATTCCCTCGTACAGCCGCGAGGGCGCCATCAGCCCGGGCAGGCGCGCGACGCCGCCGGGGATGCGGGAGAACCGGCCGCCGCGATAGACGTGCTCGCCCTTGCTGCGGCCGCGCAACCAATGGAACATCATCAATCCCGTCTCGTAACCGGAGCGGCCCCCCGTCCGCCACACCAGTGGAACCATCACGACCACACCGATGATCGCGACGAACAGCGCCGGTTTCGGCCCGGCGACCAGCGCCGTCATCAGGGCGGTGATGACGACGACGAAGCCGAGCACCGTCTCCCCCCAGCGCAACCCGAAAAGGCCTGCGCTGCGGGGCTTCTGCCACAGCCCGTACGAGCGGCGCTCGTAGGTGTCGGTCGTCGTCATCGCGGGATGGTGCTCCTGCCGAGGTCGGGTGCGCGGTTGGTCCAGCGGTCACCGGCGATATCGCCCATGGCTTCGTCGGCGCGGTTGAGGTGCGCGCCCGCGGCCCGGGCCGTCGCGATGTTGTTCATGGCTCGCGACGCGCCGGATGGTACCGCCGCGGCACCGCCGGGTGCGCGCGGACTCGCGGGCGCCTGCTGACCCCCGCCTCCGCCGCCCGGGCGCGGGCCGCGCGGCGGAACGGGCCGGGGACTGCCGCCGCGGCCCGTGCCGCCGGGCGGACGCTGACCTCCGTTGCGGCCCACATATCCCGGCGCTCCCGCCGCCGCTTGCGTGCGCACGCCGACCGCCTTGGTACCCACCGCGCCCAGTGCGGCTGCTCCCAGCAGCACCGCTCCGGTGGCGCCCAGGCCGGATCCACCGCTGCCGGCGATCGCCACCGCCGGGGTGACAAGCCGCATCAGCGCGGGCAGGACGAAGGCGACACTGCACAGCAGTACGATCGCGACCAGCATCCGCTGCGCCTGGTCGGCGTCCGGCAGACCCGAGGTCGGTGTCGTCGAGTTGGTGTCACCGGCGGTGACGAAGGCGATCATGTAGACGATCGCGGCCACCGGTTTCCACAGCATGAACGCGATGATCCAGCCGATCAGCTTCGGATACGCCTGGCGGCCGGTGCTGGTTCCCGACGCCGCCGCGGCCAGCGGCAGCACACCCGCGGCCACCACCAGCATGCCCTGGCGCACGATGGCCAGCACGATCTGCGCCAGCGCGCCGAGCAGGCCGACGATCGCGATGATCAGCACCAGGCCGGGCGAAAAGGCTTGCAGCTTGGAGGTTTTCACCATCAACTCGGCGAGGCTGCGGGCATTGCCGTTGGTGGCGTCCTCGATCACCCACTGCGAGAAGCGGTCCGAGGCCTGCGTACCCGCGACTACCACCGCACCCAGCATCCAGGAGCTGAAGACCACGCGGGCGAACATCCGGAACGATTCCGCGGCCTCGCTCAGTGCCGCACCGCGTCTGGCTTCGGCGAGTCTGGCGCCGGACAGGATCACCGACACGATCAGCAGCAGAATCTGCGCTTGATAGGTGTAGTCGTTGATCTTCTGGAACAGCGCTCCTCCGTCACTGATGCGATCGTTGGGCACCTTCATCCAGAAGGTGAGCGCCAGGATCAGCGCCTCGCCCAGACCGTTCATCAACGAGTCGACCACCTTGCCGAAGGTGGAATCCCACGCCTTGTCCTTCACCGCGTTCGCGGCGTCACCGGGATGGGTGGCGGCGTTGCCGGCCTTGCACGCCGCGGAGGCGGCATCGCCGAGCGATACGCCGGGCAGGCCCAGACCGTCGAGATCGTCGTGAATCTCGTTACAGGTCTGGTCGAATCCGTAGGTCTGCCCGTAGGCCACCGTCGGGGTCGCGATCATGACGGTGAACACGACCGCGAGGATCGTGACGATGCGCCTCACCATGAGATCCACTCCTCGATGCGTCGCAGGGAATCGATCCGGACCATCGGCTGACTCTCGTGCCTTTCTCGAAATCGCTGTGCTCACCATCGGGTCCACCCCTGCAGGGTGTCGACGTATTCACTCGGCGTGGCTTTGGTGTCGGTGGGTTTGAGTCGCCAATCCCCGTTGTCCCACACCATGATCAGCCGGATCGCCGCCCACACCTGCTTGCCGTCGTTGTTCGGCCCGCGGGCGGCCAGCCGAACGATCGCCATATCGTCGGCGTAGTTCTCGATCTGGAACGCGTCGGGTGCGACCAGGTACTTGGTGATCCGCGCCGGCTGCTGATCGGGCAGTTTGCCGTCACCGCGCGCCTTGTCGTAGGCCGCGATCTGCTGGGCCGAGACCCGCACCTGGCGCACGTACAGATCCCGGTCGCCGGGCCGTGCGTTGAGCCGATAGGTGATCTGCGCCGCCGCCAATGCCGCCCCCTGCGGTGTGTGGGAATAGTCGACGGCCAGCCCCTTGTCGTCGATCCGGGTCGGACCGTCGCTGGTGGAGAACGGCACCGAGGCGCCGTAGACCCGCTGCCAGCCGCGCGGTTCGGTGGTGCCGGCGGGTGCCGCGGTCAGCCAGTCCGAATCCGACGAGCTGTGCTGCTGCGCGGAATTCTGCGGAAGCGGTTGTCCCGCAGGGTTGTTGGGAATATCGACCCGCCGGCCGAACAGATCCGTATCGGGTCCGGCGAATCCGGTCGCGCCCGAGCCCGCGACGGGCGAGGGCGGCGGATCCGCTTTCCGGGCTCCGGAAGAGGAGGTGTCGCGGCCGACGTAGACGAAGACGCCGACGATCACGATCAGCGCGATCACGGCAGCGGAGACGATGACGCCGAAGGAGACGCCGCTGCGCTCGTCGTAGGTGTCCTTGTTACTCATACCGTCACCTCCCGTCGCAGGTCGTCGTCGAATGTCGTTTCGTCGAATGTGGTTGTCGCCGTGGTGTCGTCGGCGTGCATACGGAAATCTGTCACCGGCTCACGCAGGAAGCAGGGTCAATGCGATCGCACTCGCCGAACTGGCCACGATGGCGCCGAGCAGGCTCATCACGATGCCGTGCGAGGCGTCGTTGACGGCCATGTCGTCGCGCATCGCCGACCACAGCCGGCCCGCGGAGATGATCATCCAGGCCAGGCACAGCAACAGCACGCACCACAGTAACCAGTTGATCAGCTGCATGATCGGTTCGATCACGTCCGCGGGCATCTGCTTGTAGGCCAGCACGATCGCGGCGCCCCTCACGATCCGATGACTGCGTTCATGATCGTGCCCGCACTGGTGGCGACGATGCCGCCGATCATGGCGCCCGCCACCATCTTCGGCGATTCCAGGCCGCCACCGGTCCACTTCTCCCAGGCGAAGCGGCCACCGGCGTAGGTGATGCCCAAGATGCCCGACAGCAGCACGAACCACGTGAAGTAGCGCACCAGTTTCATGAGCTTGTCGGCGGCCGGCGGCGTCTCGGGTGTCGGATTCCCGACCTGAGCGAGAACAACGCCGTACGTCTCGTGTACAGCGGCCAGGATGGTACTCATCGAGCGTCCTTCTCAATAGGTGATCGGAATACAAAGCCGGGTACCGGAGGTACACCGTCGGAAACAGCTGTCGGCGTGGTCGCGGCAGCACAACGTCCGGGCACGATCATCGTTGCTCCTCCTGTTGCGAACCGGCGCCGACCGTCTCCCGCACGAGGTCGACGATGCTCATTCCCAGCGCGTCCACCTCGTGCGGAACTTCTTGCAGCGGATCGAGTTTGCGTTTGCGCTGCTGTGGCGGCGGGTCGCTGGGCGACCACACCGGCAGCTGATCGGGTTCGACCAGCGTCCACTCCTCGATCCAGGGCATCTGCCACACCTCCCCGGCCAATGCGCCGACCACATCGCGGTAGCGCCGGATCTCTGCCGGGATCCGGCCCGGGCGCGCGGCCACGGTCACCAGGCCCAGCACCTCGCTCGGTCCCGCGAGCCCGGCCCGGTGCTGGCGCAGCAGATCATGGGCGCGGGTCAGCCCGGCGATGGTCTCGCGGGCGACCAGCACCACGAAAGGTGATTCGCGTTCGAACACACCGGGCCAGCGCCGGTGCGAATCCGCCGCAGGCGCAAGCACATGCGCGAGGGTACTGGCTCCGGCGCCGCCGTGCACCCCCAGCAACCACACCAGCGGCGCACGTCCGGCGCCCGGTACCGGACGGTCCCAGATGGGTGCGCGACGAGACTCCGCCGGTGCGACAACGCCTGCCGCAGGCGGGTTTTCGGAAGAGCGAGGTTCCTTCATGGCCGCGGTCATGATGCCATCCCGCTGAGCAGCCGCCGGTACGCCCTCCGGGTTTCGGCATCGAGTGCGTTGTGGCGCACCAGCTCTCCGCGCGCCAGGTGGGTGTCGTACGGGATCTCGCGGATGTCGCGCACCCAGCCGGTGAGGTGTTCGCGCAGATGGTCGGCCACCCGAGAGTTGTTGCCGGGCAACTGATGTGAGATCACGATGGTGGTGTCGCCCACGATGCCGCCGCCCTGCCCCTCGGCGTGACCGCCGAATTCGTCGTCGAGCCATTCCAGCGTGACCCGCAAACGATTGGCGGCGTCGGCGCGCGCCGGAATCGACAGCACCAGAGCCACTTCCGCATCCTCGAGCAGCGGCCGCAGCTGACGGGCGGCGATCGGGCTGCCGCCGTCGTACACCGGGGTGTATCCGGCGTCGGCGACGGCCCGGGCCACCGTCAGATACGTGGCGCGGCGGCGCAACGGGGAGGCGTCGCGCCACAGCAGGCCGATACCGGAGCTCGCCTGCGAGAGACATTCCTTCAGCGGCGCCGGTTCGTCGTCACCGCGGCCGTACAGCCACTGCTGCAGACTGATCGGGCTCAGATGTTCGTCGGCGCCGCGCAGGGCCAGATCACTGCCGGCCACGGTGGCGTCGACGGCGACGGCCGCCGCCTCCGCGCCCAGTTCACCCGCGAGTCCCAGTGCGGTGGTGGTGGTTCCGGCGCCACCGCAGCCGCCGACGACCAGGATCGGACGCGGCAGGCCGCCGCCCTCGCCGTCGTCACGCCGACCCTTGCGTAACCGGACCACCGGCGCCCGTCCACGCGGTCGCGAGCCCGCCGCGACGTCCGCGTCGGACGTCTCGTCGAGCCATCGGCTCCAGTCCTGTCCCATCTCAGCTCTCCTCTTACCCGGCCGTGATGCCCGTGATCAGGGTGCGGCCGCCGACCACCGCGGTGGTCACCAACTGCTTGTCGTAGGTGGCGGGGGCCGCGCCCGGCCGCCGTTCGGTCACCTCCACCGAATACCTGTTGTCGTCCACAGTGACCACCCGCACGCAATAGTCGGTGCCCAGCGGCACCGAGGCGATGCCGCGCTGGATCACCGGCGCCGGCGAGACCGCCGCATCCGGCGCCACCACCTCGCGCGCACGCTCGGCCGAGCGTTCGACGTAGAAGGCGTGCTGGAACCACATGATCGCGTCCGGCCCGGAATCGGTGCCGCCGACCTCGGCGCCGCGCACCACACGCGCGGACCGTTCGGTCGGGCAGTGCCCGGCCGAACCCACCCGCGGGCCGGAATCGGCGCCGAACGCCGAGGTGAGCCGCAGCATCGGCGCGTCGTCACCCACGGCCGGGCGCGCCGGCAGCGGCGCCACCGACTGTTTTCCGTCGTGACCGGAGCGCAGCACGTACAGGGCGAAACCGCCTGCGGCGACCAGCAATAACAGGGCTACCGCGAGGACGAGCGCGACTCGCAGCCGGCTCGGGCGGATGTAGTCGCGCAGGGCCGGTGAGGCCGGGCCCGGGGCGCGGCGCACGATCCGGCCCGCGGCGCCGTCGCCGTGTTCGCGCCGGGGCGGCAGAATCCACTCGGGAGTGTCCACGTCGTCGCGCTCGTCCGCGTCGTCGCCCGGTGAGCGCGCCCCGGATCCCTCCGCATCGTCGCCGTCGGCACCGGCCGGGCGGGTCCGGCGGCGGCCACGAGCCCGGCCCTCGCCGGTCTCGGCGTCGCGGGGCAGGCGCAGTACCTCACCCTCGTGGACCGGGTAGTCGTCGTCCGGCCCGGGTGCGTGGCTGCCGACCCAGTCGGTCCAGCCCCCGACGAATTCGCTGCGCCGGGTGGCCGGTTCGTCGGCGAACGGAATGTCGAACGGCTCGGGCTCGGTGTCACGGATGTAGTGCGGGTACCGCGCCGCTCCAGGTTCCGCCTCGTCGTCGACGGCGTCGGATTCCCCCGGTGCGGCCACGGGAACGGCATGTTCGGGTTCCAGCGCCGGGAACCACCGTTGGACTTCTTTGTACGGCTTCAACATTCCCTCATCCCCGCGGAGCCGGGCACGTCGTGCAGCATCGTCGGACCCTCTCGGCGATCAGTTCGTGGAGAACGGGTAGTTGTTGTCAGCGGTACCGCCATGGGACGTCGCCAACGGCACACCACCGGGTGCGGCGTCACCGAGGCCCTTCCCGAACGGAAATTGTCCCGTACCCGACGAATTCGGCGAACTCGACGCGCCGTCCGAGGCCGCCGAGATTCGGGCAATACCACATCCAGGCAGGTCAAGGGGTGTGAACGGGGGTATCTCGAACGCCGAATCGAGGGCCGGCGCGGATGTGGATGCGCGAAATCCGCAATGAGGACCCGACGCGACCGGTACGGTCGCCGCCGAGCATGTCAGCACGGTCAGCATGATCTGACCCCCTTTAAACCCGCTGTCTGCAACAGTTCTGAGGGTCGAGTGCCACTGCGACCCGTCCGGCGATCATCATGTGGATTCGAGTTGTCGCCGAACATCGCGCGCGCCCCGAAACGCAATAAACCGTAACAGAATCCGGCTCGGAGTGCAGGCCCCCGTCGGGGCTCGAGCACACCCGCGATCGCCGCCCGCGAACCTTCCTACCTGCGCGAAGGATTCGCCGCGGCCGGACCGGCCGGCCGACACCGAGAGTCGATATGAGCCCCGGCAACTTTGCGGCGAATGCGCAATTCGCGCCCGGCGGAGGGCAACTCGACGCGACTGCGGACACCGGCCCGAAATGTGTTGCCGAACAATTGCCATTCGCCCGTAGCGCACATTCCGCCTATTCCGAAACCGCCATCGCGGTTCCGCGGTCTCGCAGCGTCGTCACCACACCCCCTCGGATCGGCACACCGGTCCCCGATGCCGGGCACCCGGTCGCGGACGGCAGACTGATCGGGTGAGCAACTTTCCCGTCGCCGCGGTCGTCTGCGCCTTCGTCGGCGCCCTCCTGTTCGCCGTGTCGGCGGTCGCCCAGCAACGCGCGGCGGCCGACGTGCCCGCCGGTGACGCGCTGGTAGCCCAGCTCGTTCGCAATCCACGCTGGTGGGCCGGCATCCTCGGTGACGCCGGCGGCTTCGTCTTCCAGGTGGTGGCGCTGGCGCTGGGATCGGTGCTGATCGTGCAGCCGATCCTGGTGACGGCCCTGGTCTTCGCGTTGCCGCTGGCCGCGCACTACAGCCGCCGCCCGGTCACGCCGGTCATGTGGGCGCACGCGATCGCCCTCTCGGCCGCGCTGGCCTGTTTCCTCGTCGTCGGCGACCCCACCGAGGGCATCCCCGATGCGCCGTGGTCGACCTGGATGTGGCCGCTGGTGCTGGTTCTCGGCGTGGTCGCCGCCGCGGTCGTGGTGGCGGTGGTGGTCCGGGTGACCGGACTGCAGGCGCTCATGCTGGGAGCCGCGGCCGGTCTGCTGTTCGGCGTCTCCGCCGCGCTCACCCAGCACGTCATCCATCTGTTCGGGCGCGGACTCGGCACGGCGCTCACCAGTTGGCAGCTGTACACCCTGGTCGCCGCGGGCATCGTGGGGCTCTATCTGCAACAGCGCGGCTACCAGGTCGGGGCGCTGTCGGCCTCGCTGCCGGCCTTCACCGTCGCCGAACCGCTCGGCGCGGCCTTCCTCGGCCTCACCGTGCTCGACGAGCGACTGCGGACCGGCCCGATCGGCACGATCGTCGTCATCGCTTCCGTGCTGGTGATGTGCGTGGCCGCGATACAGCTGTCGCGTGCCCAGGCGGAGCTGCCCCCGGCGGATCAGGCCGCCGAGGTCACCCGGTAGACGTCGTAGACGCCCTCCACATTGCGGACCACGTTCAGCAGGTGCCCCAGATGCTTCGGATCGCCCATCTCGAAGGTGAACTTGCTGATCGCCACCCGGTCACCGGAGGTCATCACCGACGCGGACAGGATGTTGACCTTCTCGTCGGCCAGCACCTTGGTCACATCCGACAGCAGCCGGGTGCGGTCCAGCGCCTCGATCTGAATCGCCACCAGGAAGACCGACGACGGCGAGGGCGCCCATTTGACCTCGATGATCCGTTCCTGTTGCGCGCGTAGCGAATCCGCGTTCGTGCAGTCGGTCCGGTGCACACTCACCGCGCCGCCGCGGGTCACGAAGCCCATGATCTCGTCGCCCGGCACCGGTGTACAACATTTGGCCAGCTTCGCGACCGTACCGGGAGCGCCGGGGATTTCGACCCCGGCATCACCGATGGTGCGCTGCCGCGCCGGCAGCGTCGACGGCGTACTCCGTTCGGCCAGTTCGTTTTCCACGTCGCCGACGCCGCCGAGCTGCGCCATCAGGCGTTGCACGACGTGGTGCGCCGAGACCTGGTTCTCGCCCACCGCCGCGTACAGCGCGGAGATGTCGGCATAGTGCAGTTCGTGCGCCAACGCGGACATCGCGTCCACGCTCATCAGCCGCTGCAGCGGCAGACCGGAGCGGCGGACCTCCTTGGAGATCTGCTCCTTACCCGCCTCGAGCGCCTCCTCGCGGCGTTCCTTGGCGAACCACTGCCGGATCTTGGCCTTCGCCCGCGGCGACACCACGAAGTTCTGCCAGTCCCGGCTCGGGCCGGCGTTCTGCGCCTTCGAGGTGAAGATCTCGACGACCTCACCGTTCTCGAGCTGCCGTTCCAGCGCCACCAACCGGCCGTTGACTCGTGCGCCGATGCAGCGATGCCCCACCTCGGTATGGACCGCGTAGGCGAAGTCGACGGGAGTCGACTCCTGCGGCAGCGTGATCACATCGCCCTTCGGCGTGAACACGAAGATCTCCGGGGATTTCAGGTCGAACCGCAGCGACTCCAGGAACTCGGCCGGATCCGCCGCCTCCCGCTGCCAGTCCAGCAGCTGCCGCATCCAGGCCATATCGTCGACCTCGGCGACGTCGCCGGAATGTTTGCCCTTGGTCTCCTTGTAGCGCCAGTGCGCGGCGATACCGAATTCGGCGGTGCGATGCATGTCCTGGGTACGGATCTGCACCTCCAGCGGTTTGCCGTCCGGGCCCACCACGGTGGTGTGCAGCGACTGGTAGACGCCGTAGCGCGGCTGGGCGATGTAGTCCTTGAACCGGCCCGCCATCGGCTGCCACAGCGAATGCACCACGCCGACGGCGGCATAGCAGTCACGCACCTCGTCGCACAGGATCCGGATGCCGACCAGGTCGTGGATGTCGTCGAAATCCTTACCCTTGACGATCATCTTCTGATAGATCGACCAGTAGTGCTTGGGCCGGCCCTCGACGATGGCGTTGATGCGGCTCGCCGCCAGCGTGTTCACGATCTCGGCCCGCACCCGCGCCAGGTAGGTGTCGCGCGACGGTGCGCGGTCGGCGACCAGCCGCACGATCTCGTCGTACTTCTTGGGGTGCAGGATCGCGAACGCCAGATCCTCGAGCTCCCATTTGACCGTGGCCATACCGAGCCGATGCGCCAGTGGCGCAATGACTTCCAGCGTTTCACGCGCCTTCTTCGCCTGCTTCTCCGGCGGCAGGAAGCGCATCGTGCGCATATTGTGCAGCCGGTCGGCGACCTTGATCACCAGCACCCGGGGATCGCGGGCCATCGCGATGATCATCTTGCGGATCGTCTCGGCCTCCGCGGCCGCGCCGAGGTTGACCTTGTCCAGCTTGGTCACGCCGTCGACCAGATGCGCCACCTCGGATCCGAAATCCGCGGTCAGCTCGTCCAGCGAATAGCCGGTGTCCTCGACGGTGTCGTGCAGCAGAGCGGCCACCAGCGTGGTGGTGTCCATCCCCAGTTCGGCGAGGATGTTGGCCACCGCCAGCGGGTGGGTGATGTACGGGTCGCCCGACTTGCGGAACTGATGCGAATGCTTCTCGTCGGCCACGTCGAAGGCGCGCTGCAGCAACTGCAGATTCGCCTTGGGATACAGCTCCCGGTGCACGGTCGCCAGCGGCTCCAGCACCGGCTTGACCGCGGCGATACCCCGCTGCCCGGTCATCCGGCGGGCCAGCCGGGCCCGCACCCGGCGCGAGGCCGAACTCGGCACCGCCGCCGGCGTACCCGGCTGCTTCATCGGCATGTTCCGCGGCGAGGGCGCCGCGGGCTGCCCGCTCCGGTCGGCGCCCGACTTCGACACCGCCGGACGCGGCGCGGCGGGGGTGGCCGGCGGAGTCGCCGGTGCGGCAGCCGGCGCGGCATCACCAGCTGCCGAATTCCCGGCATTCGCCTTCTCCAGATGCTGAGTCATGCCACCACCTCTCACGCCTCGATCGCCACACCCTAGCCGACCGCTTCAACAGCCCAGAACACCCACTTTAGTAGGAGTTTTCCCCAAGGCGCACCGGTCCGGCCCGACGCACCCCGTTCGTTCAACCGGTTCCGGAGTCCGATTCATCCACCAACCCGTCCGGGGTCAATTCGAGGCGGCGCGTGATGCCGATCTCATCGAGGAAGCGCGGGTCGTGGCTGACTACGATCAGCGCACCCTCGAAGCTGGTCAGCGCCTCGGCGAGGTGGCGGAGACTGGGCAGATCGAGGTTGTTGGTGGGCTCGTCGAGCAGCAGCAGTTTCGGCGCCGGTTCGGCGAGCAGCAGCATCGCCAGCGCGGCCCGCAACCGCTCGCCGCCCGACAGCGCCCCCGCCGCGACATCGGCGTCGGCGCCGCGGAACAGGAACCGCGCCAGTTGTGCGCGGATCTGCTCGGCGCCGGCGTGTGGCGCCGCCGCGGAGACGTTGCCGAAGACCGACAGCCGCTCGTCGAAGATGTCGAGTCGCTGCGGCAGCAGCCGCCACGGCACCTTCGGCGGTTCCTCGACGAGGCGGTGCAGCAGGGTCGTCTTGCCGGCGCCGTTGCGCCCGGTGAGGGCGATGCGTTCGGGACCGTCCACCCGCAGCGTGACCACCGGTCCGTTGGCCAGCCGCACCTGTTCCATCGCCACCACGTCCTGGCCGGGATAGAGCCTGGTTCCCGGCAGGTCGACGCGGATCTCCCGATCATCGCGCAGCAGTTCCTGGGCCTGCTCCAGGGTCGATCTGGCCTCCTCCACTTTCGCGATGTGGTTGTTGCGCAGTTTGCCCGCCGACACCTGCGCCTGGCGTTTGCGCTCGGCCATCACGATCTTCGGCTCGCGTTTGGTGTCCCACATCTTCTGCCCGTAGCGCTGGCGCCGGTCCAGTTTGATCCTGGCCTCCACCAGTTCGCGCGACTGTTTACGCACATCGCTGCGGGCATCGCGGATCGCCGCGCGCGCGGCCTCCTGCTCGGCCTCGACGATCTGCTCGTAATCGTCGAAATTCCCGCCGAAGGTGCGGATCTCACCGCGCCGCAGTTCGGCGACGGTGGTGACCCGCCGCAACAGTTCGCGGTCGTGGCTGACGGTCAGCACGGTGCCGGAGAATCCCTCGACCACGTCGTAAAGACGTTGCCGCGCAGCGGAATCCAGATTGTTGGTAGGTTCGTCGAGCAACAGCAGATCGGGTTCGCGCAGCAGTTCGGCCACCAGTCCGAGCAGTACCGTCTCCCCGCCGGACAGGGTGTCCAGGCGCCGATCCAGCTGTGCGACGTCGTCGGCGAGGTAGTTCAGGCCCAGCCGGCCGAGCAGCGCGATCGCCGATTCCTCGACATCCCAGCGGTTTCCGACCTGCTCGAAATCGGCCTCGGTTCCGGCGCCGGATTCGATGCGATGCAGCGCGGCGCGCACCTCGCCGATGCCGAGTACGGCGTCGACGCGCTGTCTCGCGGCCAAGCCGAGATCCTGGCGCAGATATCCGAGCCGGCCCGCCACCGTCACCGAACCACGTACGGGGCGCAATTCCCCGGTGACCAGGCGCAACAGCGTGGATTTTCCGGCTCCGTTACTGCCCACCACACCGACGTGGCCGGGTCCGAGAACCGCGTCGAGACCGTCGAACACAGGGGTGCCGTCGGGCCATACGAAGGTGAGATCGGACAGAGAAATAGTCGAAATAGACATATGCGTGCTCCTGAGGGCGGCGGGAATGGCGCGCAGATGCGCGGGCCACGCGATGGCTACCTCAGAAGAGCAACGGCAGAACTCCGATCAACGGAAACAAGACTCGGCAACTTTAGCGGACCGAAAGGCAGGCCGCAAGATCATGTCGCCGTTGATACGCGTCACCGGCGACGGAAGCCGTTGCGGCTCAGTTGATTCGGAAGACCGGGAAGCCGGGCGCGATGGCGGCGAGTTCGGCGTCGGTGGCGTTTGCGGTCACGCCCTCGAAGAATTTGCCGACCTCCCAGCCCCACTTCTTCAGGTACAGCCGCAGCACGGGCACCTTGTCGGCGTCGGCGACCTCGGTCACCGTGAACACCTCGGTCTTGCGCCCGAGCCGCAACTCTCCGCCGCCGGCGACGCGGATATTGCGGACCCATTGGGTACGACCGCGAGGAGCGACCAGATACCGGGTTCCGTCCGCATCCTGCAGGACGTTGACCATCGTGGTCCGCCACTCCCCGGAGGTGCGACCACGCACGGCAAGCAGCCGGGAACCCATCACGCTGATGCCCCACTTCGGCAGGGCGTTGAACATCCGGTTCATGATCGGGTCGAGGCCGGTGGGCGCGATGTACCGGGTGGCGTTCATGACTACTCCTCGCTTTTGTGAGCGCTGCTCTCTTCGATGACTCAATCATCGCCCACGGGCGCACCCCCTGTCAAGAGCAGCGCTCACATTTGTAGAAGTTCAGACCTCTGGACAAAATCGGCTGCGTTCAACGCCGTCAGGCGGGTATTCGGCCGGCATGTACAGATATAGAACCTATGGAACGAACCGCACGGGTGGGCTGGCGGCGATCGTCAGCACGATCGGCGGTGTGCTCGCTCTGATCGAGATCGTCTACATCCTGCTGCAGGTCTTCGACGCCAACCAGACCAACCGGTTCTTCACCTTCATCAAGGGGTTGGCCGAACCGCTGGCGCTGTTCTTCCCGGGCCTGTTCAACACCGGCTCCCGAGATTGGGACATCATCATCAACTACGGTCTGGCAGCGGTGTTCTGGCTCGTGGTGACCGGGATCATCGCCCGGCTGCTGGCGCGGATCTAGTGGCGCCGGAAGCGGATCGACTCGGTGTTCGATCAGCCCAGGGTCGAACCAGCTCAGGGCTCGTGCGGGGTAAGGAACTCCATCCGGTGATGGTGCAGGAATTCGAAGGCCGGGGCCCAATGCCCGGTGAAGACGTCCTCTTCCTTACCCACCGCATGCTGTGAGGCCGCGCCGGTGCGCGGATCTCGGCAGACGACGCGAGCGCTGTGACGTCCGGACGAGACCGGTCCGCTGTCCAGCTCCACCGAACCGTCGGAACCGACCGTACGCCAGGGCATATCGATATCCGAGCCGGTGATCCGGCAGGTTTGCCCGGCCTTCTCCCCCGTGACCCGGGCCGTGACGGTGGCGCCGCCGCGCAGCGCCACCGAAGGAGTAGCCGCGGCGGTCGCGGCGCCGACGATGAACGCCACGCCCACCGCGCCCGCCAGAGCGGCCCCGATCCGGGTACGCCGACTACGGCTCATCGCCACCACCGGTCGGCGTCTCCTGTTCCGGCATTGTCGCGCGCACTGCGGTACTCGTTCATGCGATCGTCCGTCGGTCGTTCATCCGGGCCCCCTTGCCGCACGTCAGCATAACGACCCCCGCGCGGGCCCCACAACCGACACGCGATTTACACCTGCACGATCGAAGTCAGCGGGTATTCGCCCTGGCGAGCGCGCCCGCCGAGCTCGCCGATCTCGAGTACCACCGCGGTCGCGACCACCTGCGCCCCGGCACTGCGGAACAGTTCCGCCGCGGCGGCCAGCGTGCCGCCGGTGGCGAGGACATCGTCGAGCAGCAGCACCTTGCGGCCACCGAGGTCGATGCCGTCGGCCGGAATTTCCAGTGCGGCGGAGCCGTATTCGAGGGTGTACTCACGCGAGAGCACCGGTGGCGGCAGCTTGCCACCCTTGCGCACGGCCACCACCCCGGTCCCCAGCAGCGCCGCCACACCCGCGCCCAGCAGGAATCCGCGCGCGTCCACGCCGGCCACCAGATCGGCGTCGGGAGCGCAGGCGGCCAGGCATTCGATCACCGCGTGGAAGCCTTCGGCATCGGCGAATACCGGGGTCAGATCCGCGAAACGCACACCGGGGGTGGGGAAATCATCGTGCCAGCGCGTCAGTCGCCCGACCACCTCGGCGGTCCGCGCGACCTTCTCCTCCGCGGTTTCGGCCGTTTCCACCATCGTGTGCTTACTCATCTACACCCGCTCCCTCATCCAGCGTCCGAGGACGCTCACCGCCGCAACACCCAGCGGTCCATATTCCAGCCCGCACCGGCCTTGGTGGGGCTCGCGACCCCGTTCTCCAGCCCTTTCCCGAACGCTACGGTCCGAGGCGTGTTGAACAGCGGGATCGAGGGCATCTCGTTCCACAGCAGATTCTCGGCCTCGGTGTCCAGATTCAACACCGTCACCGAATTGTCGTCCGCCGCAAGCTGATCCGCGATCGCATCGTAACGCCCGTTGCCGAACCGCCCGAAATTCACACCCTGGCCGGTGCGCAACGCCGCGGTCGCCTCGATCCCCGGCAGGGAACCGGCGGGGCCCACGGCGGCCGCGGTGCCGCCGAGTACGGCGTCCACCTTGCCGGCGCCCAGTTCCGCGGGCGTGAAGTCCGCCGCACCGGCGTCGACGACGGTCACGCCCGCCGCCTTGCAGGCATCCGCGATCATCGCCACCGTGCGCGCACGACGGTCGTCGGGACTGCGATAGCCGATCCGGATCGTCGGATTGGCCACCCCGGCCGCGGACAGGGCGCGCTGCGCGCCCGGCGCGTCGCCCGCGCGATATTTGTCCGCCGGTCCCGTGATCGCCGGGTAGTACACCGAATCGGCCTGGACCGTGCGGGAATCGAGGGGCCCCGATCCCAGGCCGGACTTGTTGTCGAAACCCGGATGCCCCAGCGTGTCGAACAACGCCTGCCGCGGGACGCACAGTGCGAACGCGCGCCGGGCATCGGCGGAGGCGAAGACGCCCGCGGTGGACAGCACCAACTGCTCGGCGCCGCGGCCCGGTTCCTGATTCACCGAAAACTTGTTCAGGCTCAGGTCTTTCACCGAGCCCGCGCCGATGTCGACCACCTCGACGGAGTTGTCGGAGATCTTCTTCTTCAGGTCGGCGTTCTTGGGCCACACCACGATTCGGGGAGTGGCGGGCTTGTTGCCCCACCACTTGTCGTTCTTGACCAGCACCAAACCGTCACCGTCGCTGTAGGACTCGACGCGATACGGCCCCGACGAAGGCAGCAGGTCGGCGTTGATGTCACCGGATTTCAGATTCCAGCCGGTATTCCAGAACTGCGCCAGCCGGTCCAATGCGGCCTGGTCGCCGGACTGCACCGCCGCCACCACATTCGGCACACCCGCGGCCTTGGCCGCGATATGGGACGGCATCAGATCCCCGGCGTTGAACAGCGTCCGCCACGCCAGGAAGTGATGATCGGGCCGGAACACCACGGTGGCGTCCTTGGATCCGGGCTGGCATTCGACCCGCTCGATATCGGAGTAGCCGGTGGTGGAGGCGGCGTCGAACAGCGGAATCGCGCCGCCCGGGCCCGGTTTGGTGAATCGCCCACTGCGCGCGGCCCATTCGAGCACGAGATCGTCGCACGAGGTGGGTACGCCGTCGGAATAGACCGCGTCGCGGTTGAGCCGGTACCGGATGGTCTGCGCCTCGCCGGCCACCTCGTTCGCGGTGCCGACATCGGTGTCGGCGACGGGCTGGCCGTCCGGACCGGTGTAGTAGAACCCGGTCAGCACGCGGGCGAACAGCGCCGCGGAGCCGCCCGCGACACCGGCCGAACTCCCGCCGTTGTAGGTGGCCGGCACCGCGTCGACGGCATATCCGATGGACGGCACCTGGTTCTTGCTCGAACAACCCGCGATCACCCCGGTGAGCAGTGCACCGGCCGCGATCACACCGAATGTCCGCCGGAGCGTCCGCCGCACGCGATCCGACCCCCTTCGCCTCATCAGTGGGTTCTCTTGTGCCGCTTCCCGGTGGGCCGGGCACCGGGTCTCGGTGCGGCGGAACCGCTGTCGCGGGTGCGGGTGGCGACCGGGGCACCGGAGGTGCGACGACTCAGCGCCTCCCCCGTGCGGCTGGCATCGCCGGCGGCGCGCTTGGCGAGCACCTTGCGGGTGTGCGCGGCCACCGGGCCGAAGCGTTCCTTGATCGACACCAGCAGCGGCACGGCGAAGAAGATCGACGAGTAGGCGCCGACGATCATGCCGACCAGCTGCACCAGCGCGAGGTCCTTCAGCGTGCCCACACCGAGCAGCCAGACCGCGATCACCAGCATGCCGACGATGGGCAGAATGCCGATCACGGTGGTGTTGATCGAGCGCATCAGCGTCTGGTTGGCGGCGAGATTGGCCTGTTCACCATAGGTCCGCCGGGTCAGATGCAGAACGCCGCGGGTGTTCTCCTCGACCTTGTCGAACACCACGACGTTGTCGTAGAGCACGTAGCCCAGGATGGTCAGCAGACCGATCACCGCGGCGGGCGTCACCTCGAAGCCGACGATCGAATAGATGCCGGCGGTGACGATCAGGTTGAAGAACAGCGAGGCGATGGCGGCGATCGACATATCGCGTTCGAATCGAATGGCGATGTAGACCATCGTCAACAGGACGAACACCACCAGCGCGATGATCGCCTTGCGGGTGATCTGCCCACCCCAGGTCTCGCTGATCTCGGTGACGCTGATGACGCTGCGGCTGGCCGTACCGCTCGAATCCTTCGGGTGGTACTTCGTGAACAGCGCGTCCGCGATCTTGTCCTGCTGCGCGGAATCCAGTGTCTCGGAACGGATCTCGAAGGAGGCCGAGGAACCCGATCCGACCTTCTGCACGGTGACCGGGCTGTGTCCCAGGGCTTGGGAGTAGGTGTCCTCGACCGAGGTCGTGGTCATACCGCTGGTCGCCGGGATCTGGATCTTCGTACCACCGGCGAAATCGATGCCGAGGGTGAAGCCGCGCACCGCGATGCTCAGCACCGCGATCAGGACCAGCACGGCGGCGATGCCGTAGTACAGCTTGCGCCGGCCGACGATCCGGAAGCCGCCGGTACCGGTGTAGAGGCGTTCGAAGAATCCGTGCTTCGGCGCTTCCCCGGCGGGCAGCGACTCGTCCACGATCGGTTCCTCCAACACCTGACTGCGATTGTCGCTCATCGTGACCCCGTCCCTACGAGTGTGCCCGCCGCCTTACGCTCCCGCGCGATCTGCTGCACCGCGCCCAGACCGTTGACCGACGGCTTCGCCCAGAACGGCGAGCGCGAGGCCAGCATCATCAGCGGCGAGGTCACCAGGTAGAGCACCACCACGTCGAGCACGGTGGTGAGGCCGAGGGTGAACGCGAAGCCCTTCACCTGTCCGGCCGCCAGGATGTAGAGCACCACCGAGGCGATGAGGCTGACGGTCTTACCCGAGAGGTTGGTGCGCTGCGCCCGAGCCCAGCCGCGCGGGACGGCCGAGCGGAAACTGCGGCCCTCGCGCATCTCGTCCTTGATGCGTTCGAAGAACACCACGAACGAGTCCGCGGTCATACCGATACCGATGATCAGACCGGCGATACCGGCCAGGTCGAGGGTGAAATTGATCCACCTGCCGAGCAGCACGATGATCCCGTACACCGCCACACCCGAGGCCACCAGCGAGAAGCCGGCCAGGAAGCCGAGCATCCGGTAGTAGAGCAGGCAGTACAGCAGCACCGCGACCAAACCGATCGCACCGGCGATCAGACCGGCGTGCAGCGAGGCCAGGCCGAGGGTCGCCGACACCGTGGAGGCTTCCGAGACCTCGAACGACAGCGGCAGCGAGCCGTACTTCAGCGAGTTGGCGAGTTCCTTGGCGGTGGAGGCGTTGAACTGGCCGGTGATCTGGGTGGTACCGCCGAGCTGCGGCCCCTGCTGCACGACGGGCGCGCTGATCACCTTCGAGTCGAGGGTGAAGGCCACCTGCTTCTGCAGGTATTCCTTGGTGAGATCGGCCCACGCGTCGGCGTTCTTGAAGGTCAGATCGACCGCCCACTGCGACTGCTGGTTCAGCGACGAACTCGCATCCTTGATGTCCTGGCCGTCGATGCGCATCGGGGCCAGCAGGTACACCGCGTTGCCGTCCGACGAGCAGGTCACCAGCGGCAGCTTCGGATCGTCGTTACCGGCCAGCGGGTCGGGCTTGTGGCAGTCCAGTTGCTGGGCCGCCAGCTGCTGGACCTGCGGGTCGGTGCTCTGCCGCAGCGCACGCGCCGCGTCGATCTCCTGCTTGGCCTGTTGCTGCGGCGTCAGCGCCGGATTCGGCGCACCGGGCTCCGGAGAGGGTGTCGGAGCCGGAGCGGGCGTCGTCGGAGCCTGCGCCGGAGCCGGGAAGACCCGGTTCTGCGCGGTCGTGCCCGAGGATTCGCCGGTGCCGGACGTCTCACCCGAAGAGGCCGTACCCGAGGCGGTGCCGGATTCGTTCGACGGCTTCGACTCGGTACCGGGCGACGCACCCGGTGCGGGTGCCTGCCGGCCCGCACCCGGAGCCGGGGTGTTCGCCGGCGGGGTGCCGGGCTGCTCCGCGCCAGGAGCGGGCTCGCCACCGGTCTGGACCTTGCCGTCGGGCCCGACCGGGAGCGGCTGTCCGACCACCGGGCGGATGTACAGCTTGGCCGTGGTGGCCAGCGACTTCGCTTGCTGCCCGTCGCTGCCGGGCACGGTGATGACCAGGTTGTTGCCGTCGATCACCACCTCGGAACCGGCCACACCGAGGCCGTTGACCCGGGATTCGATGATCTGCTGGGCCTGCTTGAGGCTGTCCTTGCTCGGCTTACCGCCGTCGGGCGTGCGCGGGGTCAGCGTGACCTGGGTTCCACCCTGCAGGTCGATTCCCAGTTTGGGTTCCGGCGACTTGTCACCGGTGAAGAACACCAACGCGTAGATCACCGCGAGCAGCACGGCGTAGACGCCGAGCAGCCGCAGCGGATGCCCCGTTCCCTTGGAAGGTGGCACAGTACATATCTCCTAGGCGGTGAGGGTGGCGGCCGGAATTGCGGCATGACCTGCGAGCGCGGAGCACCGGCGAACGCTCGCCCACGGACACGCCGCACCGCCGTCGCGGCGGCGGAGCGCTGCGACGGCGGAAGCGGGTCAGTCTTTGCGCAGCCGGGCTGCGGTGTCCTCGACGGATTCCTCCACGCCGGAGGCCGAGGCCGAACCGTTGGCCCCCGAGCCGTTCGCGGAAGCCGAACCGTTCGTCCCGTTGGTGCCGGCAGTCTCCGCCGCGGGGGCGGCGATCGCCACGTCGCCGGACTCCTCGGTGTCGGAAGCCGCCTCGGCGGAGTCGGCGGTGTCGCCACCGGGGCGCACATCGCGGATGGCGGCGCGCAGCCAGGTGGTCACCACATCCTCGGCGATCTCCAGGTCGACGGTCTCCTCGTCGATGTCGACCACGGTGCCGTAGAGGCCGGAGGTGGTGGTGACCTGGTCACCGACCTTCACGCTCTCCTGCATATCGGCGACCTTCTGCGCTTCGCGCTTCTGGCGGCGGACACCGAGAAACATCGGTACGAGCAGAACTACCAGTAGCAGCGGAAACAGCAGGTTCGCCATCGTCGTAGTCGGTCCTAGTTTGGTGGGTTGGATGGGCTGTACCCACACAGTCTGCCAGCAACCTGGAATATCGCCACACCCGCGGTGCGCGCGGCGAGGTGCGCCACACCGGCGCGAACCCCGCCGCAGCGGCGCCTCAGGCGGCGGGCGCGCCGTAGACGTAGTCGTCGAGCGGGAAGTTCACCGCTTCGCGGTGGGTGGTGATCGTGCTGTTCGGGCGCAGCAGCGCGGCCTCGCCGTGCTGGTTGAAGTAGTAGCTGCGGGCCGTCGAGCAACTCCCGGCGTAGAAGACCGACGAGCCGAGCTTCTCGGTCACGTAGTCCAGGAAGCGCGCGTTGGCCTCTTCCCGCACCTCGAAGACCTCCTCACCGCGTCGGCGAGCCTCGCGCAGCAGCCGGTCCATATGCTTCATCTGCGCCTCGATGGTGGTGAAGTAGGACAGACCGCTGTAGGAATAGGGGCTGTTGAGGCTGAAGAAGTTCGGGAACTTCGGCACCGTGATGCCCTCGTAGGCCTGGAATCGGTTGTCGCGCCAGAACTTTCCGAGATTCACCCCGTCGCGGCCGATGATCTCGACGGCCGGGAAGTTCACATCCCAGAGATTGAAGCCGGTCGCGAGGATCAGCGTGTCGATCTCGGTCTTGTGCCCGTCCGCGGTCACGATGCCGTCGGCCTCGACATGGTCGATCGCATTGGTCTCGAGCCGCACGTGCGGTTCGTTGAAGGTCTTGAAGTAGGTGTTGGAGAAGGTGGGCCGCTTGCAGCCGAAGTCGTAGTGCGGCGTCAGCTTGTCGCGGGTCTCCTTGTCGCGCACCTGCGCGCGCAGATGCGCCTTCGCCAGCAGTGCGGCGCCCTTGTTGCCGAGTTTGGCCTGCTTGTAGTGCAGGACACCGGAGACCATCAGCAGTTCCAGAGCGCCGGTGTTGACCAGCCGCGCCGCTTTCTGGGTCACCGGCACCTTCTCGAACAGCTGTTGAACGCGCTTCGGGATGGCGGTGTCGACCTTGGGTACGACCCAGATCGGCGTGCGCTGGAAGACGGTCAGTTCCGCGACCTTCTTCGCGGCCTCCGGCACGAGCTGTACGGCGGTGGCGCCGGTGCCGATGACGGCGGCGCGCCGGCCGGTCAGATCGAAATCGTCCTCCCAGGCGGTGGTGTGGATGATCTTGCCGGCGAAGCTGTCGATGCCCGGGAACGGCGGGGTGTAGGGCTGAGACAGGAATCCGGTCGCGGTGAGCAGATAGCGCGCGGTGAGGGTTTCGCCACCCTCGACCGACACCACCCAGTACGCGTGTTCGGAATCCCATCGAGCGCCGCCGACGACCTGGTTGAACCGCATCCGGCGGCGCAGGTCGTATTTGTCCGCGATGTGCTCGGCGTACTTCTTGAGCTCGGCGCCCGGGGCGAACAGCCGCGACCAGTGCGGATTCGGTTCGAACGAATACGAGTAGGTCACCGAGGCGATATCGACGGCCAGGCCCGGGTAGTGGTTGACGTGCCAGGTCCCGCCCAGGCCGTCCTCGCGCTCGAGGATCACGAAATTCTTCAGACCGAGACGATCCAGCTGAATTCCGGCCCCCATACCGCCGAATCCCGCACCGACCACCACGGCGTCGTACTGAGGTGCCACGCCGAACCTCCCTGTTACCTGACGTATCTGGTACGGAATGACACATCATTCCGTTGCGGAACACCGTATCATCGGGTCCGTGCCGAAGCCATCCACACATCTGGAGCGACGCAAGGCCGAACTGCGGCAACAGATCATCGACACCGCCTTCGCCTGCTTCGCCGACAAGGGCTATCACGCCACCGGAATCGCCGATATCGCCACGGCCCTCGGAATCGGGCACGGGACGTTCTATCGCTACTTCGAGAACAAGCGCGACATCATCGACCACGTGATCGACGATCTCGCCGCGCGGATCATCGAGGCGCTCGGAACGGAGAACGCCCCCGACGCGGCGACCTCGCTCGCCGATTACCGGCGTCAGCTGGACCGCATCGGCGTCGCGCTGCACCGGATCTTCCTCGAAGACCGCCGGGTCGCGCAGTTGCTGCTGTTCCAGGCGACCGGCATCGATCCGGAGTTGACGATGCGGCTCTACGGCCTGCTCGACACCGCCGACGCGCTGACCACCGGATATCTCGAGCACGGTGTGGAATTGGGCTATCTGCGGGCCGACCTCGACGCCGCCAATACGGCCAAGGCGGTGACCGGCATGCTGCTCGCGGCCATCGTGCACGGCCTGCGCGATCCCGATCCGGAGTCGACCGCCGGACTGGCCCAGGCGATTCCGCGATTGTTGATCGACGGGGTGCGCGCCGGCCGAGCGGTGTTGTAACAATGTGCGGGTGACGCCGGAGTATGTGCGAGGGATCCGTTTCGGCCGGGCCCCGATCGGGCACCGCGGCTACGACCCCGCCGAGGTCGACGCGTTCTGCGCCGCCCTCGCCGATGCCTTCGCGGGCCGGGCCATTGTGAGCGCGGCCGCCATTCGCGGACACGAATTCGGCCTGGCCGCTCCCGGCCGCCGCGATTACGACCGCGACGAGGTGGACGCATTTCTCGATCGCGCCTGCGTGGCGCTGGAATCCGCGCGCTACGGCCCGGCCCGGCCGCAGGTGGCGTGGCCGCCGTCGCCGGAATATGTTTCCCGGCTGCGGTTTTCGGCACCGCCGCTGGGCCGGAGCGGATATGTCGCCGACGAGGTCGACGCGTTCCGCGAGCGCGTCGCCGCGCTACTGGCACAGGCCGCGACGGGATGGGACGCGGCGGCGATCCGCCCCGCATTCGGCACCGCCGCGGCAGGGGTCCGGGCCTACCACCGCGGCGAGGTGGATGCCTTCGTGGATGCGGTCGCGGCGCTGGTGAGCTGACGCGATCGAACCGCCGGGCCGGACGGGATCAGTCGAACAGGTCGAGGGTGGGCTGGACTTCGCGGCCTCGGACCTCGATAGATCCGAAAACCAGATCCGGCGGCGGCACCAGGCCCAGATGCTCCCAGGCGGCGGCGGTGGCGACCCGCCCCCGCGGGGTGCGCGCGACCATACCGGCGCGAACCAGGAACGGTTCGCACACCTCCTCGACGGTGGCGGCCTCCTCCCCCACGGCCACCGCCAGCGTCGACACACCGACCGGGCCGCCGCCGAAGCCGCGGACCAGCGCGCCCAGGACCGCGCGGTCGAGCCGGTCCAATCCCAGCGAATCCACGTCGTAGACCGCCAGCGCGGCCTTGGCGATGTCCCGGGTGACCAGGCCGTCGGCCCGTACCTCGGCATAGTCGCGGACCCGGCGCAGCAGCCTGTTGGCGATGCGAGGTGTACCCCGGGAGCGGCCGGCGATCTCGGCCGCCGCATCGGTTTCGATGCGCACGCCGAGGATCGCCGCCGAGCGCTGCAGAATGCGCTGCAGTTCCTCGGGCTCGTAGAAGTCCATATGGCCGGTGAAGCCGAAGCGGTCGCGCAGCGGGCCGGTCAGCGCGCCCGAGCGCGTGGTGGCGCCGACCAGGGTGAACGGCGCGATCTCCAAGGGGATCGAGGTCGCTCCCGGTCCCTTGCCGACCACGACGTCGACCCGGAAATCCTCCATCGCCAGGTACAGCATCTCCTCGGCCGGCCGGGCCATGCGGTGGATCTCGTCGATGAACAGCACGTCGCCCTCGACGAGATTGCTCAGCATCGCGGCCAGGTCACCGGCGCGTTCCAGAGCCGGTCCGGATGTGATGCGCAGCGCGGTACCGAGTTCGGCGGCGATGATCATCGCCATACTGGTCTTGCCGAGCCCGGGCGGGCCGGACAGCAGGACGTGGTCGGGGGTACCGCCGCGCTGGGTCGCACCGCGCAAGACCAGGGCGAGTTGCTCGCGCACCCGGGGCTGGCCGATGAAGTCGTCCAGGGATTTCGGGCGCAGGCCGGCCTCGATGTCGCCGTCGGAGGTCAGGTAGTTCGCGGTGACCGCGGATTCGCCGCCGTCCGCACCGGTGCCGATTTCGTCGGTGCCGGGAGCGATACCGTCACTGCCGGAAGGCAATTCGTCGTCGTGCATCGGCGTCACCGATTCCGGCCGAGGATCGCCAGTGCGGCCCGCAGCGCCTGCGAGGTACCCAGTTCGGGCTGTTCGGCGAGGACGCCGTCGACGGCGGGCTCAGCCTGCTTCACCGGGAACCCGAGACCGGTCAACGCCTCCACGACCTGATCACGCACCGGGGTGACGACCGGGGTGGGCGCCGCGCCGGGCGGGGCGGACTGCACGGGAACCAGATTCACCTTGTCGCGCAATTCGACCACCATGCGCTCGGCCCCGCGTTTACCGATGCCCGGTACCCGGGTCAGTGCGGCGACGTTGCTCTCCGCCAAGGCTTTTCGCAGCGCCTCGGGCTCGAGCACCGCCAGCACCGCCATCGCCAGCCGGGGACCGACACCGGAGACGGTCTGCAGCAGCCCGAACAGATCGCGCGCCTCGGTATCGGCGAAGCCGTACAGCGTCATCGAATCCTCGCGCACGATCATCGCGGTGTAGAGGCGGGCCTCGTCGCCGCGGGTGAGACCGGCCAGCGTGGAGGGGGTGGCGTTGAGCCGGTATCCGACGCCCGCGGCCTCCAGCACCGCGTGGTCGAGCCCGATCTCGAGCACCTCACCGCGCACCGACGCGATCACCTGGTCACCGCCTTTCGTTGCTGGGCAAGCCTTTCGGCGTATCTGCGCCGCGCCTGTTCGGCCTGGGCCTCCGCCTTCGCCATCCGCTCCAGCATCGGCGCCCGCCAGCAGTGGCAGATCGCCAGCGCCAGGGCGTCGGCCGCGTCCGCCGGTTTCGGCGCCGTCTGCAAGCCTAGGATGCGGGTCACCATCGCCGTCACCTGAGCCTTGTCCGCGGACCCGTTGCCGGTCACCGCCGCTTTGACCTGGCTCGGAGTGTGGAAGGCGACGGGTATGCCGCGCCGCGCGGCGGCCAGCGCGATCACCCCGCCGGCCTGTGCGGTGCCCATCGCGGTGCGGACGTTGTGCTGGGAGAAGACCCGCTCGATCGCGACCGCCTCGGGCCGATGGGTGTCCATCCAGTGCTCGGCGGCGTCGGCGACGCCCAGCAGCCGCTGCGCGAGGTCCATATCGGCCGGTGTCCGCACGACGTCGACGTCGAGCGCGGTGACCTGCCGCCCCAGACCGCCCTCGACGATGCTCAGGCCGCACCGGGTGAGCCCGGGGTCGACACCCATCACCCGCACGAAAATGCACCCCTGTCGATTCGCGAACAATTGTTCGAAGTCTAACCGAAAGCCCCCGTACCGGCGGCCACCGACACGGAGCCCGGACGCCGCGACCCCGCGCCGCGGAGCGACGAATCCGGCTATTCCAGTGCGGCCAGCGCGGACTCGAACACCCGATGCGCGGTCGCGCCGAACAGGACGAAACGGATCTCGGCGGCGCCGGTACGCGCCGTCCGGACGGTGTCGAGGGCGATCCGGGCGCCGTCGTCGAGAGGCCAGCCGTAGACGCCGGTGGAGATCGCCGGGAAGGCGATAGTGCGGGCACCCAATTCCTCTGCGACACGCAGGGATTCGCGGTAGCAGGAGGCCAGCAGGCCGGAGCGGTCGTGTTTCGCCGCCCAGACCGGGCCGACGGTGTGGATAACCCAGCGGGCGGGAAGGTTGCCGGCCGTCGTCGCCACGGCCGCCCCGGTGGGCAGGCCGTCGGGATAGGTTGTCGCCCGCAACTGCTTGCAGGCGGCGAGGATGTCGGGTCCGCCGCGGCGGTGGATCGCACCGTCGACCCCTCCGCCGCCCAGCAGCCCGGAGTTGGCGGCGTTGACCACGGCGTCCACGTCTTGTTCGGTGATATCCCCGCGCACCAGCACGATCTCGGCCATATGCCCCATTGTGCCGCGCGGGGCTCGCGCGGCGCCGGACTTCGACCCCATCTTCGCCGGCCGCCCGGCCGGACCGGACTCCGAGCGAGTTCACAGGGTTTCTCGAGGAACGCCACCGACAATTACGCCGTGTTCCCAGCGCCCATGGATGTGCCGACGCCCGCGCCGACCGCCCCCGCGCCGACCGCCGCCCCCGCAGTGGCGCCGCCTCCGCCACCTCAGCTCCCCTCGGCGAAACTGAACCCCTACAACGGTTTTCATCACGGCGTCTCGCTGCTGCACGGCTGGCTGCCGCTGACCATCGAGGTCGTCGCCGCCGTCCTGCTCGTGGTCGCCGTCGTGCGCTGGGGCCGGCGGTGGTGGCTGATCCGGGTGCCGATCTGCCTCGCCCTCGGCGTGGTGGCCGCCTTCGCCGCCCGCACCGTGATGAACAACGAGGGCCTGGCCTCCGATCCCGCTCCGGTGCGGCTGTGGATCTGGGTGGGCGCGGCGGTCGCCGCGATCGCGCTGGTGGTCGTCGGCTGGCCGGGCGCGCGGTGGTGGCACCGTACCGCCGCGATCGTGGCGGTGCCGTTCGCGGTCGCCAGTTCGGCGGTGGTGCTCAACCAGTGGGTGGGCTACTACCCGAGTGTGCAGTCGGCGTGGAATGCGCTGACGGCCGGGCCGCTGCCCCACCAGACCGATCAGGACGAACTCGCCGCGATGCGCAACAGTCACCCCGCGAACGGCGTGGTGGTGCCGATCGACACCGGCGACGGCGCCAGCGGGTTCAAGCACCGCACCGAATACGTCTACCTGCCACCGGCGTGGTTCGCCGGGCCCACCCCGCCCGCCCTGCCGGCGGTGATGATGATCGGCGGCGAATTCAACACTCCCGCCGACTGGTTGCGCAGCGGCCAGATCATGCCCGCCATCGACGCCTTCACCGCGGACCACGCCGGCAGCGCCCCCGTCCTGGTCTTCGTCGACTCCTCGGGCAGCTTCAACAACGACACCGAATGTGTCGACGGGCCGCGCGGCGCCGCCGCCGACCACCTCACGAAAGATGTTGTGCCGTATGTGGACTCGCGTTTCGGCGTGCCGGCCGACCCGGCGAAGTGGGCGGTGGTCGGCTGGTCGATGGGCGGTACCTGCGCCACCGACCTGACCGTGATGCATCCGGAACTGTTCCACACCTTCGTCGACATCGCGGGCGACCTCGGCCCGACCTCCGGCACCAAGGAGCAGACGATCTCCCGCCTCTACGGCGGCGACGCGGCCGCCTACGACCGCTTCGACCCGTTGACGGTGATGGCGAAACACGGCCCCTATACCGATGTCGCCGGACTGTTCGACGATCTGACGCCGCCGCACCGCCCGGACCGCACCGGTAAGGACGCCGGCGGCCGGTTCCACCTGCCGCAGGTCGACGAGAGCCGCATCGGCGTCGGCGGCCAGGACGGCGTCATGGATACCGGCGAGGTCGGGGCCGCCGAGAAACTGTGTGGTCAGGGCCGCGCGGTCGGCATCGAGTGCACCATCCACACCACTCAGGGCGGGCATACCTGGCAGTTCGCGGCGGCCGCGTTCACCTCGTCGCTGCCGTGGGTGTCGGCGCGGCTCGGACTGCCCGTGCACACCTGATCACACGCCGCGGGCCGCCGCCGGTCTCCGGCAGCGGCCCGCGGCGGTACGGATCAGGCGTCGAGTTCGGCGAGGACCTCGTCGGAGACGTCGACGTTGGTGTACACGTTCTGCACGTCGTCGCTGTCCTCGAGCGCGTCGACGAGTTTGAACACCTTGCGGGCGCCGTCGGCGTCGACCGCCACCGACACCGAGGGCTGGAAGCCGGATTCGGCTGAGTCGTAATCGATTCCGGCCTCCTGCAGCGCCGTGCGCACGGCGATCAGGTCGCTGGGGTCGCTGATGATCTCGAACGAATCACCGAGGTCGTTGACCTCCTCGGCGCCCGCGTCGAGCACCGCGGTCAGCACGTCGTCCTCGCTGAGCCCGTTCTTCTCCAGCGTGACGATGCCCTTGCGGTGAAACAGGTAGGCGACCGACCCGGGGTCGGCCATATTGCCGCCGTTGCGGGTCATGGCCACGCGCACCTCACCGGCGGCGCGATTACGGTTGTCGGTGAGGCATTCGATCAGCACCGCAACACCATTGGGCCCGTAGCCCTCGTACATGATGGTCTGCCAGTCGGCGCCGCCGGCCTCTTCACCACCGCCGCGCTTGCGGGCGCGTTCGATGTTGTCGTTGGGAACCGACGACTTCTTCGCCTTCTGGATGGCGTCGTAGAGAGTCGGGTTTCCGCCAGGATCACCACCGCCGGTACGCGCCGCGACCTCGATGTTCTTGATCAGTTTCGCGAACATCTTGCCGCGCTTGGCATCGATCACGGCCTTCTTGTGCTTGGTGGTGGCCCATTTGGAGTGGCCGCTCATTCCCTACTTCCTTCAGGTCGGTGTGCTCGAGGCCCGGGCAGATTCGCGATCTGCGTTCCGGCGATCGCTGTGCAGTCTACTGCCCGGTCCGCCATCGCCCGGCCGGGGTGCGCGGCGAACGGTCAGGTACCGGCGGCCACCGCGGCCCGGACCGAGTCGACGAACAGGCGATGCACGCGCAGATCGCCGGTCACCTCGGGATGGAACGAGGTCGCGATGACCGAGCCCTGCCGGACCGCCACGATCCGGCCCGCCGCCTCCTGCGGGTCGCCCACCGACGGGCCCTCGGCGACCACGGTCCCCGGCCGCGGCCGGTGCGGAACCCGGGCCAGGACCTCGACGCCGTCGCCGACGCGTTCGACCCAGGGCGCCCGGATGAACACCGCGCGGATGGGCTCGTCGAGTCCGGTGAAGTCGAGATCGGTTTCGAACGAATCGACCTGACGTCCGAAGGCGTTGCGCCGCACCGTCATATCGATGCCCGACAGCGACTGCGCGTCGGGACGGGTGTCGAGCACCTCCGACGCCAGCAGGATCATCCCGGCACACGAACCGAAGGCCGGCATGCCCGCGCGCAGCCGCGCCCGCAGCGGTTCCAGCAACCCGAACACCTCGAGCAGTTTGCTGATCGCGGTGGATTCGCCGCCCGGCAGCACGAGCGCGTCGACGGACTCGAGTTCCGATTCCCGTCGCACACTCACCGGTTCGGCATCGCACGCGGCCAGCGCGTGGAAGTGCTCCCGCACGTCACCCTGCAGAGCCAGCACGCCAATGGTCGGTTTCACGGCACGAGCATACGAGTCGCGCGGCGCGGACGCGGCCCGCGGCCACCGCCGTTGTGGCGCCGCTCACCTACCGCCGCAGTTTGCGGATGAGCCCTTCCTGCACGACCTGGGCGACGAACTGTCCGCGCTGGTTGAAGATCCGCCCGCTGGTGAGCGCGCGGCCGTAGCCCGCGGACGGGGAATTCTGGTCGTAGAGCAGCCATTCGTCGGCACGGAAGGGGCGCAGGAACCACATCGCGTGGTCGAGCGACGCGTCCTGGGTCGGTTCGTCGCGGTGGGTGACCTTCGACGAACCGAGCAGGGTCATATCGCTCATGTAGGCGAGGGTGCAGACGTGGAACAGCGGGTCGTCGGGCAGCGGGTGCCGGTAGCGGAACCAGACCTGCTGCTGGGAGGCCAGGCCGTCGCGCCGGACCACCTCTTCCTGCGGCACCAGCCGGATGTCCCAGTGCTCCCATTCGCGCATGAGCCACAGCCGCTCCGGGCTCATCGACGCGCGTTCGTCCGGAATGTCCTGCGGCAGTGGAACTTCCGGCATCCGGTCCTGATGTTCGGGGCCCTCGTCGCCGACATGGAAGGACGCCGACATGGTGAAGATCGCCTCGCCGTCCTGGACGCCGGTGACGCGTCGGGTGCAGAACGAGCGCCCCTCGCGAATGCGTTCCACCAGATACACGGTCTGCTCGGCGGGATTGCCGGGGCGCAGGAAGTATCCGTGCAGCGAATGAACCTCGAAGCGCGGTTCCACGGTGCGTACGGCCGAGACCAGCGCCTGCCCGGCAACCTGACCGCCGAATGTGCGCGCCAGCTGGGACTTGGTGATCGCGCCGCGGAAGATGTCCCGCTCGAGCCGCTCGATCTCCAGTGCCTCTTCGATCGTCGCCATGTACCGTCCTTCCGCCACGTGCCCCGCTCAGGCTAAGCGATGGCGAACCCGCCCCGGCGCGCGACTCTCCGCCGTGACACCGCTCACGACGCCCGCTCGCCCTGCGATCCGATCAGTTCCCTCGCCTCCTCCGCGGACCGCGCGGCCGGCGCCGAGCCCCACATGTGCCGGCCGTTGGGCTCCTGCAGGAAGTACACCGAGACCGCGCCCACCAGGCCGGCGATGATCAGGTAGTACGCCGGCCAGTTCAGATCGCCGGTCGCACCCACGAGCGCGCCGACCACCACCGAGGTGGTGCCGGCGAACAGCGAGACCGCGACGTTGAACGACACCGACAGCCCCGCGCCGCGCACCTTCGTCGGGAACAGCGACGGCAGGGTGGACGGCATGGTCGCGCTGAAGCAGATGAGGGTCAGGCCCATCATGAGCAGGCCCAGGAACACGGCGAAGGCGTTGTCGGTGCGCACCAGCAGGACCATCGGAAACGCCAGCACCAGCAACGCGACGATCCCGGCCCAGATGATCGGTTTGCGTCCGACCCGGTCCGAGATCAGGCCGATCACCGGGATGGCCAGCAGCGCGATGGTCATCACCGCGATCTGCAGCCACTGCGACGCCGAGGAGGACACGCCGCCGCCGGTGCTGTCGGGCACGGTCGAGGTGACGTAGGTCGGCATATAGGAGGTGAGCATGTAGTTGGTGACATTCCAGACGACCACCAGGCCCATGCAGACCAGCACGTACGGCCACAGCCGGGCCAGGATCTTCGCTTCCTCGCCGGTCTTGTTCGCTTTCTCCCGCTCCTCGGATTCCTTCTCCAGGGCGGCGAAGGCCGGGGTGTCGGCAAGCCGCATCCGCAGATAGACGCCGACCACACCCAGCGGCAGCGCGACGAAGAACGGCAGCCGCCAGCCCCACGACAGCAGCTGCTCGTCGGTGAGGGTGGCGTCGGCGAGCGTGACCACCAAGGCGCCCAGCAGATATCCGGTGAAGGTGCCGAATTCCAGCCAGCTGCCGAGGAATCCGCGCCGCCGGTCGGGTGCGTATTCGGCGATGAAGGTCATGGCGTTGCCGTATTCGCCGCCGGTCGAGAAACCCTGCAGCAACCGCGCGCACAACAACAACATCGGCGCCCAGATCCCGATCGTGTTCTGATCCGGGATACAGCCGATGGCGAACGTGCCGGCCGCCATCAGGATCATCGTGGTGGCGAGCACCTTGTTGCGGCCGATGCGGTCGGCCAGCGGCCCGAAGAACATGCCGCCGAACGGGCGGACGAGGAACGCCACCGCGAACAGGCCGAAGGTGGCGATCGTGCCGGCGGTGTCCCCGAGATGGGAAAAGAACACGTCCTTGATGGTCGGCTCGAAATACGCGTAGACGCCGAAGTCGTACCACTCGGTGATGTTGCCGATACTCGCGGCGCCGATCGCCCGCCGGATGATCGGCGGATCGGTGACGACGATGTCGTCGAGCGACCACCGCCTCGGACGTTCACGCGGGACCAGCACCGCCACGGACCACGACCTCCTCGAGTTCACGACAATCGTCGATCACCGGCGCCGGCGGGGCTCCGCGGAGGGTGCTCGATCGCCTCGCAGGTACCGCCGTGCCCGAAATCGACCCGCCCAGGCTATGTGATGGCAAACCCGGTCGCCGGGCGACTCTCCGGGATCCGCGCGGTGACGGGCATGATAGGCGGATGCCCGCATACGAACCGATCGCCGTGGACGGGCTGGTCGAGCGGGTCGCCGCGGCCGCTCTCGCCCTGCCGGGCCCGGTCGTGGTGGCCGTCGACGGCGCCGACGGTGCGCACCCGCGACAACCGGCGGACCGGATCGTCGAACGGATCCGCACGCGGGGGCGCCCGGCCGAGCGGGTCTGGTTGCACGACTTCGTGCGCCCGGCATCGCTGCGGCTGGAGTTCGGGCGCGACGAGATGACCTATCGCACAGCCTGGTTCGACTACGCCGCCCTGGATCGTGAAGTGCTGGAAGCGGTACGCGGGCGCGGGCGGTGGCTGCCCGCGCTGTGGGACGAAGTCGAGGATCGGTCCGCGCGGGCGCGCATGCAGCCCGCCGAACCGGGTCTCGTCCTGGTGGTCGCGGGGCCGATGTTGCTCGGCCGGGGTTTGGATTTCGACGTCACCGTGCGGCTGCAGATGTCGGAATCGGCACTGCTGCGCCGAACCGACCCCGCGGACCGGTGGACCGTGCCCGCGCTGCTGCGCCATGATCGCGAGCACGACGACATGCCCACCTTCGATGTGCGCTGGGATCATCCGGACCGCCCGGCGGTGCGCACCGGATCCTGATCTGCGTCGGTCCCGAACCGAATGCGCAGGGGCGCAGCGGGATTCGCGGCGATCAGCCCGCGAACCGCTCGCGGTCGGCGGCGGGCAGCCAGCAGCCGGCGGCGATGTCGCGGTTGTAGGTCGTGCGGAAATGCTCGATCAGGTGCGGTAGCCCCGGATGGGTGTTGGCCGTCGACCACAGCAGCGCATGCGGATAGGCCGGCGTCGGGTCGACGATCGGCACCCGCCGGATGTGCGGATGCCACGGATTGCGGAAGTGATCGCTGCTGACGGTGGCCAGGGTGTCGGAGTCCGCGATGCGTGCGAGCATGGCTTCGATACCGTCGGGCCCGGGGAACCGGGTGCGGTCGCGCGGTGTCGTATCGATGGTGACACCGCAGAATTCACTCAGCTCGCGATAGAAGTCGGCCCATTCCGACGCCACCCCGGCACCCGGAATCCACACCGTGTACGCGGCCAGCTCGCCGAGCGGCACCGCCGAGCGCCCGGCCAGCGGATGGTCCCTGCCGACGAGCAGATGCGCCGGATCGACATAGGCGGGGACGGCCGCGATATCGGGCGGCAGCGGGCGGGGGCCGCCCGAGGGGCGCGCGAAGGCGGCGTCGGCGCGGCCGTGCACCACCATGTCCCGCGACGTGACGAAGACGTTCGAGATCACGATCTCGGTCTCGGCGCCGGGGTTGCGGTCGAGGTAGAACCGCATCTGCTCGGTCGCGCCCTGGCGCTCGCCCTGCACCGCGACACGCAGTGGACGCGGCATCTCACAGACCGCCGCCACCGCGGTTTCGGCCACCGCCAGCAGCGCTCGCGCATGCGGCAGCAGCCGCGCACCGGCGGCGGTCGGCACGATTCCGGCGGGGACGCGGTCGAACAGCGCCGTCCCGAGCTGGTCCTCCAGCTTCGGGATCCGCTTCGACACCGCCTGCTGACTGATGCCCAGAACCACAGCGGCGAGACTGAACTGCCGCTCCTCGGCCGCGGCGACGAACGCCCGCACCGCCGCCAGATCGAGGTCCCGGCCCACAGTCCCTGACCCAACCATCGGATGTGGTCCCCTGTCTCGTCTCGTCGATCGGTGCGAAGGATCGCACAGTGCCCGAAAGACAGTAGCGGGAAGCTCATTCGCTCGGCAGGGAGCGGCCGCATCGGTGAGAAGGGGCGATCAGGTTCGGCGGGCGGAGGCGGCGAGCCGATCGGCGAGGGCCCGGACGCGGTCGCGCAACTCCTCAGGCCGGTCGATGACGAACGGGCGATCCAGTGCCGCCAGCACCGGCGGCAGCCACTCGAGGCGCTCGGCCCGCACGTCGACGCGCCACCAGCGTTGCGGCGCCTCCTCGTCGTCGGCGGGGGCCACGGTGGCGACGGTCGCGGGCAGATGGGCGCGGATCTGCTCGGTGGTGCCGAAGATCCGCAGGCCGATGTCGTATCGGTAGTCGGCGGCGGCGAAGCCGGACACGAGATGCTGTGCGGCGTCGAACCCGGCGGGCGGGTCGAACGAGCCGGGCAGCGTTCGCACATCGGTGACGCGATCCAGGCGGAAGGTGCGGTCTTCGCCGAGCCGGGGATCTGTGCCCGTCACGTACCACCGCCCGGCGTGAGCGACGAGGCCGTAGGCATGCAGGACGCGTTCGCTTCCGCGGCCGTGCCGATCGGTGTAACGGATGGTGACGGGCCGGCGGTGGCGTACCGCATCGGCGATCGCGAGCAGAACCGCGGCCTGAGCCGGGGCCGCCGCGTCCGGCTGCGCGGTGACGTCGAACGATTCCAGCAGTGTGTCCAATCGCCGGGTCAGGGGCGCGGGCAGGACGCGACGAATCTTGGCGGCAGCCGTCTCGCTCGCGGTGACATCCGTTGGGGCCCAACCGTTCCGGCGGCCGGCGAGCAGACCGAGCAGCACGGCCAGGGCCTCGTCGTCGCTGAACATGAGCGGCGGCAGCCGGTATCCGGCGGCGAGGCGATAGCCGCCGTAGCGGCCGCGCACGGACTCCACCGGAATGTCGAGGTCGATCAGATGGTCCACATAACGCCGCACGGTGCGTCCCTCGACGCCCAGCCGGTCGGCGAGCTCGGCCACCGTGCGGGTACCGCCGGACTGCAGGAGTTCCAGCAGGATCAGCACGCGGCCGGTGGGTCGAGCCATGCGGAAAACTCTAGTTCCGATACCGGACCGATTGTGTCCACTATTTCTCCTAGGCTGCGGAAAACGCCTCTCAACAGCAAGGAAGTAGTCATGGATTTCGTCTCCATCCGCATCATCACCGGCGACGTCGCCCGTCTGGTCGCGTTCTACGAGCGCGCGACCGGCGTCCGGGCGCAGTGGGCGACCGAGGATTTCGCCGAGCTCGAGACCGCCACCGCCACCCTCGCGATCGCGAGCACGCGCACGGCGCTGTTCGCACCGGATTCCGCCGCTCCGGGCGCCAACCGCAGTGTGATCACCGAATTCCTCGTCGCCGACGTGGACCGCGTCCATCGCGAGCTGTCCGGTGCCGAGATCGTCGCCGAACCGACGACGATGCCGTGGGGCAACCGGTCGTTGCTGGTCCGCGATCCGGACGGCAACCTGGTCAACTTCTTCACCCCGGTCACGGCCGCCGCGATCGCGAAGTTCGCGGCGCGGGATCGGATCGGGGCGATCGCGCAGGACAGGTGAGGCGCCGACCGCACACTCCGGGACGGTCTCCGGGTTGCGGCACGATTACCCCTCACCTACGACGACGCCGGGCCGTCCGTACAGGACGACCCGGCGAAAGCGGTTGTCTCGGAAAGTCTTCCGTCCGAATTACCAGCCGCGTTCGGCGAGGCGGTGCGGCTCCGGAATCTCCTCGACGTTGATGCCGACCATGGCCTCACCCAGGCCGCGCGACACCTTCGCGAGCACATCGGGGTCGTCGTAGAAGGTGGTGGCCTTGACGATGGCGGCGGCACGCTCGGCCGGGTTACCGGACTTGAAGATGCCGGAGCCGACGAAGACGCCCTCGGCGCCCAGCTGCATCATCATCGCGGCGTCGGCGGGGGTGGCGATACCACCGGCGGTGAACAGCACCACGGGCAGTTTGCCGGTCTCGGCGATCTCACGGACCAGCTCGTAGGGCGCCTGCAGTTCCTTGGCGGCCACGAACAGCTCGTCCTCGGGCAGCGACTGCAGATGGCGGATCTCGGCGCGGATCTTGCGCATGTGGGTGGTCGCGTTGGATACGTCGCCGGTGCCGGCCTCACCCTTGGAGCGGATCATGGCCGCGCCCTCGGTGATACGGCGCAGCGCCTCGCCCAGATTGGTGGCGCCGCAGACGAACGGCACGGTGAACTGCCACTTGTCGATGTGGTTGGCGTAGTCGGCCGGGGTCAGCACCTCCGACTCGTCGATGTAGTCGACGCCGAGGCTCTGCAGGATCTGCGCCTCGACGAAGTGGCCGATGCGCGCCTTGGCCATGACCGGGATGGAGACGGCGTTGACGATGCCGTCGATCAGGTCCGGGTCGCTCATCCGCGCGACACCACCCTGGGCGCGGATGTCGGCGGGAACCCGCTCGAGCGCCATCACCGCGACCGCGCCGGCATCCTCGGCGATCTTGGCCTGATCGGCGGTGACGACGTCCATGATCACCCCGCCCTTGAGCATCTCGGCCATGCCGCGCTTCACGCGGGCGGTGCCGGTCGTCGAGGTGGTGTCGGGCGTTGTCACGGGCAAACTCCTGATTATCGGGGATTCGTTCGAGGAGGCATCGCTGCGATGCGAACCTCCACGATTCTAGGCGCCCCGATCAGGCCACTAGATAGCCAGTCCGAGAGCACTGGACTGGTCAGCCACCCCCGGCCGGAATCACACGCCCGGCAGGCGGCCGCTACGGCGTCGCTACGGGCGCGCCGAGAGCGGGTACCCGTGGCGCCGGACGACCGTAACCGCAGGCCGGCGCCACCTGTTCGTCAGATCGGGTCGACGACGAACAGCTGCGCCCAGTACGTCGCGGCCTGCTCGCCGATATACGGCAGCAGGAAGTCGTACAGCAGATAGGACATATGCATTCGGTACCTCACCTCCACACACCGGTTCGCCGGATTCGGTGTGCGGCAAACCGGTTTCGACCCTAACCGATGGTGACCTGCCACACAGCGGCAACGGCCGGGTATCGGCGGAATCGGCGGATTTCCGACGAAATGCGTTGACAGCCAACGTCTCCCACCGCCGAATCGTCAGGCTCGAATCGTCACGCCTCGGACAGCAGTGGCTCGAACAGACCGACGGCGACGACCCGGATCTGCTCCAACGCCCGTTCGACCGGCCCCGTGGGCTGAAAGAGATGACTGAGGGCGAGGCGCACAACGGTTTCGGCGACCGATCCCAGTTCCTCGTCGCCCACCGACGCCAGATCGTATTGCGCGCGAACCGTCGCGGTCACCGCGGCGATCGCCCGGCCGAGCACCGGTTCCGGTTCGGTCATCAGCGCCGGCAGCAGTGCGGTATCCGGCGCCGAGCGGCCCGACAGCACCGCCTTCAGCAGCATATTGTCCGCGCCGCTGCGCAGGGTGAACTCCACGGCCGCGATCAGGCCGGCGATCACATCGTCCGGGTGGGCCGCCAGCTTCTCGGCGATCCCGACCAGGAAGACGTCCACCTCGTTCGCGATCACCACATCGGCGAGGTCCTGTTTGGTGCCGATCTCCTTGTACAGCACCGGCCGGCTGACACCGACCTCCTTGGCCACCCGCGACATGTTCACCGCGCCCCAGCCCTCGGTACAGACCAGGCCACGAGCGGTCTCGATGACGCGCTCGCGCAGAAGTCGGCGCATATCGGACTGGAAGTTCGGCGCGGTAGCCACGTCCATGATCGTACACGGTCCACGAAACTGTTCGACTATTGACAATCTCACTACATCTGTATTCAATGAGAACACTTCTTCAGAAAGTGTAAATACGCCGAGGTGAACGGGCCGCGCTCCGGCCCCGACCTCGTCCACGCAGCCCGTACGCCGGGCGCACCGTTCCGGCGCGCAGTCCGCGTACCGTTCGTGAGGAGAACTCCGTGACCACATCCCGAATCGGCGATCCGGCCCCGACCGCGCCGCCGCAGTGGCGCGACCGCAAACGCCATCTCTGGCTGTTCGGCCTCGTCCCGCCGACCGCGGTCCTGCTCGCCACCGGCCTGGTGTGGCTGTTCAACCAGCTGGGCTGGCACCACGCGGCGCCGGTGTGGTGGTGGATCGGGCCGCTACTGGTGTACGTCCTGCTGCCGATCCTGGACCGCTTCTTCGGGCCCGACGGGCAGAATCCGCCCGACGAGGTGATGGAACAGCTCGAAAACGACCGCTACTACCGCTGGTGCGTCTACGCCTATATCCCGTTCCAGCTGCTCAGCCTGGTGTTCGCCTGCTATCTGTGGAGTGCGGCCGATCTGTCCTGGCTGGGTGTCGACGGCGGGCTGAGCCTGGTGTCGAAGATCGGCCTGGCCTTCAGCATCGGCACCATGGGCGGCGTCGGCATCAACACCGCGCACGAACTCGGCCACAAGAAGGACGAATTGGAGCGCTGGCTGTCGAAGATCACGCTGGCGCAGACGTTCTACGGCCACTTCTACATCGAGCACAACCGCGGCCACCACGTACGGGTGGCGACACCGGAGGATCCGGCCAGTTCCCGGTTCGGCGAATCGTTCTGGACCTTCCTGCCGCGCAGTGTGTGGGGCAGCCTGCGCTCGTCCTGGTCGCTCGAGAAGACTCGCCTGCAGCGGATGGGCAAGCGGCCGTGGACGATTCACAACGACGTGCTCAACGCCTGGCTGATGTCGGTGGTGCTGTGGGGCGCGATGGCCGCGATCTTCGGCCCCGGCGTGCTGCCGTTCCTGGTGCTGCAGGCGGTGTACGGCTTCTCGCTGCTGGAGACGGTCAACTACCTCGAGCACTACGGCCTGCTGCGGCAGCGCACGGCGGCCGGGCGCTACGAACGCTGCACGCCGGAGCACAGCTGGAACTCCGACCACATCGTCACCAATATCTTCCTCTACCACCTGCAGCGCCACAGCGACCATCACGCCAACCCCACCCGGCGCTATCAGACCTTGCGCAGTATGGACGGCGCGCCGAATCTGCCCAGCGGCTACGCCAGCATGATCACCGTCGCCTATTTCCCGCCGCTGTGGCGCCGCGTGATGGACAAGCGCGTGCTCGCGCACTACGGCGGTGACATCACCCGCGTCAACATCCAGCCCCGCAAGCGCGATCGGGCCTTCGCGAAGTACGGGGTCGCCTGATGTCCCGATTCCGTTGCCCCGTCTGCGATTACGTGTACGACGAAACCGAGGGCGCACCTCGCGAGGGCTTTCCGCCCGGCACCGCGTGGTCGGCGATACCCGACGACTGGTGCTGCCCCGACTGCGGCGTCCGGGAGAAGGTCGATTTCGATCTCGCGAGCCACGATCCGACCCTCACGAAAGGCGCCTGATATGAGCGACTACAAGCTGTTCCGTTGCCTGCAATGCGGATTCGAATACGACGAGGCGCTCGGCTGGCCCGAAGACGGCATCGCGCCGGGCACCCGCTGGGACGACATTCCCGACGACTGGTCCTGCCCCGACTGCGGTGCGGCCAAGGCGGATTTCGAGATGGTCGAGGTCAGTCGCGCATGACCGGACGCATCGTCGTCGTGGGTGCGGGGGTCGCGGGCGCCACCGCCGCCCGCACCCTGCGCACCGAGGGCTACAGCGGTGAGATCGTGCTGCTCGGCGCGGAGGACCGGCTGCCCTACCGCCGCCCGATGGTCTCCAAGGAATTGCTCGCCGGCACCGCGAACGAACGCCGGCTCCTGCTCGAATCCGCGGAATCGTGGCGCGAACTCGGCATCGAGGTGCGCCCGGGGACCCCGGTCGCGGGCATCGACGTCGACCGCGACCGGCTACATCTGGGCACCGGCGAAACCCTCGGCTACGACGCCCTGGTGCTCGCCACGGGCGCGCGCGCCCGAGAACTGCCCGGGCCCGAGTCGGGCGCCTACACGCTGCGCACCGCGGCGGATGTCGATGCGTTGCGCGCGGCCGTGGTGACCGGTGGATCACTGCTGGTGGTGGGCGGCGGCCTGGTCGGCTGCGAGGCCGCCGCGACGGCGCGTGGACTCGGGGCGGCGGTGACGATCGTGCACGCGGGTGACGCTCCGCTGGAGCGGGTGGCCCCGGCGGCGATCGGCGCGCACTGCCGAAACCTGCACGCCGGCAAGGGCGTCGACATTCACGACGCGGTGGTGCTGGACCGGATCGACGGTGGCGACGGCGATATCCGGGCCATCGCTGTCGACGGACGTCAGTGGACCGCCGCCGCCATACTCGTCGCGATCGGCGCGGAACCGGAGACCGAGGTGGCCCGGCAGGCCGGACTCGCCGTCGGGGACGGGATCCTCGTCGACGAGTCCTATACGACCTCGGCGCCGAATGTCTTCGCCGCCGGTGACGCCGCCGCCGTCTACGATCCGGAATTCGGGGTCCACCGGCGCAGCGAACAGTGGAACAGTGCGCAATCACACGGGGTCGCTGTAGCGAAATCCGTTCTCGGACAACCTCTCCCCGCGCAAGAGGTCACCTGGGGCTGGACCACGCAGTACGGCGTCACGATCCAATTCGCAGGGCGACCGCACACCGAGGACGACGTCGTGGTCCGCACCACCGACACCCCCGGGCAGTTCGTCGCACTGTCCCTGCGAGCGGGTCGACTGGTCGCCGCGGCGGCCGTGGGCCGTCCCGCCGACCTGCGTACCGCCCGAAGCCTCATCGCCGCCCGAACGACCCACGCTCCCGAAACCTGGTCCGACACAACCATTCCCCTCCAGGAACTGGCATCCGCCACGGAACTCTCGGGCCACCACTGACCGGGTGGCCACTTCGCAACCGTGTCGCGCTGACACCGGCCTCCGGGAGTTCCGGAGCGTGGTCATCCACACCGAACCCGGCAGCACGCCCTCGTCGCTGACCGATGCCCGCCGGGGACGGTGACAGTTTCTCCGACCACGATGGGGATCTTCGACGAGAAGCGGCTTTCGAGCTACAGCATTACCGGTGCTGGGACGTCCTCGCGATCGCCCACCTCGAAAGAGGCTGATACCTTGCCTCTTTCGCACAGTGGGGCCGGTGCGTGAGCCGGCTGGACGGATGAAGGAGACCGCCGGATGAACGCGGCCGCACACTGGCTCACCGGTCGAGGCACGCGCCGGATCTGGATCGCGGTGCTGATCGTGGCCGTGGTGGCGGGAGTCGCAGCGGTCGTGTGGGTGAACCGATCGCCGGAGGAGCCGCCGGCGGGTCCCGCGGCCGGTGGCCGGTTCCGGATTTCCGGTCGGCTCGACTCCGCCCCGGTGCCGCGATGGACGTTACGGGCCGCCGATCTGTCGCACGAGCCCGGCGCGGTCCTGCTGGCACTTCCGCACAGCCTGGACAACTACTACGGCTACGGTTCGCCGATGGACGCCGGGCCGATGATCGTCGCGGCCACCGCGGTACCCGGCGAGCCCGGGCCGGGCACCGCACCGAAAGCCGGACCGGTACGGCTGCACGGCATCGACCCGGGCACCGGCGCGGTGCGGTGGACGATCGACGCCGGCGAACTCCTCAGCTGTAACGAGCGCGTCTTCGACGGCCAGCTGACCTGCCGCGGCACCCATCGAGTGCTGATCGTCGACGCTGCCACCGGCACGATAGCCACGGACCGCTCGACGGACTTCGAGGTGACGGACGTGGCGGTGCGCGACGGCGTGGTTTCCGTCGCCGGCCGCACCGCCGACCGGATGACCGCCGTCGTCACCCGGGGAACCGTTTCCGACATCGAGGCAACCTGGCGCCGGACGTATCCGACACCGGTTCCCGGCGACGCGGTCAGGCCGAGACTCGATGCGCCCGACTACTTCCGGGACGGCCACGACCGCAATGTTCGTGTCTACGATCTGCGCACCGGCGACCCGCTGTTCACCGACTCCGTCGGCGCCGTGTTCGACGGCGGGATCATTGCGAGGCAGGTGATCGATCGCAGCGGGAGCCCGGGGACGATCACACTTCTCGATCGCAACGGTCACCCGATCACCGCAGTCGGCAATCCGAGTTTCCTGCTCGAGTGGTATCCGACCGCGACCGCGTCGCCGCCGCCGATCCTCACCGGCGAGAGTGCCTACGACCGAACGACAGGGCGAGTGCTGTGGACCAATCCACAGATCGGCCTCGACGAGCCCACGGGTCGCCAGGGCGCGGTCGAAGGAGTAGTGGATCACACGGTGATCGTCCGATCGCTCGACGGGACGGCGCTGATCGGCCTCGATCTCGCCGACGGACACCAGGTATGGCAGCAGCCGGCGCGGCTCGCGAACACGGTGCGCGACGGCCTCACCGACGGTCGGCACCTCGTTCTCGCGGACGGCGCCGCCGTGCACGCTATCGACGCCGGCGACGGTTCGACCGCATGGTCGATGTCGCTGCCGCCCAGTGGTGATCCCAGATTGCGCTCGACGGTGGAAGCGATGGGCGGCCGGATGGTTGTCGTGCTCGCGGACACGTTCACCGGATACGCCGCGGCGTGAGGCGGCCCGAATAATCGCCGCGGCTCAGCGGATCGACCGGACCTCCGGCTCGATCTCGGAACCGGCGGCGGCGAGCGCCTCGGCCAGCAGGTTGTCCAGGTGGTACGGGTACACCGTTTCGCCGATCCGGTCGAGTTCGGCGATATCCGGCGACAGGCACCAGCGGTAGGCGGTGACGCAGCGACGTTCCCAGACACTCGGATCCGCGGGCTTCGGGTCGAACCAGCGCACCCGGGCGACGAAGAACAGTTCCTCGGAGCGGATCAGCTCCCCGTTGAACGGGAAGACCGCGACCCGCCGCCAGATCGGGCCGCGCAGCAGCGTGGAGTCCAGCGCCAGGCCCGTTTCCTCCCAGACCTCGCGCACCGCCGCGGTCCGCAGCGTCTCCCCCGGTTCGATGCCGCCGCCGACGGTGAACCAGAACGGCGAATCGGGAGTCTGGGGGTCGTGGCCGCGCATCAACAGCACGCGATCCTCGTCGTCGAGCAGCACCACCCGGGCCGAGGTGCGCACGGTGTCGACCTCGAGTCCGGTGGTCGCCGCCGGGGTGACCCGCTCCGCGATCTCGAAATACGTGGGCAGCGGCGCGGTACCGCCCAGGTGCAGCAACCGCACCGGGCGCCGGGTACGCAGCGCCAGCGTGTCGCGCACGGCGTCGTTGTGGAAGCGGCGCGCGATCAGTACCCGCGCCTCGGCGTCGGCGAGTTCGGCCACCAGCTGCGGACGCAACGAGGTGATGTCGACCGCGGAGAGCGCGGCCGCGAGCTGGTTCTCCGCGGTTTCGCGATCGTTCCAGTCGGCGCGTTCGGCCCGGTCGGCCAATGCGATCAGCCGTTTGGACTGCTCCGCCGCCGTGGACTCCGACATCGGCCCGGCCATCGAGATCGCGACCGTGCGGGCCACCACCGCGCGTCGCGCCAAGGCGGACTCCAGGGCGTCGCGGGCCTGGTCAGAGCGCACGTGCAGCCGGTCGAGCCGGTTGGCGGTGGAGTAGGCCCATACTCCGATGGCGATGATCACCGCCGCGATCAGCGCGAGGACCAGGATGGTCGTCGCGGAGAAGGTGATCATCCAGCGGTCCTCACCCGGGCGTCGCCGACGGTGACCGTCTCGTACACCCTCAGAATCTGTTCGGCCACCACCGGCCAATCGTATTCGCCGACAACCTGGTCCGCGGTGCGCACCAGATCCTCGCGGCGGGCGCGGTCGGTGAGCAGCCCGTCGATCACCTCGGCCAGCGCCGCGGAGTCACCCACCGGCACCAGCACACCCGCGGTCCCGTCGCGCAACACCCGGCGGAAGGCGTCCAATTCGCTGGCGACCACGGCGGTTCCGGCGGCCATCGCCTCCACCAGCACGATGCCGAAACTCTCCCCGCCCAGGTTCGGCGCGCAGTACACATCGGCACTGCGCATAGCGGACGCCTTCTCCGCATCCGAGACCTGACCGAGAAAACGCAGATGTCCGGCGTGTTCGCCCGCCTCCCGGCGCAGGCGTTCCTCGTCCCCGCGGCCGACGATCAGAATTTCCACGTCCGGATGCCGGGCCACCAGTGTGGGCAGTGCGCCCAGCAGCACGGCCATCCCCTTGCGCGGCTCGTCGTAGCGACCGAGGAACAGCACCGTCCCGCCCGCGCGCGGATACCCTTGCAGCAGTGGCGCATTCGCGAACGCCGGCACGTCGACCCCGTTCGGGATCTCGACCGCGTCGCTGCCCAGCGCCTCCACCTGCCAGCGCCGCGCCAGCTCGGAGACCGCGATCCGCCCGCTGATCTTCTCGTGATACGGCCGCAGCACGCCCTGGAAGGTCGCCAGCACCAGCGATCTCGTGGTGGAGGTGTGGAAGGTGGCCACGATGGGTCCCTCGGCCACCTTCAGCGCCAGCATCGAGATGCTCGGGGCGTTGGGTTCGTGGACGTGCAGGACCTCGAAGTCGTTGTCGGCGATCCAGCGCCGCAACCGGGTGTAGGCGGTCGGCCCGAACGACAGCCGCGCCACCGAACCGTTGTACGGAATCGCCACCGCCTTCCCGGCCGAGACGACGAATTCCGGCAGTTCCGTGTCGTCGGAGGCCGGCGCCAGCACGCTCACCTTGTGGCCGCGCTCGATCAGCACCTGCGCCAGCTCCACGACATGTGACTGCACTCCGCCCGGCACGTCGAACGAGTACGGGCAGACCATGCCGATTCTCATGACACCGCGTCTCCGGCGGGCCGCTCACCGCCGCGCACGGCCTGCGCGGCCGCGATCCGCTCCAGGCGCTGGGGGGACAGATCCCCCTCCCACAGCGGCTGCAACATATGCCAGTCGGCGGGGTGTTCGGCGATATTGGCCGCGAAGCGATTCGCCAGCTGCTGCGTGGCCGCCGCGACACCCTCCGAAACATCCAGCGGCACTTCGGTTTTCATCCCCCATCCCTCACGGCCCTGCTCGTCCACCGTGAACCAGGCGTGCACCGGCATCAGCGCGGCGCCGGTCTCGATGGCCAATTTCGCCGCGCCCGCCGGCATCCAGGTGCGTTCGCCGAAGAACTCCACCGGCACGCCCTTGCCGGTGAGATCGCGCTCGCCCATCAAGCAGACCACCTTGTTGTCGCGCAACCGTTGCGCGAGCTGCCGGAACGGCGGCTGCTCCCCGCCGGTCAGCGGGAACACCTCGAACCCCAGGCTCTCCCGGTAGGCCACGAAGCGCTCGAACAGCGATTCCGGTCGCAGCCGTTCGGTGACCGTGGCGAAGCTGCCGTAGTGCTGCACCAGCCACACCCCGGCCATATCCCAGTTTCCCGAATGCGGCAGCACCAAGACCGCGCCGCGCCCCTGCGCCAGTGCCTCGTCGAGATGTTCCAGCCCCTCCGGAAACGGCATCAGCGGCGAATCCGCCAGTGCCGCATGGTCGAGGGCCGGCAGCCGGAACGCCTCACGCCAGTACCGCGCGTACGAGCGCATCGAGGCGTGGATCAACTCGTCGGGCACCTCGAGTGGATCGACGCCCAGCACCCGGGCGAGGTTGCGGCGCAATTGATTCGGTCCCTGACCGCGCCGGGCGGCACGGTTCGCGCGCCGAGCCGCCCAATCACCCCCGAAGTCGAACCAGCGGCGTGCGGTGCGCTCCGGCAGCCCCCGCACCAGTCGCCACCCGCCCGCATAGGCCCCATCGGTCAGCGCCGCCCTCATCTGCGTCACGCCCTCTACCACCTTCATTTCGCCGTATCGGAGTCGGCCTTGTTGACCGGCGCGATCACATCGCGGGCACCGGCCGAATTCCGTACCGCCAGGACTCGTTGGAAGACGGTGACGATGCTCAGCACCGCCAGGATGTACATCGCGACATAGACCGCGTAGGTGAGCCACTCGACGTCGAAATAGCCACCGATGCCGGTGAGGCCGGCCCCGACCAGCACGATCACCAGACGGTCGGGACGTTCGATGATCCCGCCGTCGGCCGACAGCCCGCTCGCCTCCGCGCGCGCCTTGGCATAGGAGATCACCTGCGAGGTCACCAGGACCACCAGCGTCGCCACGAACAGATGCTTGCTGTGCTCGTGATACACCGACCACCACGCGAGCGCACCGAAGATGGCGCCGTCGGCGACGCGGTCACAGGTGGCGTCGAGGACCGCACCGTATTTCGTGCCGCCGCCGCGGGCGCGGGCCATCGCCCCGTCGAGCATGTCGAACATGACGAAGAGCCAGATCACCAATGTTCCCCAGAACAGGTGATCGGTCGGGAACAGCGTCACCGCGGCGACGATCGAGGCGGTGGTGCCGATCAGCGTCATCGCGTCGGGCGTGAGCCCGGTGCTCACCAGCGCCCGTCCCAGCGGCGCGGTCGCCTTGGCGAACGTCTCCCGACCGAAGAAGCTCAGCACGCTACTCGACTTCCTTCGCCTCGTGCCACGCCCCGGCCAGCAGGGCCCGCGTCTCCCGCAGCAACTGCGGCATCACCTTCACCCCGCCGACGACGGTGATGAAATTGGCGTCCCCACCCCAGCGGGGAACGATGTGCTGGTGCAGGTGGTCGGCCAGCGAGCCACCGGCCACCCCGCCGAGATTCAGCCCGACGTTGAATCCCTCGGGCCGCGACACCTTCTTCATCACCCGGATCGCCCGCTGGGTGAACGCCATCAGTTCGGCGCTCTCCTCGGGGGTGAGATCCTCGAGGTCGGCCACCCGCCGGTAGGGCACCACCATCATGTGGCCGGGGTTGTACGGGTAGAGGTTGAGCACCGCGAACACCCATTCACCGCGAGCGATGACCAGTCCGTCCTCGTCCGACATCTTCGGGATCTCGGTGAACGGATGCTTCAGCCCGGCCGAGGTCTTCTCCTCGGCACCGGCGGGCGCGTCGGCGTCGACCGGTGCGCTCCGGCTGTCGCGATCGGCTGCGACCGCGCCGGTGATGTAGGACATCCGGTAGGGGGTCCACAATCGCTGCAACCGGTCCGGGTCCCCCGCTCCCGTGTCGACGATCCGACCCGGATCCTGTTGCGTCACAGCCTCTTCCACCATGCCCTCACTCACGCCCCACCGGTCCGGACCTCGAATCCTTCCGCGCTCGGCGAGGCGTTGTCGCGCCGCGAGATCCAGTCGACGACGGTCGCCACCGCATCGGCGACCGGCACGCCGTTGACCTGCGTGCCGTCGCGGAATCGGAAGCTCACCGCACCGGCGTTCACATCGCGCTCGCCGGCCAGCAGCATGAACGGCACCTTCTGCGCGGTGTGGTTGAAGATCTTCTTCTGCATCCGGTCGTCGCTGCGGTCGACCTCGGCCCGCACACCGTGCGCGCGCAGTTCCTCCACCACGGAGTCGAGGTGTTCGGCGAACGCGTCGGCGACCGGGATGCCGACCACCTGCACGGGCGCCAGCCAGGCCGGGAACGCGCCCGCGTAATGCTCGGTGAGCACGCCGAAGAATCGCTCGATGGACCCGAACAGGGCGCGGTGGATCATCACCGGCCGCTGCTTGGTGCCGTCGGAGGCGGTGTATTCGAGGCCGAAGCGCTCGGGCAGGTTGAAATCGAGCTGAATGGTCGACATCTGCCAGGTACGGCCCAGCGCGTCCTTGGCCTGCACGGAGATCTTCGGGCCGTAGAACGCGGCGCCACCCGGATCCGGGACCAGGTCCAGACCCGAATCGGTGGCGACCTTGCGCAGCGTGTCGGTGGCCTCCTCCCACAACTCGTCCGAGCCCACGAACTTCTGCGGGTCCTTCGTCGACAATTCCAGGTAGAAATCGTCGAGACCGTAGTCGCGCAGCAGGCTCAGCACGAACTGCAGGGTCGAGGTCAGCTCGGCGTGCATCTGCTCTTTGGTGCAGTAGATGTGCGCGTCGTCCTGGGTCATGCCGCGCACCCGGGTCAGCCCGTGGACGACACCGGACTTCTCGTAGCGATACACCGACCCGAATTCGAACAGCCGCAGCGGCAGCTCCCGATACGACCGGCCGCGCGAGCGGAAGATCAGATTGTGCATCGGGCAGTTCATCGGCTTGACGTAATAGTCCTGGCCGGGCTTGCGCACGGTGCCGTCGTCGTTGTATTCCGCGTCGAGGTGCATGGCCGGGAACATGCCCTCGCGATACCAGTCGAGGTGTCCGGAGACCTCGAACAGATGCCCCTTGGTGATATGCGGGGTGTTGACGAATTCGTAGCCCGCGGCGATGTGGCGACGACGGGAATAGTCCTCGAGTTCCTTGCGGATGATGCCGCCCTTGGGATGGAACACCGGCAGGCCCGAACCCAGTTCGTCCGGGAAGGAGAACAGATCCAGTTCCAGGCCGAGTTTGCGGTGATCGCGCTTCTCGGCCTCTTCCAGGATGCGCAGATGGTTCTCCAGCGCCTCCGGCGACTCCCATGCGGTGCCGTAGATGCGCTGCAGATCCTCGCGGTTCTGGTCACCACGCCAGTAGGCCGCCGAGGAGCGGGTCAGCTTGAACGCGGGAATGAACTTCGTGGTCGGGATATGCGGGCCGCGGCACAGGTCGCCCCACACCTTCTCGCCGGTGCGCGGGTCGAGATTGTCGTAGATGGTCAGCTCGTTACCGCCGACCTCCATGATCTCGGGGTCGTCGATTCCCGATTTGTCGCCGATCAGCTCGAGTTTGAACGGCTCCTTGGCCAATTCCACCCGAGCCTCGTCGACCTCGACCACCCGGCGCGAAAACCGTTGCGCGCCTTTGACGATCTTCTTCATCCGGGATTCGAGTTTGGCCAGATCCTCCGGGGTGAACGGCCGCTCGACCTGGAAGTCGTAGTAGAAGCCGTCCTTGATCGGCGGGCCGATGCCGAGCTTGGCCTCGGGGAACTCCTGCTGCACCGCCTGGGCCAGCACGTGGGCGGCCGAATGGCGGATGACGCTGCGGCCGTCCTCGGAGCCGGCGGTCACGGCCTCGACCTCGACGTCGGTCTCCGGCACCCAGGACAGATCCTTGAGGTTGCCCTCGCCGTCGCGCACGACGACGACGGTGTCGGGGCCCTTGGTGGGCAGGCCCGCTTCGCGCACCGCGGCGCCCGCCGTCGTCCCGGCCGGCACCCGGACGAGGGCGGCGGGGGTTATGCGGGCTGAGGTGGTCACGGCTGCGCTCTCCTTGAACATGTCGGCATTCTCGGTCCAGGCCGGTCGACGAACAGAAAAGTCACCGGCGCGACCAATGCTATCGGGACAGTACCGGTCGCGCGCCGATGGACCGGCCGCGAACCGGCCGCGACCCGCTCATCCGCGCCGGGCCAGCTCGGTAAGCAGCCGCTCGCGCTCGGCGGCGGTCCTTTTCGGGCAGCTGGTGCACATACCGCAGCCGGGCACCTCGTAGACCAGGCAGCAGGAGATCCGCCGCACGAACGTGCGGGATTCGACATCGGTGAATCGCGGCGCGGGCAACCGTTCACCGACCTGGGCGGCCAGCCGCGCACCCGCCTCGGGGTCGCCCGCGTCGATGGCCCGGTTACCGATCGCATCGGCGACGATCGCCCACAGCGCCGCCGGACCGGCGCCGGTCACCCGTGCCACCACCGGGATGACGCGCCGCAGCGACTCCCCCAGCGCCGCGCCGACCGCTTCGGACTCGCTCACGGCGTCGGGCACGATCCGCTCGATGCCACCGTCGGGCCGGATCTCGCAGCGCAGCCGTTCCAGCGTGGGGTCGGGCGCCGGTGCGCCGCTCGCGTACGCCTCGGTGATCGGATCGACCAGCGCCGAGGCGGCCATACACCACCACAGCGTGCCCGACACGCGGGAATTGCCTGTACCCCAGGAGATGCCCATATCGGCGATCCGTTCCGACAGCCACGCGGGCTCGGTGAGTTTGATGCCGGCCACCTGGGCGGGCACCCCGGACTCCACCGACTGCGCAACCATTTCCCTCCGACTCCGATCCACGTCGATTCACCGAATGCACCACCTCCACCATGGCATGTCCGCCGCGCTCGGATCGAGGCGTCGGCCGCGGCTTTCGGGGTGCGTCGCTCAGCGTATCGGCGCGGGCGACGGCGACGATCAGACGCGCCGGACGGGTGCGCGAGTTCGGCTGTCGGGCTGCCGAACTCGCGCACCCCGCGCCCGGATCAGGCGTGGGTCCGATCCCGGGCGGGTATTCCGGGTCGCTCGGCCTCGGTGATCTCGGCGATGCCGGTGGTGGTGACCTCGAGGACCCGTGCGGTTCCGATATCGAAGAACAGGCCCGAAAGCGCAACACCGCGCTCCTCGACGGCCCGGGCGACGACCGGATGCTCCCGCAGCGTCTCGAGCTGGACCGCGACGTTGACCATGCTCAGCTGGTCGGCCGGGCCGTACCCGGCGGCCGCCGCGGCCGCCGCCACCGGATGGCCGGCTCGGTAGCGCTGCAGGGCCGCGGCGCCGTGGGCCAGCCAATCGTCGATATCGGGGCCCGCGGACCGGTCGGACAGCAGAGCGTTCATCGCACCGCAGCCGGAATGTCCGCACACCACGACGTTGCGCACCGACAGGTTGTGCAGCGCGAAGCCGAGCGCGGCGTCCACCGACACGTCGGTGCCGCGCGCGGGGATCAGATTGCCGATATTGCGGACGGTGAACAGGTCACCCGGGCCGCTGTTGGTGATCACATTCGGCACGATCCGCGAGTCCGAGCAGGTGAGGAAGAAGGAGTCCGGGTCCTGCCCGTCGCGCAGTTCGTCCAGATGCGGCCGCATCACGTGCGCGTGGCTGCGATGGTAGGCGGCGACACCGGCGGCGACCGGATTGCCACCCTCGGAACGCCACGGTCCCAGGACGTCGTCGAGCAGCCCGCGGGCCCGGGCGCGCCGCGGCGGGCGCTCTGCGGCATCGGCCATCCGCGCCGTTCCGATCTCGACGAATTCCACTGTGCCACCGGTACTTTCGTGCTGCTGCGCCCAGGAGTGGATGGCGTCGTAGGCGGCGTGGTCTAGGAAGTCGACCGTCAGCTCCACCAGAACATCGGCACCGGCGGGCACCTTGGCCAGCTGCCCGGTCAGCTTCGGCAGGGCCAGGAAGGTGCAGGTGCCGTCCACGCTCACCAGCCACCGGTCGGTTCCCTCGACCGGAGCGGCCTCGACCGAGACGCGCACCACGCGCCACAGCAGCAGGGCGAAGGCGACGACCAGGCCGATCAGCACACCCTCGAGCAAATTCAGGAACACCACCGCGGCGATGGTCACCGCGTAGATCACCAGTTCACCGGTGCGGTGCGCGATCTTGATGTGCGCGAGCTTCACCAGCTGGATACCGATCATCACCAGCAGTCCGGCCAGGGCCGATTTCGGGATCTGCTCGACGACACCCACCAGGGCGATCGAGAACAGCAGCACCCAGACGCCGTGCAGCAGCGCCGAGGCCCGGCTGCGCGCACCGGCGGTCACATTGGTCGCACTGCGCACGATCACGCCGGTGACCGGCAGGCCGCCGATCATGCCCGAGGTCACGTTGGCCGCGCCCTGGGCCATGAGCTCACGGTCGAAGTTGGTCCGCGGGCCGGTGTGCATCTTGTCGACCGCGACCGCCGACAACAGGCTCTCCACGCTGGCGATCAGGGCCACGGTCAGCACCGCCAGTGCGACGCCGCTCCAGTCTCCGCTGGGCATGTTCGGCAGGCCGATGGCGTCGAACAGCGAACCGCTCATCGTGATGCGGGCGGGGTCTCCGGGCAGCACCAGCGACAGCGCGGTGGCGACCACGATCGCCACCAACGGTCCGGGCACCACCCGGATCTTGGCCGGCACGTAGCGCCAGCCGAGCATGATCGCGATGACCAGACAGCCGATCACGACGTCGATACCGCTGAGGTGCAGCAGCTGATTCGGTAATTCGGTGACGTTCTCCCACGCCGAGCTCTGCGACGATCCGCCGAGCAGGACATGAACCTGCTGCAAGGCGATCGTGATGCCGATGCCGGCGAGCATGGCGTGGACGACTACCGGGGCGATGGCGAGCGCGGCGCGCGCGATCCGGCTCAGGCCGAACACGATCTGCAGCAGGCCGGCGCCGACGGTGATGAAACAGGTTGTCTTCCAGCCGAATTGATTGATGGTCTCGGCCATGACCACGGTCAGTCCGGCGGCCGGGCCGCTGACCTGCAGGACGGAGCCCCCCAGAGTTCCCACCACGATGCCGCCGACGGCGGCGGCGATGAGTCCGGCCGCGACCGGAGCGCCGGTGGCGACCGCGATGCCGATCGAGAGCGGCAGAGCGACGAGAAAGACGACGACGGAAGCGGGCAGATCGTGTCGAAGGACCGAGTTCATCCGGTCCGACCAGCTGGGGCCCGGCGGGGCCGAGGGTCTGGACGTAGCGACGGTGTCGGTGGACATATTGCTCCTTCACCGGAGCCGCCGCGGCGGTCCGGTCGGTCGAACATGTTCTCCAGGCATCGAATTCAGCTGCGAGACTTCGTTGTCCAGCAGTGAGCCGGAAGCGAGGGCAACCCTAATAGTAAAGACTAAGCAAAGCCTTAGAAAAGGATATTTAGCCTCGCGCACGTTCCGGATTCGATGTGACGGCCCCCACGCCCTGGAGCTGTGACCTGCACCGGCACCACTGTGCGCCCGCTCAGCGCACGTTTTCCACCCGGGGAATTGCCAAAACTGGGAATGCTCCTTTCAGGAAACCGGCACCGGCACCGGGTGCCGGAGGTCGTCGATATCGGCGATACCGTCGGGCGTGATCGCGAGCACGCGAGCGGTGGCGATATCGAAGAACAGTCCCGACAGCACCACACCGCGGGCCTCGATTCCGCGACGCACGACGGGATGGGCGGACAGTGTTTCGATCTGCACGGCCACGTTCACCATGCCCAGCTGGTCGACCTCGCCGTAGCCGGCGGCCGCGGCCGCCGCCGCGACCGGATGTCCAGCCCGGAAGCGCTCGAGCGCCGGGCGTCCGTGCGCGAGCCAGTCGTCGAGACCCGAGCCGGTGTGCAGACCGTGGTGCAGCGCGTCCATGGCGCCGCAGCCGGAATGCCCGCAGACGACGATCGAGCGCACGTCGAGTTTGTTCAGCGCGTAGACCAGCGCGGCCTCGACCGAGGTGTCGCGGCCGTCGGCGGGGATCAGATTGCCGATATTGCGCACGGTGAACAGGTCGCCCGGGCCGCTGTTGGTGATCACATTGGGCACGATGCGGGAATCGGCGCAGGTGACGAACAGCGATTCCGGATCCTGGGTGTGTCGCAGTTCGTCCAGATGCGGCCGGATCATGTGCGCGTGGCCGCGGTGGTAGGCCGCGATCCCGGCGGCGATCCGGTCGGATCGGGTGGTGGGACGCCAGGGCGCGAGAACGTCGTCAAGCATGCGCCGGGCGTGCCCGCGCGCGGGCGGGCCCGCGGTGAGATCGGCGATCCGGACGGCGCCGAGTTCGACGAATTGCACCGTGCCGCCGAGGCTTTCGTGCCGCTGCGCCCATTCGTGCAGGGCGTCGGATGCGGCGTGGTCGATGAAATCGACGGTCATCTCGACGGTCACCGGAACCCCCGCGGGGATCTGCGCCAGCTGGGCGGTGAGCCGCGGCAGAGCCAGGAAGGTGGCCGAACCGTCCACGGTCACCAGCCAGCGCCCGGTGTCCCCGACCGGCGCGGCCACGATCACCACCCGCACCACGCGCCACATGAGCAGCGCGAACGAGAGCACCAGCCCGATCAGCATGCCCAGCAACAGATTCCCGAAGATCACGACGAGAACCGTTGCGGCATAGACGATCAGATCGCCAGCCCGGCGCGCGAGGCGGATGTGCGCGAGTTTCACCAGTCCGATGCCGATGACGATCAACAGGCCCGCCAGGGCGGCCTTCGGAATCTGGCGCACCACCTCCACCAGCGCGACGGAGAACACCAGCACCCACACGCCGCTGAGCATGGTGGAGGACTTGGTTCGCGCGCCGGCCTTGGCGTTGGTGATGCTGCGGACGATGACCGCGGCGATGGGCAGGCCGCCGAGCATGCCGGAGGTCATATTCGCCACGCCCTGACCGAGCAGTTCGCGGTCGAGGTCGGTGCGATACTCCGGCCGCAACCGGTCCACGGCCACCGCGGACAGCAGCGTCTCCACACTGGCGATCAGCGCGATGGTGAACGCGGTCAGCACGACGGCGCTCCAATTGCCGTGCGGCAGTTGCGGTAACGACATCGCGTCGAACAGCGAGCCGTGCAGGGTGATGCGCTCCACGCTGGTGGGGACCACCATCGCGAGCGCGGTCGCGGCGACCACCGCGGCCAGGGGCGCCGGGACCGCCCGCACTCGGCCGGGCAGATAGCGCCAGCCCAGCATGATCGCGATCACCACCCCGCCGACCAGCGCGTCCCCGGCGTGCATCACGGTCAGCTGATGCGGCAGCTGCACGATGCTCGCCCACGACGAGCTCAGCGTCTGCCCGCCCAGCAGCACATGCAACTGCTGCAGTGCGATCACCACGCCGATGCCGGCGAGCATGGCGTGCACCACCACCGGCGCGATGGCCAGCGCGGCGCGCGCGATGCGGCTCAGGCCGAACACCACCTGCAGCGCACCGGCGCACACGGTGATGAAACAGGTTGTCGCCCAGCCGAACTGGTGTATGGACTCGGCCACCACGACGGTGAGGCTGGCGGTGGGCCCGCTGACCTGCAGGACCGAACCGCCACACAGCCCGGCGACCAGACCGCCGACGACAGCGGCGATCAGCCCCGCCGCGACCGGCGCGCCCATGGCGACGGCCACACCGATGGACAGGGGTAACGCGACGAGGAAAACCACCACGGAGGCGGGTAGATCATGTCGTACAGCGACCGAGAAGCTCCGAGGTGACGTCCGTCGGACCGAGTCGGTGTCGGTGGACATATTTCTCCTTCGCCGAACCGGTGTCGGTTCGGTCCATCGGTGGAACATGTACTGGCATCGAGAGGGGGCGGGCGAAGCGGATAACGCGAGATGTGTTGTGCCTGCGACGCATCCGGACATGCGAGCCCGGCAGCGGCACAACGCGCTTAATAGTAAAGACAACGCAAAGCAGTTGGAAAGGGTTTTCAGCACAAAAGTCGGCACCGGGACCGAATTGTGATCTATATCACAACTCGATCCGGGGGCCTCCACCCCATCGGCACTCCCCCGGATCGGAGGAGAGCGTCGAAAACAGCTGGCGCAGAATCGCTTCGCGTCGCCCACGGGCGATACTACCGCAGCGGCGTTCCTGGTCACTTGTACGATTCGCCTATCACCGAGGGCGATCGCGACCGCCGCGGCGCACTGCGGGACAGTGGGAAGGCAGGGTCGGTGTCGTGCGCCGGCCGGGACCGAGACGAGGAGGCAACAGTGCATATCGCGGTACTGGGCATGGGACGGATGGGCCGCGCCGTGGCCGGGCGCCTGCTCGACGGCGGGCACCGGGTGACGGTGTGGAACCGCACGGAAGGCAAAGCGGCCGAACTGATTTCGGCCGGCGCGACGGAGGCCGGCACTGTCGCAGCGGCCGTGTCGGGGGTCGACGCGGCCCTCACCGCGCTCGCCGACGACGCGGCGGTGACCTCGGTGGCCTTCGGCGAGCTGCAGACATCCCTCGATTCCAGGACCCCGTACATCGACTGTTCGACCGTCTCCCCCGCATTGGGCGCCGCCCTCGCCGACGCCTTCGGTGACCGGTTCCTCGCCCTTCCGATCGTGGGCGCGCCCGGCGCGGTCACAGCCGGGAAGGCGACGCTGCTGGCCGGTGGGCCCGCACCGCTGCGGGACCGGCTCGCACCTCTGCTCGGCACGCTCTCCGAGCGGGTGCGCCACTACGAGTCGGCGGCCCATGCGCTGACCGCCAAGGTGACCACGAACTTTCTGCTGATCACCGGGGTGGCGGCGCTGGCGGAGGCGTTCGCCGTGGGGCGATGCGGCGGACTCGGCGACGATCAGCTGCGCGAATTGCTCGCCGACGCGCCGGTCGTCGCGCCCGCCCTGGCCAACCGCTTCGATGCCGTGCTCACCGCCTCTCCGGACGGATGGTGGACGACCGTCCTGGGCGCCAAGGACGCGGGGCTCGCGTTCGACCTCGCCGCGGAGGCGGGCGCCCACCTGCCGTTGGCGGAAATCGTCCGCAAGCGTTACGAGGATGCGGCACGAACGAATCCCGGCGCCGATATCGCGGCCATCGCCGCGCTGTACCGGGACGGCGGCGACTCGGCGCAGGGGTGAGCGATCGCCCCGCCGACTCCCGGCGGGGCGACGCGAGGCTCGGCAACTCAGGGGCTGGGCCCTCAGGGCTGCGCCGGTCAGGGCCGGGCCGGTCAGGGCTCGGCCCTCACCCGGGCCCTCAGGACTGGGCCGCTCCGGACTCGGCAGCTCCGGACTCGGCGGCCCCGGGCTCGGCGAAGTGCACGACTTCCCACAGATGCCCGTCGGGGTCGGCGAAGTAGCCGGCGTAGATCCCCCACGGCCGCGTGCGCGCGGGCTGGACCACGGTGCCGCCCGACGCGCCGGCGAGTTCCAGAACTCGTTCCGCCTCGGCGTCACTGTCGACGAACCAGCCCAGACTCATCGCGGAACCGTGCATACGTTCCGGCGGGATACCCGCATCCTTGGCCAGGTCGTCGCGCCCGTAGAGCGCCAGCGTCACCCCGTTGCCGAGCGTGAACATCACCACCGCCCCACCGGGATTCTCCGCATCCGGCCGGAATTCGGTTCCGATGATCCCCGGCGACTCCAGTCCGAGCGCCCGGTAGAACCGCAGCGACACCTCCAGATCGCGCACGCCCAGCGTGATCGCGTGGATCTGTGCTCGCACCCCGATACCTCCGTTCTCGTCGTTGTCCGCAGGCAGTCAACCCCCAGGGCGCCGGGAATGTCTTGAACGGATCGGACACGTCGCGCGCTCGGTCTCACTGCCGCACGCCCGCGTAACTCCCGGCACCGATGTTGCGGGCCGGATCGCATAGCGCGGCGCGGCCGCGAAATGCCGTCCAGCCGCACCTGAAACCGCTGGTCACGCCGGTCCGGTCCAGGCCGACCGGCCGCGTAACCAGGTCTTTACCGCAAGCCCTTGTCGCGTAACGCGGATTCTCTGCACGCTACCGGCATGCACCACCGCTCCGAACAGCTCCACTCCGATCGGACTGCCCGCGACCGCCGGGCCTTCGACGATCAGATGCGCGAAATCCTGCCCGCCGCAGCGCAGTTGCCCGCCCGGCGGCTGCGGGATCTGCTGCGCGCCGATCTGCGGGCAGGCGCGTTCGGCACCGGACGGTTGCCCGGCGAGCCGGAATTGATGGCGCGCCACCATCTCCCGCGTGATGTGGTCCGCGCCGCGCTGAGCATGCTGCGCGCCGATGGTCTGATCGAGCGACGCCGCGGCGTGGGGACGGTGGCGGTCGGTGAGCACTACGTCGTCTCCGGCGCGCTGCCGCCGGAGGGCCGGACGCTCGAGCAGCACCTGGCCCTGGGCCGGATCTCACCTCGCCTGCTGTATTGGGCCTGGATTCCGGCACCGCCGGTGATCGCCGCCCATCTGGCCGGCGTCGGGCCCGGAGACGACTGTCTGTGCGTCGAATACGTCCTGCTGCTCGACGACCGCCCGCTCGCGGTGTTCACCAATTATTTGCGCGCGCCGGAGGCGACGCGCGTCGACCAGGCCGCATTCGGCGACGACTTCTACAGCCTGCTGCGCGGCGGCCGGGTGGATGTCGGTGGCAGCGACGTCGGCGTCCAAGCCGCGCGCGCCGACGATTGCACCGCGGCACTGCTGCACGTCCTGCCCGGTGAGCCGGTGCTGCTGGTGGAACAGACCATCCGCACCCGCGACGGAGTCGCCGTCGATTACGCCCTGGGCTCCTGCCGCGCCGAGATCCAGCTCGAACTCGGCGCCATTCCCCGCCTCGACATGACCGCCACCCTGCCCCGCTGATGTGAGGACGACCATGACACTCGCCGATCCACCCGTACTCTCCGGCCTGACCGAGGCCGCCGCCGCGCTGCGCTCCGGCGAGACCACCGCCACCCGGCTGGTCGAACAGGCCCTCGCCGCCGCCGACGCGCACGACGCGGCGCTCGGTGTCTACCTGTCGCGGTTCGACGAGCGTGCCGTCGCACAGGCCGCGCGCATCGACGAGAAGCTGGCCGCCGGCGTTCCGGTCGGCCCGCTGGCCGGAATCCCGATGGGAATCAAGGATATTCTCGCCCATTCCGCCGCACCGACCACCGCGCAGAGCCTGGTTCTCGATCCCGGCTGGGGCGCCGCCCAGGGCGATTGCGCGGTGGTCCGCCGGCTCGAGGAGGCGGGCGCCGTCGTCACCGGCAAGGTGACCACGATGGAATTCGCCATCGGTCTCCCGGATCCGGCCAAACCCTTTCCGGTACCGCGTAATCCGTGGGATTCGTCCCGCTGGGCGGGCGGGTCGAGTTCGGGATCGGGCAGCGGCGTGGCCGCCGGGATGTTCCTCGGCGCCGTCGGGACCGACACCGCGGGCAGTATCCGGATCCCAGCCGCCTTCAACGGAATCACCGGATTGAAGCCGACTTTCGGCCGCGTCCCGAAGTCCGGTGTGGTTCCGCTGGGCTACACCCTCGACCATCCGGGCCCGATGGCTCGGTCGGCCGCCGACTGCGCCCTGCTGCTGTCGGTGCTGGCGGGCTACGACCCGGCCGATCCCTACAGTGCGCACACGCCGGTCGACGACTATCCCGGTGCGCTCACCGGCGATCTGACCGGACTGACCATCGGCGTGGACACCCTGGACCGGTTCGCCGACGGCGGAATCGATCCCGCTCAGCCACAGTGGTTTTCCGACGCGGTGGCCGTGCTCGCCGAGGCGGGCGCCCGCATCGTGCCCGTGGAGGTGCCGATGTACCGGGAACTGACCGCGGTCGACGTCGTGGTCATGCTCGCGGAGGCACACGCCTACCACCGGACCGCACTGCGCGAACGCTGGGCGGACTACGGCCGGGCCACCCGCGTCATCCTCGCGGGCGGCGATGCGGTCAGCGGCCCGGATTATGTTCAGGCCCAAAGGGTTCGCCGCATCGGCCGACAGCGGATGACCGAACTGCTGAGCAAGGTGGATCTGGTGGTGACACCGACCGGGCACCTCGGCGCCCCCGCGATCGCCGATCTGGATCAGCGGCAACCGATGGGTGTGCTGTCGAGTCTGCACACGCCGTACTGGAACCCGCTCGGCAATCCCACCCTCGCGCTGCCGATCGGCACCACCGCCGACGGCCTGCCGCTGTCGATGTCGGTGTCCGGCAACCATTTCGACGAGGCCACCGTCCTGCGCGCCGGTGACGCCTACCAGCGCCGCACCACCCATCACACCGAGATCCCCACCGCTCTCCGCTGAACCGTCAGGAGCCGATCATGACCTGGACCACCGACCCCGAGGAAATCACCGCGCTCGACGCGATGCGCGCCGCCGTGCGCGCTATGGCCGAACTGCTCGCCGCGGTCGACGCCACCCGCTGGGCCGACCCGGCAGGCGGTTTCGATCTCACCTGAGGTTGCGCTGTTTCACGAGGTGGAGGCATCGGGCCGGCCCCAGCGCCGCCGCGATGCCACCGATTCGACCGGCCCGGCGTGCGGCCTCCGCCACCGCCGCCTCGCCGGCCGCACGCGCCGCGCCGACCGCGATGCGTGCGACCAGATCGGGACGAAACAGTGCCGCCGGCCGCTGCGTCAGCCCCATCACGCGATAGAGCGTCGCGGCGACGACCGGATCGCGCTCCGCCGCGGCCAGAACCGGGTCGAGGGCCGCGACCGCGGCGCGGATCGCCGGATCCGGGTGTGGGCCGACTTGTGGCATCGCGCTGTCGGCGATCACGGTGAGCTGCCAGGCGATATCGATTTCGGGTGTCACCGCGGTGTAGAAGCGGCGGGCGAGATCGCGGTCGCCGCCCGCGGCGAGACAGCGTTGCAGGACCCGCATCTGGATCGCCGCGATCGTCATGCCCTGTCCGTAGACGGGACTGAAACTGCACAGGCCGTCACCGACCGCGAGCAGTCCGGACGGGAACCGGTCGAGGCGTTCATAGCGCCGGCGCAGGTTGGCCTTGTAGCGGAAGGTGGCGATATCGGTGAGCAGTTCGGCCCGTCGTAACGCCGCACGCACGCCCGGCGGGGCGAGGGCCGCCGCGAAGTCCAGGAAGGCCGCCGGATCCGCGGGCGGTTGTTCGCCGGCGTGCCCGATCAGGGTGAGCACGTAGCGATTCCGGCCTTCCACCGCGAACAGCGCCAGGGCGCGCGGCGGAAGCTCTCGCACGCCGATGGTCAACGACTTGTCGGTCCCCAGCGCGCCCGGATCGAGTTCGACGAAGGCGCTGCGGTAGACGATGTCGATGGTGGTGCCCTCTTCCCGCGGTCGCGGATAGCCGAGGGCGGCCAGCCAGCCCGGAACGACGCTGCCGCGTCCGGTGGCGGCGACCACGAGGTCAGCGGCCAGCTCGTCCACGCCGCCCGGGTCGTGCACGGTCACGCCGGTGACGCGCGACGCGGACGGAGTCGTGGTGACGCCGGATACCTCGGCACGATCGCGCAGGACCACATTGGGCAGCGACCGAATCCGTTGCCGCACATGATGTTCCACAAGCGGACGACTGGCCTGAAGGCCGCGGTACCCGGTGGAGACCTGCGCGAGAGTGCGCCCGGCCATCTGAAAGTTGACCTCCCTTAGCACATCACAGTCGATCGCCCCGGCGGCGCGCATCTGCGCCTCGAATCCCGGGAAGAACTCCTCGAGCAGATCCTTTCCACGCGGCAGCAACCCGTGCACGTGCCGGCCCTGCGGCACGCCCCTGCGCGCCTGCGGACCGTCGGGCAGCGCATCGCGCTCGACGACGGTGACGCGGTCGTAATGGTCGCTCAGCACCCGGGCCGCGAGCAGACCGCCCATGCCGGCCCCCACCACCACCGCGTGTTCGCCAATTCTCGCCATCGAGCCACCTTCATCGCATTCAGTGAGACTGAACTACAAATTAGTCTCAAAACGTTGGGGAAACAACAGCCGGTCCGTACCGGCGCGCGCGGGAGGGCACAATGAGGCGGTGACCAGGTCCGCGACCGAACTGATGGATGCCGCACTGCAACTCGTGACGGAATCCGGCTTGACCGACCTCACGCTGACCGACGTGGCACGGCGCGCGGGCGTATCGCGCGCGACCACCTACCGGGAGTTCGGCGACAAGGACGGACTGGTGGCCGCCCTCGTCCGGCGCGAGATCGGCGCCATGATCGCCGCCGCGTACCAGGTCGTCGACATGACGGCACGGACACCCGAGTTGACCCGCACGGCAACACTTTTCGCGCTGAGCTACCTGCGGGGCCACGCCGCGTTCGGGTACATCCGCACGCACGAACCGCAGTGGCTGCTCAACGCCGCCGTCACGCACGTGGATGCCGAGCGCAACCTCGTCGAAACCGTCGCCGTGCTTCTGACCCCACTACTGTCCCTGCAGCGCGCCGACGAGCTGCGGGTGACACCGGAACAGGCCGCCGAGATCATCGTGCGCACCGTGTTGTCGCACATACTCGTCGAGCGCAGCACCCTGAACGACGACGAGATCGCGGAAATGGTCGCACGGGCGATCTCGGCATGAGCACGCCTCCGGACTGAGACGGGCTTCAGATCGAGTATCACCGCCCCGGCCCTAGTGGCCTCGGCGGCGTCGACCGCGCGTCGACCGATCTGTCGACCCCCTCGGCCGGTGACCCAGCACACATCGAATTTAGGTTGTGCACAATTTTATTGCGTCCTACATTTGTAGTCATGATCGATCCGATGGCGCTCGACCAGCAGCTGTGCTTCCAGCTGTACGCCGCCTCCCGCGCGATGACGGCCCGCTACCGGCCGCAGCTGGACGCCTTGGGCCTGACGTATCCGCAGTATCTGGTCATGCTCGCGCTGTGGGAGCGCGACGGGCGCGGCGTCGGCGATCTCTGCTCCGCCCTCGCCCTGGATTCCGGCACGCTCTCACCGCTGTTGAAGCGCCTCGAGGCCGCCGGATTCGTCGAGCGCCGGCGCGCCGCGGACGACGAACGCCGGGTCGAGATCCGGCTCACCGAACGCGGAAGCGCGCTGCGGGAACGCGCGTGCGACATTCCGGCGCGCATGGCCGCCACCTTCGGCGGCGGACTGTCATTGGACGAGCTGGTGACATTGCGCGAAACCCTGGCCCGGCTGACTGCCGCGCTGAACACCGAACCGGATGCCGCAGGCGCATCCACCGAGAGAAAGCGATGACCGATATGGCAATCCTCTACACCGCCGAGGCCCTGGCCACCGGAGACGGCCGCAACGGCCACGCCCGCACCACCGACGGCAAGATCGACGTCGCCCTCGCCATGCCGCCGGAAATGGGCGGCAGCGGAGCGGGCACCAACCCGGAGCAGCTGTTCGCCGCCGGGTACGCCGCATGCTTCCACTCCGCGCTGCGTCTGGTCGGCAAGCAGGAAAAGGCCGATGTCAGCGATTCCGCGGTCGGCGCGAAGGTCGGCATCGGCCCGAACGACGCCGGCGGCTTCGGCCTCGAGGTGACCTTGGAGGTGTCACTGCCGCACCTGACCCGCGAGGAGGCTCAGGCGCTGGCCGACAAGGCCCACCAGGTGTGCCCGTATTCCAATGCGACGCGTGGCAACATCGACGTCCACGTGATCGTCGCCGAGGACTGAATCAGCCGCGCTGCCACCAGCGCTTCGCCGGCGCCGGTTCGGTGTGGCCACCACACCACCGGTCGGCCGGCACCGTCGCGCGCACCTCGTCGATGTGGGCGCCGCAGCCGGACCAGGTGGTCTTACCGCAGGTCGTGCAGGTGGTCGGGACGCACATGACATCTCCTCGTGGTCGGGGCGTCGTGGTGCGCCGTCAGCGGCGCACCACCATGATCGGGCATTCGACCGAACCGATCAGCGCCGCACTGGTCGAACCGAGCAGCATCCCGGCGAATCCGCCGCGGCCGCGGCTGCCCACCACCACCAGTTGCGCCGAATCCGATTGCTCCAGAAGCGATTTCGCGGGGTTGTCGCGCACCACCTGCAGAGTGACCGGCAGATCGGGATACCGTTCGCGCCACGGCGCGAGCCGCTCGGCGAGCATGGTGTGTTCGGCGCGCACGATGGTATCCCAGCCGAACATCGAGATGTCGAGACCGGTGGTGTCGCTCCACGAATGCAGTGCCACCACCTCCACACCACGCCGGTGCGCCTCCGCGAAGGCGACCTCGACGGCGGGTTCGCTGTTCTCTGTGCCGTCGACACCGACCAGCACCGGACGCCGCGCCGTGACCGGGTCGGTGGCCGCATGCGATTTGACGATCACCACCGGGCACCGCGCGTGATGGACCAGCGCCGAGCTGACCGACCCGAGCAGCCCGCGTTGCAACGCTCCCCGCCCGCGACTGCCCGCGACCAGCTTGCCGGCGGTCTCCGATCGCACCAGCATGTCGCCGATGATCAGCTCCAGGCCCAGTTCGGCGTCGATATCGAGATCCGGTCCGCCGATGTCGCGAGCCACCTCGGTGGCGCGGGTCAGGATCTGCTCACCGTCGGTGCGCAGCCAATCCGGCTGTGCGGTACCGGCGGCCAAGCCGGGGCCGAAGCTCGCCGGAATCGCGATCGAATGCACGATCTGCAACGGTGATCCGCTCAGCGCCGCATCGCGGGCCGCCCATGCCACGGCCTGCAGCGAGGTCGGTGAACCGTCCACGGCGACGACGATCGGTCCCGTCGCGGTCTCCGGCCGCCCGGCGGGCGCGGACTTCTCGGTCACGGATTCCTCGGTGGTCACGGACATCCTCCTCGGTCGACTGCGCGGCGTACGAAAGCCGGTCCGGCCCGGCGGCCGCCACCGGGTGAAACTCGGAAGCACTGCACGTATCGGAACAGCTCGATCGTAGCGGGAGCGCGACGATTTCCTCGGAATTCAACTGGTCTGACCACTTGACCTCTGACCGCGGTGGGGATTACCGTCCGTTCATGGCCTTTCAGCGGATCGACCGGCAGACGGTGCCCGACGCGGTATTCGACCAACTCGTGACCGAGGTTCTCGACGGGGAACTTCCGGCCGGCGCCACCCTGCCGGCCGAACGGCAGCTCGCCGAGGCGCTCGGAGTGTCGCGGCCGACCGTGCGAGAGGCGCTGCGCAAACTCGCGCACACCGGCCTCATCGACGTGCGTCAGGGCGGGGCGACCACGGTGCGCGACTTCCGCCGCGCGGCCGGATTGGACCTACTGCCGCGGCTCATCGTGCGCAACGGCGAGTTCGACCACACCGTGGTCGCGAGCATCCTGCAGGCGCGACTGGTCCTGGGCCGGGAGGTGGCCGCCCTGGCCGCCGAGCACGGCGGCGCGCAGCTGCACGCCGAACTCGGTGACTGCCTGGAATCGCTTGCCGCACAGCAGGAACCGGTCGCGCAGCAAGTCGAGGCGCTGAAGTTCTGGGACCACATCGTCGACGGCACCGGTTCGATCGTGTTCCGGCTGTTGTTCAACACACTGCGCGAGGTCTACGAGCCCGCGATCGTCGCGCTGGCGGCTGTGATGGCCGCCGAGGTCGGCAGCATCGACCACTACCGCCGGCTCACCGCCGCCGTCGTCGGCGGCGACCCGGACGCGGCCCGCGCCGCCGCGGACACGCTGTTGCGTGTGGCCGCAACACAATTCGACACCGTAGTACGCACGATGGAAGGTGCGGACGATGACCGCTGAGACCCGCTCCCACCGCCGGACCACGACGCTGCCCGACGCCTTCGGCGTCTTCGTACGCCGTCCCTCGCCGTGGATCATCACCACACTGCTGGCGGGCGCACTCGCCGCCCGGATCGCGGTGGGCGACTGGCAGCTCACCGATGCTCTGGTCGCCGGCGTGATGCTGGCGTTCTTCCCGGTGACGGAGTGGGTGATCCACGTCTGCATCTTGCATTGGCGCCCCCGCCGGATCGGCCGTCTCACTCTGGATTCCCTGCTCGCGCGCAAACATCGCGAACACCATGCCGACCCGCGCCGGGTGGATCTGATCTTCATCCCGTGGCAGACCTTCCTGTGGCTCTTTCCGGCGTTGGTTGTCGTTGCGGCACTGGCCTTTCCACGCATCGGGCTGGGATTGACCTTCCTCACCGTGGTCGGCGTGCTGGGCCTGGGCTACGAGTGGACCCACTACCTGATCCACACCGACTATCAGCCCCGCACTCGCCTCTACACCGCGGTCCGGCGCAACCACCGGCTGCATCACTTCAAGAACGAGCACTACTGGTTCACCGTCACCAGCTCCGGCACCGCCGACCGGCTGCTCGGCACCTACCCGGATCCGGCGTCGACGCCGAATTCCCGCACCGCCACGGCATTGCACGGCACCGGTCGCTGAAGCCTCGGCACCGCACCGCGGTACGGCCCCGGCCGGCAACTCGGCTGCCGGCCGGTCAGTAGCCCGGCACCCCCATGCCCCGGGCGAGCAGTGGCCAGGAATCGTGCAGCGCCGCTTCCCAATACGGCCAATAGTGGGTCCCCGTCGCGGTGAAGCGGTAGGTCGCCGGAATGCCCAGCGCATCGAGCCGGGCCTGCAGATTGTGCGTGCACAGATCGGTCGCACCTTCGATCATCATGCCGAGCGCCAAATTCGCTCCGCCGACCGGACCGGGTGCGTTGTCCGAGTAGTTCCGGACATCACCGGCCTCCGGGATGCCGCTGCCACTGGAGAGGTACAGCAGGGTGCCGCGCAGCTTCTCGGCATGCAGGACGGGATCGTTCTCGGCCCACAGCGGGCTGTCCGGCGGACCGTACATGTTCACGGTATTGCCGCGGGCCCACAGCTCGACGGCGAGTTTCACCGCCAGCCGTCCCATCGGGTCGGCGATCTGCGCACATCCGCTGTAGGCGGCGACGGTTTTCCACAGGCCGGGCGCCGCCTCGGCCAGCTGCAGGACCGACGTGCCGGACATCGACAGTCCGGTCAGCGCGTTGCGGCCGGTGGAGTGCAGCGTCTCATCGAGCAGCGGAGGCAGTTCCGTGGTGAAGAAGGTCTTCCATTTGTTGACGCCGAGGACCGGATCCGGCCGCAGCCAATCCGTGTAGTAACTGCCCCGGCCGCCGATCGGCTGAACCACGTTGACCTGCTTGTCCGCCAGCCATTGCAGCGCCGTGGTCTGACCCTTCCAGTTCATCTTTCCCTGGCCGGCGTCCAAACCGTTGAGCAGGTAGAGGTTCGGCGCGGGCCGCGACTCGTCGGCCGGTCGTTGGACATCGACGGCGATCTCCTTGTCCATCGCGGCCGAGTACACCGTGAGATGCCACGTGCGGCCCTCGATGACGACATCGGTCACCTCCGGCCGGCGGCCGGGTGCCGCCGCAGCGCTCCCGCAGGCCGGCACCGTGGAGACCAGGAGGGCCAGCAATGCCATGGTGATCCGCAGGGCTGCCACATGACCGAACGCAGCACGCTTCATTCGTTTGTCCTCGATAGTCGAAAGTGCGGGAGCACCCGAGCGGCCCGGAGGACGAGTTCCGGGCCGCTCGGGCCGGTATCGGGCCGACGCCGGTCCCGACACCTGCACTCCGCTCCAGCGGGAGTCGGCGTATCAGCCGATCGGTGCGGGGCGCACCGATTCAGGGCCGGCGATACGCGGGCTGGAACGAAGGCGTTCGTGCGGTCAGTTGTCGAAGATGTTCGGCCGGCCGTTGCGGAAGTTGCCCGCGTCCTGGCTTCGGAGACCGTCGAACTCCCTGATCGTCACCTTCGGCCAGATCATCGCCTTCTTCGACGTCGATCCGGACGCGTCGAGAATTCCGTTGGTCGCATTACGACCGGCCTCGCACGCGCCCTCCATGGTGGCGAGGTCGATTTCACTGCGACAGTAGTCCCCGGCCAGGAACATGTTCGGAATCTTGGTGATCGAGCCCGGGCGGTTCTCCCACGAGCCCGCCGTATTGATCAGCAGCGGGTCCGAGTTCGTGTATTTCGAACCGTCCCATGCCATTCCCGGATCCAGGAACCAGCCCACCAGATGGTTCGACTTGATGTGGTCGGAGGTCTTGGTGATCTGGTACCAGGCTTCCTTGGCCAGTTCCTCCGGGCTCAGCTGATCGGCGGGCTTCTTGTTCTGCAGGCCGGGGGTATGCCAGTCGGAGATGTCCACCGACAGAATGCCCTTGACCTTCCCGTCGCCGAAATCCTTCGCGATGTCGTGGCGCTTCTTCCAGAACTGGCTCTGGAAGATGCCCGACATCCGCCACGGCGACTCGATCCATCCGATATGGCCGGGCGCTTCGACCTCATCGGTGTTGAGGTAGAACTGGATCCCGGTCATCCAGTCGACGAACAGCTTCTTGATCTTGTCCAGATCGGGGTCCAGTTGCAGGATCTCGGTGCTGAACAGAGCGGTGACCCGCTCGGGCGGCAGCGCGAGCACGAACCAGTCGGCCTCGACGTCCGACGTCGCGCCGGAGGGGTCCTTCAGCGTCGCCGAGGCGATCTTGCCGTCCTTCACCGTCAGCGATTGCACGTCGAAACCGAGCTGTAGATCGACGTTGATCTGCTTCAGATAGTCGATCCAGGGATCGATCCAGACTTCGTTGGTCGGCGAGTTCAGGACGTTGTCGGTATGCAGGCCACCGTTGTTGCGGCCCAGCATGTTGAGCAGGAAGTTCTCGCCCTGCCCGCAGATCGTCTTCGCACTGGCGATGTTCTCGTTGGCCGCGACCAGCGTTCGGGCCAGCGTGGAGATGAGCAGCTGGTAATTCGGGTTGGAGCCCGGCTTGATCTTCGCGAACTCCTTGAACGGCGTCTTCTCCCACTGCTGGTTCCGGCGATCGTCGCAACTGGTGAAGTACACCAGCAGCCGCTTGGCGAAGGTGATCAGATCGCCGTACGGCAACTTGGGAATCCAGTACATCCCGCCCGCCAGAGTGTTGACCAGCCATTCCAGATTCGCCGCGGTCGCGACGTCGCCCGTGCTGAAGCCGAAGGGAATCGTGATATTGCCGCCCTTCTGCTCACCGGTGACCGTCGGAGCCGGCACGAGGTTGTCGCGGACACCGTTCTTGTTGCCTTCGAAGGGAATTCGGCTCATGGTGTCCGGAATGCAGCGGTAGTAGCCGGGAAAGAAGCGGAAACCGTGCTCCCCCGGGAGCGGCTTGCGGCCGCCGGCCACCGGCAGCGGCGTATCCATACTCCGCGCCTTGCCGCCCCACCCTCGCCGCTCGTAAACGGTGACGTGGAAGCCACGTTCGGCCAGTTCGTGTGCCGCCGTCAGTCCGGCGGGACCTCCGCCCAGAATGGCGACGCGATTCTGTCCCGGAGCCGACGCCGTGGTGAGCGGGGCAGCCGATGTCGAGGGGGTCGCCGACGGCGCGGGAGTGGTCGTCTGCGACGGTGTCGTGGTTCCCGGCGCTGTCGGGGTTGCGGAAGGTGTGGGCGTACCCGACGGAGTCGGGCTCGCCGTCGTCGAGGGTTGCGCGTGCGCAACGCCCGCCGCCGCGGCGGCGGCTACCGCCAGCGAGCCGGCGGCCGCGCCCTTCAAGATTTTGCGGCGATTTACTTCGGAGTCGGCCATGGAAATCCGTCCTCATCGACAGCAGGCCAGCGGTCGAGTGGAGCTCACTCTATGCACGGCGGTGACGCAGGTCAACAATGAATCGCATATTGGTGCATCGTTACAAATCGCTTCTTGCCTGTCGAAAGCTGTTCTGCCCCAATTGTTTGCCGCCCGAAGCAGGCAACCCGGTCCCACCGCGGAGACGGCAATGCCCACCCCGGCCCGAAGGCAGGGGTGGGCATTGCCGTCGACCGGTCACGACGGAGGCGGAACCGGCCACCGTCGCCGAGCGCCGAGTGTCACTGCGGGCAGATCGGAATACTGGATACGGTGGTCAGGCCGCACAGGCCCAGGTCGGCACTGAAGCTTCCCAGCGCCGGAAAAGCACCGACCGATCCCGCGCTCGAACCCAGATCCGGGACACCGGAATTGAGCAACGACGGCAATCCGGCCGTAGAACCTGTCTGCACGTCGTCCACAGAGGACGGCTCCGCGGGACCGAGCGCGATACCCGGCGTGGCGCCGGCCGCTCCCGCTCCGAGCGCCAGGCCGCCGACGACAGCGGCGGCCGCACAGATCTTCTCGAAAGCATGCATGTGATGAAACAACCTTCTGCGCGGCTGATTTCGTTCGACTGTCACGAACGCCGGACCACGGCGCGGTCCGGCGTTCGCACGCTGCTGTGCAGCCGGAAAGATCGAGCGCTGAGCGCTCGACCGATCAGCTGCAGCCGGGGATGTCGGGGACCGAGGAGCCCGCGGACCCGGCTGCCGATCCGGTGATTCCCGTGGCGAAGGCACAGGCGAATTGGATCACCTGGTCCACCCCGCCGGATCCGGTGCTCGGCAACGACGAACCGGTGTCCCCGGAGCCGGTGGCGGCGATCGGCGACACACCAGGGGCGGGTTCGAAGGCGGCACCGGCGGGTCCGGCGGCCATCACCAACCCGCCGGCTATCGCGGTAGCCGCACACACCTTCTTCAATGCACTCATCATTCGAACAACTCTCTGCGCGGCGGACTTTGTTTGACCGACGCCAGACTATCCGAATTCATCAGTGCCGCAAGAGGATTCGTGACCGTGCACAATCTTTCCGCCGGGTTCGAATACAGCGTTCGACGCCGCCGCGCCATCGGATGAGGGGGTTTGCGTCTCTGCGCCACCCGCCTGCATTTCCTGTACTTCACTCTTGAAAATCCGTAACGATCGGCCCACACTTCGGGCCGCGTCCGGAAGTCTTTTCGCCCCGAACAGCACCACGAACAATCCCGCGATGACGAGCCAGTGTGTCGCGCTCAGAGAACCCATGAACCGACAACCTTTCTATCTTCGAATGGTGAACGGCCTGCCCGGCGCGACGCCGCGCCGGAGCGGTGAAACCACGACTCCGGGCCGCATCCGAGCGGCCCGGAGTCGTGGACACGGCAGCGCCGAACCCGGTCAGCGAGCCGCGCTCGCCGTACTCAGGAGCAACCCGGCAGAGACATGGCCGAGGAGCCGGCCGACCCCATCGCGGAGCCGGTCAGCGAGCACAGCATGCCGAACGACGAATCGATCATCGCGGACCCGGTTGCGGGCATCGATGAACCGGTCCCGTCGACGGCGGCCGGGGAGGACGACCCCGCCCCACCGGACGGCAGCAACGACGCGGATCCGGTGCCGTCCATCGACGACCCGGTGCTGTCCACCGGCGTCGCCGCCGGGACCGGGCCCGTCGCGGCACCTGCCGGGCCCGCCATCAGTGCCACTCCGCCGGCGAATGCGGCAGTCGCAATCAATTTTCCGAATGTATTCATGAGTTCGATCAACTCTCTGCGCGGCTGATCTTCGATGCGCCGAAAGAGTATCCCCGGAATCGTCCCGCGCGAAGCCGTCGGGCGAAATATCTCGGGTTGCGCAATAAACAGCCGTAATATGCTGTGCATCAGCACAGCTTTCGGCGCGATGCGAATCGACTGCCGTGCGTTCTCGCTACTCTCGGCGCATGTTCGGTGGAATCGGCTGGCCCGAATTGGTAATTCTGCTCATCGCAGCGCTCGTGATCCTCGGCCCGGAGCGGCTTCCGGGGGCGATCCAATGGACGATGAACTCCGTCCGCCAGGCCCGGAACTACATCAGCGATACCGCCGAACAACTCCGGTCCGAACTCGGGCCCGAGGTGGATCGGTTTCGCGAACCCCTGGCACAGCTCAACGAGTTGCGGGAGATGTCACCTCGCGACATCACGACCAAATACCTTCTGGACGGCGATGATTCGATCTTCACCGGCGAATTCGAGAACGCCCCGGCGGAGCCGGTCGCTTCCGCCGGCCACCGCATCGTCGCTCCGGTCGAGTTCGTGGATCCGGCGAACTGCGGCGTGGTCCGGCCCGGCGCGTGGCTGAGCACGGCCGAGCCGGAACCGCAGCCCGATCTTCCGCCGATCGATGCCGACGCCACCTGAATCATTCGCGCGGCGACACCTCACCGGCCGGCGCTATGGGCTCGGGTGACGGCACCGAGGACGCCGCCGTATCCGGCAACTCGGCCGCGCGCCGCGCGGCGCGCCGGGCCTTGCGGCGGTCGCCGATCCGTGACACCTGGATCGCGCCCTCGGACAACACGGTCAACGTCGCCGCGAGCGCGAGCATGGAGAAGGGATCCTGCGGCGTCACGATCGCCGCGAAAACGAACTGCCCGAAGATGATTCCGCGCCGCCACCGCCGCAACCGGTCGTAGCCGAGCACACCGAGGACGTTGAGACCGACTATCAGCAACGGCATCTCGAAGCCGAAGATACAAAAGTTGTATCAATGCTACAACGGTGTTGGTTTCACAATACTGCGAAACAGCCATGGACATTGTGATGCCTTACCCCACATAGACGAGAATTACAATGAATCAAGTGTTGATTATCTGTTGCATGACTATTAAAATGTCGTGCAGTCCGATCGTGTGGACGAACACAATGTCAGGGGATGAACGTTGCGAGGCCACCCGCTCCACCGTGAGATCACAGAAACCGATCCGGGAGGGCGCCGACCGCCGAACGGCCGATCGCGCAGCCCCGAGGCGGAAAGTACCGACTCCGCGGCGCCGGTGACCGCGACCGTTTCTCACCCGGAGCGGCTGCGCGCCGCGGCAGGCGAGGCCGACCGTGCCGCGGAAGCATTGAGCGCACTGCTGATCGGCGGCCGGAATCCGGCCGCGATGGCGCGCGCGGCCGGGATCACGATCGCCGAGGAATACACCGTTGTCGCACTGGCGATTACGATCAGCCGCCCGCCCGATCACGCCGATCTCGACGGTGTCGCGCGCCTGCAACGCACGGCGATCCGGACCTGCGGTCCCGGCACGCTCCCGCTCATCGGTGTCGGTGGCGGCACCGTACTCGTTCCGGCGGACGAGGCGGAAGACGATGTCCCGAGCGGTTTGATGGAACATTTGCGGCGGACCGCGCGGGCACCGGTCACCGCGGTGGCGGTCCCGAGCCTGATCGATTCGATCCCCCGGACCACCCATCTCGCCCACGAACTACTCGATATCGCGTGCCGGCTGCATTACCGGCCCCGGCTCTATCGCTTCGAAGACCTGACCCTCGAATATCAACTGACGCGCCCCGGGGCCGCCACCGAATACCTGTCTCGCATCGTCGATCCGATCACGGATCATCCCGAGTTGATGAGAACGTTGCGCCAGCACATCGGAAACAATTTTCACCGGCAGCAGACGGCGCGGGCGTTGAATATCCACAGCAATACCGTCGACTATCGCCTACGCCGGGTCAAAGAGCTCACCGGTCTCGATCCCAGCCGCCTCGCAGATCTGTGGCATCTGCAATCGGCTCTGGTGGTACACGCCTATCGGAATGCCCATTTGTAATTCCGGAATCCGGTGACGACCGGCGGGTCAGCGCCACAGCCGGCGGCACGGCAATCGGCGCAGGCTCGGCCGCACTTTTCCGTCCACCGCGATGGCCAATCCGTCGGCCAATGCCGCCGCCGTGAATTCGCGAGCTTCGATATACGTTGCCGCGAATTCCAGGACTATCTGCTCGCCCGGATTGTGTCCTTCGAAGTAGACGACTATTCGCCTCGTCGGCTCGTCGCGTAACCCACATCCGTTGTCGGCAGAATCCGCTGTGCCCGCCATCTGCATGCTCCTTTGCATCCACACGGGTTCGATTCAGATCGCCGGTGGCAATCGATTCTGTTACCACGGTAAGTCGGTCACGTGCCCAGCGAAACGATGCCGTCCATCCGCTAGGCAGGTCACATGCCGGAGAACGCACCATTGGTGCACCCGTACATCGTGCGGCGATCAGCGGCGAGGCGCTCCCCCGGTCCTGTCAAGTGGCCGCAACGCAACAAACTATGTATTGTCGGTGCATGCCGACGCGCGACAATTTGGAGGAGACAATACTCGATGCGGCTCTCGAGCGGATTCTCCAGGTGGGTATCCGACGCGCCAGCCTCGACGACATCGCCCGGCGGGCCGGAATCAATCGCGTCACGATCTATCGGCGCTTCCGAGTCAAGGAAAATCTGGTCGACGCGGTCTTGCAGCGTGAGATCGAGCGCGTCCTGGCCGAGGTCGGGAGAATTGTGCGATCCACCCCCGACGTCGATATTCAAATCGAAGAAGCCGTTTTGTTCATCATTCGCCAGACGAGAACGCACCCGTTGGCAACCCAACTGCTCGACGTCGCCCCGGAAGAAGCCGTCGAGTTCTATACCGTCCGCGGCCAGGAACTGGTGAGCATGGGGATCGGGTATATCGAACACGTCCTGCGGCGGAGTCATAAGGCGGGCGCGATCGGACAGTTCGCAATCGCTCCGGTCGCCGAACTCCTCGCTCGATTCGCCCATTCGCTGCTGCTGACGCCCAACGGCGGCATGAACTTCAACGACGACGAACTGGCTCGCTCCTTCGTCCGGACCACCATCGTGCCCATGGTCAAATCAGGAATCTCCTAGCCGCCGTTGCGATCCCACGATGCGTCCGGCGTGATCGGCGGTGCCGCAAGGTAATCGGCCGTCCGGATCCGCCGGGTGCGCACGCGGTACCCGAGCATCGACCCCGGCCAATTGTTGGTATTGGCGGGGCCGCCGGCGGTGGCGGCGATATACCAGCTGTGACAGCCGCCGGTGTTCCACACGGTGGTGGCCAATCGGCGCTGGACCGCGTCGTCGAATTTCCGGAGGGCGTCCTCGCGAACCTCCAGATAGCCGGTTCGGCTCACCTCCCGAGCCGCCGCAACGATGTAGACCATCTGACTTTCCAGCATGTGCACTATCGATCCCGAGCCGACGTTGGTGTTCGGCCCGTACATCAGGAAGAAATTCGGGAAGCCCGGCACCGTGATGCCGAGGTAGGCGCGGGGACGGCCCTGCCAGGACGTGGCGAGGTCCCGGCCGTCACGCCCGGCGATCCGCATCGGCGCCACAAAATCGTGCGACCGGAAGCCCGTGGCCAGGATGATCGTGTCCGCGGGGTGCACCACACCGTCCGCGGTGACCAGCGCTGTCGGTTCCACTCGGACGATCGGACTGGTCGTGAGGCCGGTGTCGGCGCGATCGAGCGCCTCGTAGTAGTCATCGGAGGTCAGTATTCGATTGCATCCGACCTCGTATGCCGGCTCGAGCACCCGTCGCAGCTCGGGGTCGTGAATGCGACGCAAGTTCCGGATACACCAAGCCCGGATCGGCCACGACAAAATCCGCCGGCCGCGGGCCGAGATCAGCATCGGATTGAGAACGACCTCGAACCACAGGAACACCGCGAGTCGAGAAAGCTTCTGCAGCAGAGGAATCCGCCGGTTGGCCCACCGGCGCAGCCGCGGGTACCGGTAGTCCGGTTTGGGACTGATCCAGTGCGCCTGCCGCTGGAAGACCGTGAGCGTGCGGGCTCGATCGGCGATCTCGGGGACGAACTGGATGGCGCTGGCGCCGTTGCCGACGACGGCGACGTCACGGCCGTGCAGCACGTGCCCGTGATCCCATTGCGCCGAGTGAAAGACCGTGCCCGCGAAGGAATCCAGGCCGGGCAGGTCGGGCCGGGCCGGACGGCTCAGCTGACCGCACGCGGACACCAGGATATCCGCGCGAGCGGTGTGCCCACCCTCGATCGTCAGTCGCCAGCTCGAGGTGCAGCCGTCGAACTCCGCGGCGAGCACCTCCGCGTTCGTGCGCACATGCCGCAGCACGTCGTACCGGGTCGCGCAGTGCCGAAGGTACCGATGGATTTCCGCTTGGTCGGCGAACCGCCGCGTCCAGTCCGGATTGGGCTCGAACGAGTACGAGTACAGGTGTGACGGCGCATCACACGCCGCTCCGGGATAGGTGTTGTCGCGCCATACCCCGCCCACGTCGCCGGCCTTCTCGAAGATCGTCAGGTTCGTGAAACCTGCCTGTTTCAGGCGGATGGCCAGTCCGATTCCGCTGAAACCGCTACCCACGATCGCGATCGACGGCTGCCTACTCTGCACTTCGCGCTCCTGTCGCCGAACCCGTTGCCCCGGAAAGGGTTCCGATTCGTCACCGACATCAACCTAACGCAGATGAACTATTGCAACAAGCGTTGATTCTTTGATTCATTCGCGCGAGGATCAGGTGCGAACCGACTGTTGACTCAATGCAACGACTCTCGTATCTTCGATACACTCCGGCCGCATTGCGAGGGACACCGATGGACAACGGAATTCCACTCCGACACCCCGCCTCACCCCGCAAGGTCCCCGGACTGCGGCCCGTCGCCCTCGCGCTGGGCTTGCGCAAGCCCTCGCCCGAGCAGTGGCGACATCTGGGCGACTCGCTTCGAATCGGCGACGAGCCGATGGATCGCCTGGTCGAGTGGATGGTTACCGCCGGCACCGACCGGACCCGCCCACTGTTCGAGCAGGCATTGCGGGCCGGCATCGCGCACACCCCCGGCGCGCCCGAACCGCTGCGCGAATTCTTCGACCTGGTCGAAACACCGCCCGGCTGGGTGGATCGCGCAAAGGTCCGGCACGGCGAGCGGGTGTTCCGCATGGGAGGCGCCGATGGTCTGTACATCGCGCGCGACGTGTCGTTCCTGGGTGGTTATCTCGCGTCCGGATTCAACAAGACACTGATCCGGACCGGTGCGCTGGAGAAGGGACCGGCCCGGCGATTCGCCGAAACGCTGCAGTGGGCACTGGACGTGACCGCCGAGGACGGCATGGCCGACCGCGGGCTCGGCTATCGCTCGACGATCCGCGTCCGCCTCATCCACTCCTTCGTCCGCCGGCATGTCGCCGCCATGCCGGATTGGCGCGAGGCGGAGTGGGGGCTGCCGATCAACCAAACCGATATGGCCGCCACTCTGGTCGGCGCGTTGATCGCGCCGTTCGTGGGCGCCATGGCCATGGGCATCGTCCCGACGCCACGCGAAATGGCCGCCGCGGCACATCTCACCCGCTATGTCGGCTGGCTGATCGGGGTACGAGATGAACTGCTACCCGAGAACTTTCGCGACGGAGTGCGCATTCTCTATCACTGCCTCACGGCGATCACGAACCCCGACGAGACCACGCCGCAACTGGCCGTGCCGATGGCCGACGACCCGCTGGGATGGCAGTACCCGAACTTTCGGCGCGTGCGCGGACACCTCGCTCGCTCGCAACATCTGTCCGTGTCGAGCGCCTTTCTCGGCCCCCGGGCGATGCGCGATCTGGGCCTGCCCCGTTTCGTTCCACCGTGGTATCCGCTGCTGCGCATCCCCGTCAATCTCGTGCGCTGCCTGACCGCCCGAGTCGTGCCCGGCGGCATGATCCGGGCGGAGATCCGCGGTCGCACCGAGCAGGAGCGGTTCTTGCGCACAGTGATCGGGGCCGATTCGGCCGAAATCGGGGGGAGCCTGGCGATTCGGTAATGCCTAGCGCTTCGGTGATTCGGGGGCGGGTAGCAGCCGCTTCACGATCTTGCCCGTCTCGCCCCGCGGCAGCGCGGAAACGAACGAGACATCGCGCGGCACCGCGGTGCGCCCGTGCCGCGCGCGAAGGTAGTCGCGCACCATCCGAGCGTCGAGGCCACTGCCATCCCGGGTGACGACGAATGCCGCTGCGCGCTGCCCGAATTCGCGATCGGGCACCCCGACGACGGCGGCCTCGCGCACCTGCGGCAGATACTCGAGCGCCTCCTCCAGGGGCCGCGGAAAGACCTTCTCGCCACCCGAGATGATCATCTCGTCACCGCGGCCGCAGATGAACAATCGGCCCGCGACATCGATATATCCGATATCCCCGGTATCCAGCATGCCGTCCTCGGTTTCGGCCGGCGGCGGGGCGTTGACGTATCCGTCGAAGAGCATCGGATTGGCGACGAAGATCCGCCCCGTCGCGCCCACCGGCAGTGGTCGCAGATCGGGGCCCAGCACCGCCACGGTGGTGCCCATCGGTGGCCGGCCGACCGTCGCCGGCGCCTGCCGCAGATCGTGCGGTGTGGCAATGGTCGCCCACGACACCTCCGTCGAGCCGTAGACGTTGTAGAGAACATCTCCGAAGGCGTCCATGAAGCGCTCTACCGTGGCTCCGGACAAGGGGGCGCTCCCGGAGGCGACGATTTTCACCGACGAGGTGTCGTAGCGAGCCCGCACATGCGCCGGCAACTCGAGAATGCGATGCAGCAGCGGCGGGACCGTGACGACGGTGGTGACGCGATGTTCGGCGATCGAGCGCAGGCACTCTTCGGGATCCAAGCGCCGCGGTAGCACCACCGTCGCTCGCAACGCGGTGCCGAGCTGCAGCATCGCCAACCCCCAGGTATGGCACAGCGGGGCGGCGATCAGCATGTTCTCCTCCATCCGCAGCGGGATCCGCGACAGGATCGCCGCCACGGGGTCGAGGTTGCGGGTGCGGGGGCGGCGGGCACCTTTCGGCGCACCGCTGGAGCCGGAGGTGAGAACGACGAGACGGCCGGGCCTGGACCGCCGCAAGGCCGTCTCCGGCGCGAGGGTTGCCAGCTCGTCGAGGGTGGTGCGGTCGGCCGCCTGCTCGGACCGATCCGTGCGGAAACGCGTGATCCCGGGATGCAGATAGTGAACCAGCGACTCCAGCTCGTCGTCGACGAACACGGCCGACAGGCGCTGGCGCTGGGACACGTTCTCCAGCTGACGAGCGGCCATGCCCGGGTGCAGCAGAACCAGTTCGAGCCCGGCCTTACCGGCGGCGACCATGGTTTCGACCATGCCGATGTGGTTGCGTGCCAGCAGTCCGGCACTTTCGGATCCGTCCAGTCCGAGCGCCAGCAGCGCGCGGGCGATATCGTCGGTGCGCCGGTGCAATTCGGCGAAACTGCGACGAACGCGCTCGTCGATGATCGCCGTGCGCTGCGGCGCACATGCCGCCGCGGCCGCGTATCCGCCGGCGAGGCTGATTCCCCAGCGCGCGAGTCCGTGCAGCTGCCCCAGCCCGTGGTCGAGCCGATGTGGGCGGACGACACCCGCCGCTACCAGCTGCCGCACCACGTCGGCTTTCCGGCGAACCGGCGACCGCGACGTTCCGTCGATCACCGCGGTCGGCACCGCCAGACAGCGCTGTGCCACCTTCTCCATCCCGTCTCGCAGCCAACGCACCACTGCCGCATTGTTTTTCGAAGCGATCACCGGATGCAGACGCTTGGGCGCGAAGACGGTCACCGCGACCCTGGTGCCGTCGCTCTGCGCGCGCAGACGGATCAGCGCCATGCTCCCCAGCGTCGGACTGTGCAGTTCGAGACTTTCGTATCGGCGTCCCGGAACGAGCCGCACCGGAACGGTCACCACACCGCACTCCGGACTTCCGATCCGGAACTGCAGCGACATCGAGTCGGCGACGGTCTCCTGCCGTTCGCAGCCGCCGATTCCGGTGAACAGCCGGGAATAGGTTTCCGGATCGACGAGCGCATCCCACAGCAACCCGAGCGGAACCGGTACATCCTGCACGGATTCGACAACCTCGCTGACCATATCAGGGACTCCCCTCCACACCGGCCACGCTGCCGGACGAGACCGGGCTCGATCGGTCAGCCGACGGAACCGTCCGAGTGCCCGAGCGAGCGAATGATCAGACCGGCCTGCAGATACCAGATCCCCGGCGGCCGTGACGGGTCGTAACCGGTCAATTCCTGAATCCGCCGAAGCCGATAGTCGATGGTGTTGCGGTGCACCTTCATGACCGACGCCGTGTGCTGCCGGCTCAGATTGGCCGCGATGTGCACCACCAGGGTCTGCAGCAGCCGAGGCTGATTCTCCAGAGGCGCGAGGATGGTCTTGAGACGCTCCAGCCCTCGCCCCGGCCGGGTGAGCTGATACTCCAGGGCGAGATCGGTGAACCGATACAGCCCCGGCCCCCGCCCCAGACGCTGGACGACATCCAGCAATTCGTGTGCGCGATCGGTGGCACCCGGTAGATCCGCCACCGAGGCGAAGACCAGTGTCGCGGTGACGGATACACCCGCCGCGCGGGCGACCGCGGCGACGAGATCGTCGTACGGCCGGGGTGTATCGAGCTCGGCGGGCACGACGATGGTGCCGCCGTGCTCGGTGAGCGTCGTGGTCGTCGCGGGGTCGCACCGCCGATCGAGTTCTCGATGCACGCGCACGACCTTCTCCCATGCCGCCTGCTCCGCAGTGTCCGGCGCCGACTCGTCGGGGTGCGGTGGAAATGCCACGGCGAGAACCGCATACGAGGCGCACCGCTGTTCCGGCACCGCACTGCGGCTCTCGGCGATCACCGACGCCAGCGACCGCATGGATGCCGGACGGGCGCCGTCCGGGTGCGCCCGGACCAGCGCCGCGGACGTGGCGGCGACGAGATCCTTGCGCAGCAGTTCCAATCGGCCGACCACCCCGCCCCGCTCGCACCCATCGCCGAGCCGGCCGCCCGCGCCGTCCAGCGCGACCTTGTCGACCGCAGCCCGCACCGCGTCCGTCGCGCTGTCCACCGACAGCCCGTCGCGCGCCGACTCCGCCGCGAGCGCCAGCAGTTGCCTGCATTGGGCCGGCGGAATCCGTCCTTCGATCACCCGGCCGATGAGCATTCCGGCCATGATTTCGAAACCGGCTCGCTTGGCCGCCGGATCGGTCGTGTGATCGCCCGGTGACGGCCGGTCGTCGTGATCGCCTGCCCGCGTCCGGCCCGAGTAACGGTTTCCCTCGATAGTGGAGGCACGCATCGTTCGAACTCCGTTCGCTCGCTGGGGGATTCGGCTCGAGATCGGCCCGGCGGTAACGGGCGTGCGGCAGTGGGACTTTTCGATACGAAATTCGTCCACATGAGCTTCCCCTGGATCGACCCGGCATCCGATCACCGGGTCGGGAACCAGGCTACCGCCGATGAAACAATGAATCAAGATTCGATTCATCGTAGACACGTGCTGTCCGAATTGCGCCGCGGACCGATTCCGGCACTCCAAAGATACCTTGCACCTGTATACGTATCATCGTTGCAAATGGCAGGCTGGCCTTATCCGTGCCGCATCCGCCGATTCGATACCGATTCTTTTCTTCCGGAGCAAGTCGACACCACAACCGTTGGGTGACCACTGCTGTCCGATCTACAGATTTCTGCCGATTCCGGACCCCGCCCGAACGACACCTCGACGATCGATTGATCCGTTGCCGACTCGAAGCTCGCGAAGGAGACGCCGATGCATGCCATCGCACCGGATCAGACCGACGAAAACCGGAGCCCGATCGGGTTGCGCTATCGCGCCGCCGACCGCTATGTCGTGACCGCGCAACGCATACGGGCGTATTCGGCAGCGGTGCGCAATCGGCACGCCGCGCATTTCAGCACGGCCGCGGCGGCGCGGTCCGGCTTCTCGGAGCTCGTGGCGCCGCCGACGTTCGCGGCGATGCCCTGGCTCGCCGCCGCACGTGAGCTGCTCGGCATCCTCCCGCCCGGCATCCGACCACGTCGCATTCTGCACGCCGAACAGACGATTCGGATCGGCCGGCTCCTACTGGCGGGCGACGTGCTGACAACCGACCTCTACATCGACTCGCTCGAGCGATATCCGGACTACCGCTCGCTCGGCGTCACCATGGTCCTCCGCGACAGAGACGACCGCGTGCTGCAGGCCGGCTCCGCAAAGCTGTTCAGCGACCGCTCGTTCGATCGGCTCGAGGGCCCGGCGATCGACGTGATCCGGCGGCATCCGCGCGTGGTCGAGGACCGCGCCGACGTCGCCGAGCCGGTCGGTTTCGCCCGGCGGCCCCGGCCTCGTTCCGGGTTCCGGACACCGGTGCCGGGTACGCGACTGCCCCCGCACACGGTGACGATGCGGCGCCGGGAATTGCAGCAGTACGTCGCGCTCACCGGCACGGTCGACGGACGGGTCGCACGCGCTGACGAACCGCTGTGTATCGGAACCGCGCCCGGGCTGATGCGACTGGCTCTCACCGCGGGAGCCGTGGTGTCCTGGCTGGGAGACCCCGGCATGGTGCGCACGTTGCACGCCGAATTCAGTCATCACTGCGTCCGGCCGGCGCCCGGTGCGCAGCGAATCGAGCTGCTGGGATCGGTCGGACGAATGAGCTCCGACGGGCGCAGCGCCGACCTCGACCTCGATGCGATCTGCCGAGGCCGGCACCTCTTCGCGCGCGCGTCGGCGGCGGTGAACCTGCCCGATATCCGACCGGCAGCCGACGCCGGCGCACGGATACACCTCGGCACAACGACCGAAATGTGATCGCGCACGTCCCGGCGCAGACCGCGGGTTGTCGGTTTTCCAACCGCGAACAAAAGAATCGAATCGGTCGTCTCGCCCGGACTATTCTGAAAATCGTGACGCCGAAATGCGCGGCCGGTGTCACATTCGCTCGGCGGTTCCTACCATTGATCAGCAGGCCCCGGTCGGGGCCGCCGAGCGATCCCTCCGAGTTTTCACTCCAATTATCGAGGCCCGAAACAACGGCCCGAAGCGCCGCAGCCATCATATTCGGTCGCACTGTGCTCGTCGAAGTCCGCGACCGTGCGCCTTCCGTCCGGCACCGCCGATCCGTTCACCGAAAGCAAGGGGCCGGGGCGATCGGTCGGTCCATCGCCCCGGCCCGCAGAGGTCGCCGGCGTGGCCGACGGGTCGGGGCGTCGGACACCTCGAATTCCGGCGCAGGAATGCGCGCAGGAACGGAATCCTCTTCGGCAACCTCTGGAGCGGCAGTGCCGCTACCGGAGACCAACTCGGTATTGCGCTGCCGGACTTCACGATACGGGCTCGCGGGGTCGTCTCCGACAGGTCTGCCCGAAGCCCGGACAGTGCACAAACGATCGCTGCCGAACCGGCGGCGAAACTCCAGAATTTCGGCGGATGACGGCGAGGGCGCCGGCCTTCGGGCACGACCGGGGCGCCCGGGACGCGCGTGCCGGCCCCCGGCACTGCTGCCCCGGACACTCGGGGCTGTCCGAATCCATCCGCATGTAGTGAATTGGACGATGCGGCAGCCGCATTCACAACGACATCCACGGAACAGGACCTCATCCGAATGAAGAAACTCGGAACTCTCACCCTGATCGGTGCCGCGTCGGCGGCTGTGCTGTGCGGCGGCGCGGGCGTCGCGGCGGCGGACGCCACCTCGGCGACGCCGGTGGTGGCGCCGGGCGAGCCCGACCCCACGGGCACCGGCTCCTCGTCCGGCATCACCGATCTGGTGAAGGCGCTTTCCAGCGGAAGTGCGCAGGCCGCCACGCCTGCGGAGTAATCGGGACGGTTCCCCACTTCCCCCGAGGTGGGGAACCGGCGCGGCTGGGCCACTATGTTCGTGGGTATGCACTGGGATCAGATGACCGCCACGACCGAGGAGCTGCGCAAGCGAGCGACCCGGCTGCGACGCGGCGTCGGTCAGCTCGGCATCCTCGAATCGATTCTCAGCGCGGCCCACGGCCCGTGGCTGGGCGCGATGGACGCCGACGGCCGCGGCACCGCCGAACTCAGAATGCATCTCGCCGGGCGATATCGGGTGACCGCGGTGGTGACCAGCGCCGGCAAGCTGAGCCTCATCCAGCTGCACGCCCCCACCGCCGACGGCGGTGACAGTGAGCGTGTGCTCTCCCCCAAGCCCGCGCTGCGCCGCGGCTGGAACGACGACGAGCCGATGCCGAAGCAACCGCATTGGCTGGACTATCTGGTCGAGTGGGTGGGTTCGGCCAGTACCGACGTCGACCGGCGCTCGGTGCTCGAATGGCATCTCGAGGGCGCGGACCGGCGACTCGCGGCGATGAACGAGACCATCGAGAGTCTGCGGCTGAGCCTGGCCGAACGCGAAGAACTGCGCGACGAGGTCGCCGCGGAGGTCGACCGGCTGCGCGCCGAACTCGACTCACTCGACCCCGCACGCTAGGTCCGGATCACTCGATGCGCGACAACGGCTGAGTGCTGCACCGGAACGCACCGCCGAACAGTCGCGACACACGGCGCGACGACCGTCGTGGCGATTTACGTCTCGATCAACGACAGGGCGACCGGGATGAGCAGGTCGGTCAGCTCGCTCACGTCTGGTCGGGGCTGCATCAGCAACCATTCGTGGGCCAGGCCGTTGACCGCCCCGATCAGCACACTCGCCGAGAGGGCGGCATCGCCCCGCAGGCGCGCGCCCGGGCCGGCGATCGGGACCACCACCATCTCGAGCAGGGTGACCCAGCCGTGCCGGCGTTCGCGGCGATGCTGCTCCATCCGGTCGCTCGCGCCCACCACCTCGATGAACGCCAGCTTGGCCCGGTACGGGTCGGAGGTGATCGAGTCGAGATAGGCCGACAGCACCACCGCCATCGCCCGGGCCGGGTCGGCCGGCGACAGCGAGCCCAGCGTCCGCACAACCGCCGCGGCGGCCTCGTCCTGGACCCGGTCGTAGGCGGCGATCAGCACATCCTCACGGGTCTGGAACTCCTCGTAGAACTGCCGTTTCGACAGCCCGGCCGCGGCGCACACATCGGCGAGAGAACAGTTCGCGTAGCCCCGTTCGGCGAACACCTTCGTCGCCGCGACGACGAAGCGCTGACGGCGTTCGGCCCGGCGTTCGGTCACCGCACGGCCGCCGTACTGTCTGTCCGCGATCGTCACGAACCCACACTATCGGTCGCGGCGACCGGGGGCAGGGACGGTGCCCGGCTACGCCGATTCCGCGATGCTCGCGAGAATCGCCACCCGCGCCACCGCCCATGCCGCCGATCCGGGATCGGTGAATTCGGCATGCCCGACGCCGGGCAGGACGTGCAGGTCGGTGGGGTCGCCGGCGCGGCGAGCGGCCTCGGCGTAACGGCGGCTCTGTTCGACCGGTACCACCCGGTCGGCGTCGCCGTGCACGGCCGTGATGTGCACGCCCCTGGGAAGATTGACGATCGGAGAGGCGTAGCGGTAGCGGTCGGGCACCTCGTCGGGCAGACCGCCCAGCAGTTTGCGCGCGAAACCGTCGTTGCCGTGGGCTACCGCGTAGTCGAGATCCAATACGGCCGCCATCAACGTCACACTGCGAATGTGCAGCCCGCGCGAGGCGGCGGCTCCGTCGGTCCGGCGGCCCGCGACCCACGCCGCCAGCTGCCCGCCCGCCGAATGACCGGCGAGATGGACGTTGTCCAGATCGAGCCGTCCGCCGGCGCGCTGCTGGACGACCGTGGCCAGAGCGCCGACGGCGTCGTCGACGTCGGTCAGCGTCACCGGCCAGCCGCCGGCGCCGTTGACCCGCCGATACTCGATATTCCACACGGCGACACCGGATTCGGCGAGTTGCCGGGCCTGCGCGGCGAACTGGGTCAGGTCGCGGTACTGCGCCCACCCGCCGCCGTGGATCAGCACGACCACCTGACACCGGCCGGAGGATCCGGACAACGGCCCACCGGCGGGCAGATACAGGTCACCGAAGGTATCGGCCTCGCGGCCGTACGCGATCCGGATCGGCACACCGGCTTCGGCCGATTGAGTGATCAGACCGGGCACCGCCGGACCGGCATGCCCATCCGGTGCCGCCGGTTCCACGGAACCGAAACCGATCCCAGCGACGACGACCGCGAGAACCCCGGCCATGACCCACCGGCGCGCCCCACCCTGTCCAACGCCCACCACGTGCGGGCACCTCCTGCTCGAGCCACTCGTGAATACCGTACTGGCAATCGAGCCGCCCTGTCGCCCCACGTGACGCGCGGCACTACCACCAGTGCAGCAACGGCCGCAACTGCCGGCCCAGCGCCCCGGACAGCGAGCGCGAATAGCTCGAGGTCAGATGGTGTTCGTCGTGGTAGATCAGGATATTGCCGGCGACCACGGGGCAGACCGACGCGTCGCAGAACGCATCGCTCAGATCGATCGGAAAGATATTCGGATACCGCGAGGCCGGTTCCAGCTGGGGATCGACCGGATCGAGCGCATCGCTACGGCGCATACCGCAGCTGACCGGGTCGCCGCCGCCGGCCAGACAGTCGGCCGCCGCGTAGCGAATCTCGTTGTGGCGCAACCACGGTGAATCGCGGATGGTGATGGTGTCGAGGCCGCGTTCGGCCAGCGCCGACCAGACGTCCACGTATTCGGGCGGTGTTTCGTCCCCGGTTCCGGCGCGAGGCCGGCTGCCGGTGGTGAACACCCACTCCGGCCGGTCGGCGGCCAGGCGGTCCAGCACCGCGCGCGACCAGTCGCGGCAGTCGGGAATCGGTTCCCCCTTGTAGGTGGCGTCGTCGGCCAGGGTGAGGGGGCAGCCCATCTTCAGATACACCCGGATGCGGAACGAGTACTGCGCGGCGAGCTCCTGGAGCGCCGGAACCCAGTGTTCGGCATGCGAACTACCCACCACCGCCAGTGTGCGGGTGGCGTTCGCATCGCCGTAGGTGCACGTGACCACCTCGCGGGTGTCCCAGTCGGCGATACATCCGTCGAGGGTCGGGGGCGGTAGTTCGCCCGGAGCCTGCAGGACGGTGGGCCGCATGGGGGCCTGCGGTGTCGGCGCCCCTGCCGCCAGCGCCTCCGCACCCGGATACAGCACCGGATCCAGCGGCCGCATCGGTTGCGCCGGATGCATCCGCACCACGCCGAACTGCCACGCACCCGTGGCCGCCACCACGACGACGGCCACCACGCACACCACCGTGCCCGCGCCGCGCCGATACAGCCGCGAGGCGATCGGCACCGGCACCTCGCGCGCACCCAACCGCAACGGCTGTTCGATCAGCCGGTGCGTCGCCCAGGCCAGCAGCAGCGACACAGCGACCACCAGCGCGCCGTCGCGCAGCCCGGCGTGCGGACGACCCGATTCGGCCAGATAGAAGATGAGGATCGGCCAGTGCCACAGATACAGCGGATAGGCGACCTCGCCGAGCCACTGTGCCACCCGCGAGGCGAGAATTCGATTGGGCCACGGCATCTGTGCCGCGGCGACATTGTTACCGGAGACGATCACCGCCACGACGGCCAGGACCGGCACCAGCGCCGCGGGACCGGGATAGCGGTTGGCGCCGTCGACGATCAGCCAGCCGCACGCCAGCACGCCCAGCACGCCGGCGAGCGCCGTCACCGCCCGCAACATCCGCGGCAGCAGCAGGGCCGGTCCGGCCAGTGCCAGCGCCGCCCCGGCGAGCAGTTCCCACAGCCGCGCGCCGCTGTCGTAGTAGTTCCAGCCCTGATGAGTGGCCGCCCCGTGGGTCGCGTACAGCAGCGACGCGACGGCCGCGGGTGCGATCAGAGCGGCCAGGACCGGGCGCAGCAGTGCGGTGCGGCCGGTGCGGCGCAGCACGGTCGCGACCGCCGCCACCACGACGAGGGCCAGCAGATAGAACTGCCCCTGTACTGCCATCGACCACAGATGCTGCAGCGGACTCACCGACGGATCGGCGGCCAGATAATCCGACCAGCTCGTCGCGAGCCGCCAGTTCTGGTAGTAGAACAGCGAGGCCAGGGTCTGTCCCGCCAGATCCGACCACTGTGTGTAGGGCCGCGTATACACGGTCGCGGCGACGACGGCGGCCAGAACGACGACCATCGCCGGCAGTAGCCGCCGCCCGGTCCGGCGCACCGTGAATCCGATGCCGACGGCTCCCCGTTCGGCCCGGCGCACCAGCAGTCCGGTGAAGAAGAATCCCGACAGCACCAGGAAGACGTCCACGCCGCCCGACACCCGGCCGAACCAGATGTGGAACACCACCACCAGCGCGATCGCCACACCGCGCAACCCGTCCAGGTCGCCGCGGTAGGCGGTCGTTCTCGTCGCGGTATCGGCGGTGTCCGAGGACGATCGGGCCGATCGGGCCGCCACGGCGATCCGGCTGCGCGCGATATCTCCGGTCACCACGCGAAACGCCGGTTCCCGCGAGGGGGCGCCGGTACCGACACACGAGGGTGGAGATGAACACGCGCAGACCACAACACGTCCACTCTCTTAGCACGCCGCAAACACTCAGCGCCACTTCGCCTTCCGGACGCGCGCCGATGAACTAGACTGCGCGCGCGCGACGGTGGCGGTCGCGCCGGGCCTGCGCCGGATTCCACGTCGGCGCGGTGCGGCTCCGGGTGAGCGGGTAGCACGCCAGCCCGATCAGGAAGGCCGAGAAGTGGCCGATTCCGGTGAAGGTCAGGTGGATCAGCGGCGGCGCGGCGAAACAGGCCGTAGCCGCCACGAGATACGCCCACCGCCACGGATATGCGATGTGGTAGGTCAGCACGCCGATGATGCCGGCGAGGAAGTAGCTGACGCCGATATCGCGCACGTCGACGAGGGCGGGGTCGGCGTATCCGTGCCGGATCGCCCAGCCCAGCAGTCCCTCGCTGATGTAGGTCGCGCCCACGTGGGCGAGCAATCCGACGATCGCCCAGCGCAGGGCGCCCAGCCACCGCTCGGCGGGGGCGTGGAATACGCAGTACAGCACCAGATACGGCAGCCAGAAGTAGCCGGCGACCCACAGCAGGCTCGTCACCAGGACGTGGAGCGGATCGCTCTTCAGGTTCGACAGATTCGTCGAGCGCTCACCCAGAATGATCTTCAAATCGTCGAGTGACACCGCATGCTGCACGATCGTGGTCACCAGCAGCAGCGCCAACCACGAGAACGTCCACGGCGCCGTGCGGACGTAGCGCCATGCCGCCGCGGCACGACCCCGCATCCGCTCAGATCGTCGATTCGCCACCGTGGCTCCTCACCGGCCGATCGGTCCCGGTGCTCACGAGACGTCGAGCACCGGCGCATCGACTGTGTATCGCCCGCGCGACGGCGGCATCACCCGGCGCGGATGAAGTACCGGGCGCCGCCGGTCAGCCGGCGTCGACGACCGATGCGGGCAGGCCGGCCAGGCTGCGGCTGAGATAGCTGCCGTCGCCGGTGAGGCAGCGTTCGAATTCGACCGGGTCGTTGAGGTAGGTCGTCGCCAGGGATTTGGTGTGCACGTGCGCGTACTGTTCGCCGTCGGCGGAGCGGGCCTCCATGCGGACTCCGGACAGCAGATGGACACCGGACTCCCCGTCCGCGGCGTCGAAGCCGTATGCGACCGGACCGGTTTCGTCCAGGCCGTAGCAGATGGTGATCGGCCCTGATACCGCCCGCACCCGTGCCGCCACCGAGGATGCGACCGAATGCGGGGACAGCCGCAGGCGGACCCGGCGCAGTGCCGCGGCGACATCGGCCGACAGATCCTCCCGGGTGCCCTGCACCATGGCCTGATAGACGGCGGGTTCGGCCACCAGGACCGTCGGCGATTCCGCGGCCAGGTGACGATGAATGTTGCCCGGCGCATGGGTTCCGGCCGGCAATACCAGATCGGCGCCGGCGACGAGGTTGGCGACGGTGGCGGTGTGAAATCCGAAGCGCCCGAACAGGCCTGCGAAACACAGCGTCCGATCGGATTCCCGCAGTTTGCTCGCACCGACCCAAGCGGTGGCGGCGTTGAGGACCGCGGTCGCGGAGTATTCGAGACAGACCAGCCGCCGCGACGGCGCGGAGGCGACGCGGCACAGTTCGGTGTCGCGGTGCAGGGCCGGGCGGTCGCCGTCGAAATCGGTGCGCTGCGCCCAGGATCGCTCGTCGAGCCGGATTCCGCCGGCCTGCCCGGAGGCGACGACGGCGTCGATTCCGCACTCCTCGATCAGCTCCCGCATCGCGGTGAGCGGCAGTGCCGGATTGGCGAGCACCGGAATGTCGCCGCGGGCGAGCAGCGACAGCATCGTCGAAATGTATCCGGGCGAATTCCCGAGCGCCACAAGGACTCTCGCCCGCGGACGGCGCAACACCGTATCGAATCGCGCGGCCTTGTCCGAGACCTCGGCGAGCAGGTCGCCGAAGGTCCGGCTGTCGTGCATGCTCGACACCGTCGCGTACGGACGCATCCGCATGGCGGTCGTGACCGCGCTGAACAGCAGCGCGGGTCTACCGGCACCGGTCGCGATATCCCTGCCCCGATATCCTCGAATATTCACCGATGCAGAATTTATTGTCATCGAATACCAATCTTTGTTCCCCCTTGTCCGATATCTACCGCATTCCTCCCCGCAGTACACGCTCGCACCCGATCACATGTGGACACAGGCAGCGACACATCGCCTGCGAAGGAAAACGTCACATGTACGCCACCGGGATGCGGACACATTAGCCAGAACAACAACAATGCGCAACCGCACGCATTGTTACGTGTTTTACGGACACATTTACGGATGCAAGCACATTTGCACGGTCGAATGTACGTGATTTTGTGCGTGCGGCGGCCCGCTCGTCGATCTTCATCAGGTGTGGTCCGGCGAGCTCAGCGGTACTGCGAAACCCTCCGCGACACCGGCCGTTCCCGCCGGGTTCCGGGGTGTGTCGCGGCCGGTGCCCGAGCGGGACCGCCTCCACCTTCCCGGGCCGGGCGGCCGCGCGAATTCGCCTCGCGATCGCCCGGAACAATCCTTCCCGCATCGGCGGGAAGGGAATTCCTGCCGCTCGGGCGGCGGTTGCCCGCACCCGCCGATGAGTATTCTCCACAAATGATTCCGCAGCCCGGAGGGAATTGCCAGAAGTTCGGCGGCACTTCCCACCCGGATAACACCGGCAATTGCTCGTCAGGCCGGAGTCCGCGCGGTCTCGGCCGACTCGGTCGGCACACCGGACGTCGCCGCCCGCTCCGGTACCTCCAGATCGTAGACCGTGTACGCCGCGCGGATCACCGGCTGGGCCACATTGCGCACCCGCACCCCGCCCGGTGTGGTGCCGCGCTCGTATCCGGCGTGGGCGTGCCCGTGGATCGCCAGATCGGCGCCACCGCAGGTGTCGATCGCCTCACCGAGCAGATACGAGCCCAGGAACGGATAGATTTCGGGCGGCTCGCCGTGCAGGGTGTCCCCGCAGGGGGAATAGTGGGTGAGCGCGACCTTCACATCGGTGTCCAGCCGGCACAGTGCGACGTGCAGCGCGTCGGCGAGATCGACGGTGTAGGAGGCGAATTCGCGCATGATCCGCTCGCCGAAGACGCTCGCGCACTTTCCGGCGAAGCCGCCGCCGAATCCCTTCGTGCCCGCGACGCCCAGCGAGTGAGGCCCCACGGTCACCGTGGTGGAGGTCCCTTCCAGAACCCGGATCCCGTGATCGCACAGCAGGGCCGTGATGTCGTCCTGCCGATCGGAATGGTGATCGTGGTTGCCGAGCACCGCGATCACGGGCACACCGGGGTCCTCCAGTTCGGTCGCGACCACCCGCGCCTCGTCGAGAGTGCCGTGCCGGGTGAGGTCGCCGCCGACCAGCAGGACGTCGGCCTCCTCGGGCAGTCGTTCCAACGCCGGGCGCAGGGTCCCCTGCGATTCCGCGCCGAGGTGGATATCGGCCACCGCCGCGATGCGCACCACCCCGTCCGTCGTCCGTTCGGCGCCCGTCATCAGCTCAGCCGTTCGTGATCGACGGTGGGCGCGTGCGTGGGGGTAACCCGAATATCGTTGTGAATGCGCAGTTTCGGCGCGTGCTCGCGCACGATGTCCTCCAGATCGCTGCGCTGCTGTTCGCTGCCGACCTCCCCGCACAGCACCACCACGGCGCCGCGGATGGTCACCTGCACGCCGAGTTCGGCGGTGCGCGGGTCCTCCGCGAAAGCCCGCCGCAGATTCGCGACCAGATATTGCGGCAACACCTCGTCGCCCGAGTCCTGAGCCATGACCTCACCTCCGATTCCGAGATCCTCGATCAGCGCCAGAAACGCCCGCGCGTACGGCGACACCGCGGTTTCTTCCCGCGCGCGCCGCCAGTCGACCTGTTCCCGCAGATCCCGGGCTATCGCCAGCAACCGCGTGAAATCGAGCCGGTGCGGGTCGAGGACCATCAATTTGTCCACCATCAGATCGGTGCCACTGAGCACCGGAGCCGCCGCCGGGCCGATCCGCATCCAGGTCGCCCGGCCCAGCAGATCGTCGTCGACGTTGCGGTAGTTGGGCCGGAAGATCAAGTCCACCAGCGTATTTCCGTCGTACACCTTGGTCAGCCAGTCTTCGGGCGGGTCGACGGCGTGCAGCCCGGATGCGGTCAGGATGTCGCGGGCGCGGCCGGCGTCGACGGGTTTGACGTAGATGTCGACATCGTGGTCGCTCGCGGGACCACCGCGCGCGTACACCGCACAACCGCCGCCGACCGCGAAGTCGATCTCGTGGGCCAGCAGCGCGTTCACCACCTTGGTGAGCGTGTGGAGCAACTGCTCTATCGAGGCAGTCATAGCGGGCGCATACCCACCGTGGGCAGCGGTATTCACGGCGTCGCGACGGCCTGCGGCGCGGTCTCCTTGATCTTGGCGTTGGCCCAGCGCATTTGCCGCAACGTCTCCGGATGACAGTCGGAGGCCAGTTCCAGCAGTTCGCTGTCTCGCCCGGCCTGTGCCGCTTGCGCCAGGATTTCCCAGTTCACCGACACCACCGCGGCGTGGCTGTGAATCTCGCGCAGATCGCGCAGCAACAGCAGGGCGGGCGCGTGGCGGCGCCCCACCAGGGTGCCGAGAGCCCGCCGGACCGATTCCACCGATCCGGAAGCCGTCACCGGCGAAGGGTCCAGATGCAGACCGCGGTCTTCCCCGACGGCGGCCAGTTTGCGGCGATGGTCGTCGGTCCAAACCAGCAGGTCCCGGCACACGTGGTGGACCTCGTGATCGGTGCGGTGCCGGTCGGCGGTGCGGATCAGCAGCTTTCCCAGATGGGTCTCGCTGCGGTGTATCTCGGCGAGCATGGCGTCCAGGTCGTTCATCGCGCACTCCGCTCCAGTTCGACCGCCGGTGTGGTGACGCGTTCGGATCGCCGGGCGGGCCGGGCGAGTTCCACTGCGGCGGCGCCGGATTTGAACAGCGGTTGTTTCGAGACCGGATCCCATTCGGTGGGGGTGAGCTCGTTGGCTGCGGTGCCGTCCTTACCGGCGGGGCGATCCCCGGCCGCGGTATCCCAATAGCCGTAGTGGAACGGGAGGAAGACCACGCCGGAGCGGATGGCGCCGGTGCGCAGCCGCGCCGTCACCTGCCCGCGCGCGGTGCGGATGCGCAGCAGGTCGCCGTCGTCCCATCCCTCCCGCCGGGCGTCCTCGGCCGCCATCTCCACCCACACCTGCGGCGCGGCGGCCTGCAGTTGCGGTGCGCGGCCGGTCTTGGTGCGGGTGTGGAAGTGGTAGAGCGTGCGACCGGTGATCAGCGCGTACGGATAGTCCTCGCTCGGCGTCTCGTGCCGCGGCAGGTACTGCGCCGCCTTGATCACGGCGCGGCCCTCCGGGTTCAGCGCGCGATACTCGGTCGGCTCCAGCGGAGCACCGGTGATCAGGTCGCGACCGTAGGTTTCGCAATCCTGCGGCGCCGCACGGAATGTCGCGTCGGCGTACAGCCGCTCGGTGCCGTCCGGATGCTCCTCGGTGCACGGCCACTGAATGCCACCGCGCACGCGAAGTTTCGCGTAGGTCATGGCCGAGTAGTCGCACAGGCGCCCCGCGCTGCACCGCTTCCACTGCTCGAACACCTCCTCCGGCGTCCGCCAGGGCAACAGCGGTGCGCCGTCGGCGTCGCGCAGATCCAGGCGGCGGGCGTAATCGAGGAAGATATCCAGGTCGGGCCGGGCGTCCCCGGGCGGCTCGACCGCCTTCTCCGACAGGTGCACGGTGCGGTCGGCATTGGTGAAGGTGCCGGTCTTCTCACCCCAGGTCGCCGCGGGCAGCACCACATCCGCCAATTGCGCTGTCTCGGAAAGGAAGATGTCCTGCACGACGAGAAACAGCCGCCGCTGCGACAGCAGGGCGCGAACGCGCGCGAGTTCGGGCAGCGACACCGCCGGATTGGTGCCGTTGACGTAGAGGAAGCGGATCGACCCGTCCTCGACGAAGCGCAGGATCTGCATGAGATGCGTCGGCGCGCTGAAGTGCGGTATGCGTTGCGGGTCGACATTCCACAGCCGGGCCAGTTCTTCGACGTGAGAATCGTTGGCCCAGTTGCGAAATCCCGGCAGATCGCCGTCGGCCCCGCATTCCCGGGTGTTCTGCGCGGTGGGCTGGCCGTTCATCTGCAGGACGCCGCAGCCGGGCCGGCCGAGCATGCCGCGAATCAGGTGAATGTTGTTGACCTGCACCGCGGCCGCGGTGGCCTGATGGGATTGGTAGAAGCCCTGCAACACGGTCGACAGCACCCGCTCGCCCGTGCCGATGATCCGCGCCGCGGCCCGCAGATCGGCCTCCGGCACATCGCAGACCTGTGCCGCGCGTTCGGGCGTGCAGTCGGCGACCTGTTTGCGCAGTTCGTCGAATCCGACCGTATGCGCGTCGATGTAGTCGCGGTCGATCCAGTCGTTGCGGATCAGCTCGTGCAACAGCGCGTTCATCACCATCACATTGGTGCCCGGGCGCGGCGCCAGATGGACGGTGGCCGCGCGCGCCACCTGCGTGGTGCGCGGATCGACGCAGACGAGGGCGGGCGGATTCGGGCCGCGCAGGCGATCGAGCATGCGCGCCCACAGCACGGTCTGGGTTTCGGCGACGTTGTGGCCGTAGAGCGCGATCACGTCGGCGTGGTCGACGTCGGCGTAACTGCCGGGCTGCCCGTCGGATCCGAAGGATTCCTTCAACGCCTCACCGGCGGTGGCGGTGCACAGCCGGGTGTTGCCGTCGAGATGATTGGTGCCGATGCCGCCCCGGGCCAGGACGGTCAGCGCGTAGTACTCCTCGAGGAACAATTGCCCGGTGGTGTAGAAGCCGATCGAGCCCGGCCCGCGCTCGCCCAGCAGTTCGCGGGTCCGCTCGGCCACCATCGACATGGCTGTGTCCCAATCGGTTTCGACCAGTTTGCCGCGCCGGCGCACCAGCGGGGCCGTCAGCCGGTCGGGTGAATTGTTGGCCTGCCAGCCGAAGAGGTCCTTCGGTCCCAGCCGACCGCGGTTGACCCGATCCCCGGCGCGGCCGCGCACTCCCACGATGCGTCCCTCGTGCACGGCGATATCCATGGCGTCGCCGTTGGAGTGCAGCACCGAGGCGGTCGGCACCCAGCGTTCCACCATGTCCTCGCGCACACCTTCGGCCAGGAACATATCCACGCGCTCCGGCCACGCTTGGCCGGGGCCGTACGGAGTTCGCGTTCCCCACGGGTGTGCGATGCGGTCGTGTTCACTCGTCCCGGCCGTGTCTGTGCCGGATCGGATATGCATGGTCACCTCGGAGACGAAGAGTGGCGGACGAAGCGGACCGGTCCTGGCGGTAGCTCAGGTTTGTGTGCGCCATACCCGCGCTCACCGGGTTGTAACTGCTTCGCGCTGTTTGTGGCGGTCCGGTGCGGTTACCTTCGGAGATACGGGCGAATCGTCGGCACTCGAAGGGAGCAGCGATGGCCACCGCATCTGTACCTCGGCATCGGGCGCGGGTTTCCCCGGTGCAGGCCGCGGCCTATTTGGTCGGGGCGGCGTTCCTGGTGGTCGGGGTGCTCGGGTTCATTCCGGGCGTGACCACGAACTACGACATGCTCACCTGGAGCGGGCACCATTCCGGCGCCGAACTGTTCGGGGTGTTCCAGGTCTCGGGGCTGCACAACACCGTGCACCTGGTGTTCGGCGTCGCGGGTCTGGCGATGGGCCGCACGACGATGACCGCGCGGACCTACCTCATCGCCGGCGGTGTCGTCTATCTCGCGCTCTGGGTGTACGGACTGGTCGTGGACAAGGAGTCGACCGCGAACGTCATTCCGGTCAACACCGCGGACAACTGGCTGCATCTGGGCCTCGGCGCGGCGATGCTGCTGTTCGGCCTGTTCCTGGGCCCGGGCGACCGTCCCATCCTGTTCGAGGGCTCTCCGCAGCCGGGACGGCCGGAGTCCGCTCCGCCGCCCGGGACCGGCCACGGCCGGACCGATTGACGGGCCGATCAGAGGATCGGTCGGCCGCCGGTGACGGCGAGCCGCGCGCCGGAGATGTAGCTGCCGTCGTCGGAGGCCAGCAGTACATAGGAGGCGGCGAGCTCGGCGGGCTGCCCGGCCCGCCCGAGCGGGACGTCGTCGCCGAAGTTGCGCACCTTCTCCACCGGCATGGTGGACGGGATCAGCGGCGTCCAGATAGGGCCGGGCGCCACGCTGTTGACGCGAATTCCCTTCTCCCCCAACATCTGCGCGAGACTGGCGCAGAAGTTGGCGATCGCCGCCTTGGTGGCGGCGTAGGGCGCCAGCGTCGGTGAGGGCATATCGGAGTTCACCGAGGAACTGCCGATGATCGAGCCGCCCGCCGGCATATGCGGGACGGCCGCCTTCACCAGATGGAACAGCGCGCCGACATTGAGCTTGAACGTGTAATCCCATTCCTCGCCGGAGATCTCGTCGAGGCTTTCGTGCGTCATCTGATACGCGGCATTGCTGACCAGCACGTCGATCTTGCCGAATTCGGTTGCGGCGCGGTCGATGACGGCCTTGCAGTGTTCGGGATCGGAGAGGTCGCCCGGTACCGCGACCGCCTTGCGGCCCGCCTGCTCCACCAGCGTGACGACCTGCTGCGCGTCCTCGTGCTCGTCGAGGTAGGAGATCAGCACATCGGCGCCCTCGCGCGCGAAGGCGATGGCCACGGCCCGGCCGATTCCGCTGTCGGCGCCGGTGATCACCGCTGACTTTCCGGTGAGCTTGCCCGATCCCTGATAGCTGCCCTCCCCGCAGTCCGGTCGCGGAGACATCCGCTGCTGCACCCCGGGGACCTGTTGCTGCTGCTCCGGAAAACCCATCACGATCTCCTGTCGACGTGGCGGCGGTGGAAGCCCCGCGCTTGCGCGGAGCCTCAGCACTCGCGCTACCCGCGACCACGGCGGGCAAACCGGCGCCACACTCAGGGGGCGATCAGCCGCCGGGCCGCGAGAACGGTGGCCGCGCGCCGGTCCTCGGCATCGTCGTCGTGCAGGGCGTGGACCGCGGAGGTGCGGGCGAGATCGGTCAGCAGGGTCAGCAGCGTCAGCGGATGGAAGGTGCCGGTGATCACCCCGGCGCGCTGACCGCGGCGGATCTCGGCGATCTTGGGTGCGACCGCGCGGCGGATCGCCTCGTCGGCGCCCGGGATGTCGGTGCGTTCGATCTCCGCCCACGCCTGCAGGCGGGCATTGTCGGGGTTTCGCAGATAGTGATCGAAAAGCCTGCCGACATAGGACGGCAGATCGCCCGCGTCCAGGGCGGTCTCGGCGGTGGTCTCGGTCGCCCACTGCTCGGTCACCGCAGCGTAGAGATCGTCCTTGCCGGCGAAATAGGCGTACAGGCGATCCTTGCTGGCATTGGCCGCCTCCGCGATCCGGTTGATCCGGGCTCCGGCCACGCCGTAGCGGGCGAACTCCGCCTTGGCCGCGGCAAGGATTCGCTCCCTGGTGGCATGGCCTGCTGCGCGCATGCCGCGGATCCTATCTTGCCGAACCAGCTGGTTCGGGTGTAGGTTGCCGAACCAGCTGGTTCGGGAAACTGTGGAGGACGCGATGACCGGGACGACCGAACGCTGGCGCGAGCTGGCGGCGCAATCGAGCGGGGTAACGACGGACGAGCTGGACCGGCTGTGGGCCGACCTCGCCGTGGTACGCGCCGAGGACATCCTCGGCGAATGGAAAGGCGCCGCCTTCCGCACCGGACATCCGCTGTGCCGCGCACTCGACAAGAGCGGCTGGTACGGCAAGACCTTCCATTCGACGATGGATGCCGAACCGCTGATCTGCCGCGCCGAGGACGGCACGCTGTTCTCCGATGTCGAATTGGGCGGCGGCAAGGCCACGCTGTGGAATATCGAATTCCGCGGCGAGGTCACCGCGACCATGGTCTACGACGGCCGCGCGGTGTTCGACCACTTCAAGCGCCTCGACGACAACACGCTGATGGGCATCATGAACGGCCGCCCCGAATTGGTGCTGGCCGGCGGCGAATTCTTCTACTTCCTGCTCGAGCGGGTCTGAGCCGTGCCGCTGACCACTGCCGCGCTGTCGCGTGATCCGCGGGCTCCGTTCAGCCTCGAATCCGTCGCGATCGACGAGCCGCGCACCGACGAGATCCTGGTCCGGATCGAGGCGTCGGGCATCTGCCACACCGATCTGGTCTCCCGCGCCGCCGGCGCGTCCGACCGTCCGGTGCTGCTCGGCCACGAGGGCGCGGGTGTGGTGGAGGCCGTCGGCGCCGAGGTGACGGGTGTGCGGCCCGGCGACCGGGTGGTGCTGACCTTCCGGCACTGCGGGAGCTGCCGCAACTGCCGTCTCGGCCGGCTGCCGTACTGTGCGCGATCCACCGCGTTGAACCAGTTCGGCGGCCGTGCCGACCGCTCGCCCCGCATCACCGTCGACGGCACGCGCGTGCGCGACGGCTTCTTCGGGCAGTCGAGTTTCGCCGGGTACGCGCTGAGCACCGCGGACAACACGATCGTCGTCCCCGCCGACACCGATCCGGTCGTCGCCGCCGCGCTGGGCTGCGGTTTCCAGACCGGCGCGGGCGCGATCCTGAATGTGCTCGCCCCCGAACCGGATTCGCAGATCCTGATCTACGGCGCGGGTGCGGTCGGCATGGCCGGGCTCCTGGCCGCGCGGACACTGCCCGGCACCACGGTGCTGGTCGTCGAACCCTCGGCCGATCGCCGTGCGCTCGCCCTCGAACTCGGCGCGGCCGCCGCGCTGGACCCGGCCGACGCCGAGACCGCCGCCACGATCGCCGAACTCACCGGCGGCGGCGCCACCCATGCCCTCGACACCACCGGCCGCCCGGAGGTGCTCGCCGCGGCGGTGGCGGCCCTGGCCACCGGTGGCGCGGTGGCGGTGGTCGGCCTCGGCATCGGCGTCCCGCAGCTCGACATGCGCGAGATCGTGTTGGGCGGCAAGACCATTCACGGCTGCCTGGAAGGCGACGCCGTGCCGCAGCGGTTCATCCCGCAGTTGCTCCAGCTCTACACGGCCGGGCGGCTACCGCTCGACCGGCTGGTCCGGTCCTACCCGTCCACCGAGATCGGCACCGCCCTGGCCGACCACCACGCGGGACGCGTCGTCAAACCCGTTCTGACCTGGTAACCCGCGACGCGGCGCCGCACGCACTCGGCGCCACCACCGAGTGATCCGTGTACGAGCGCGTGGCGCGGGTATGGCGTCAGCGTTGCCCACCGAGACCACGAGGAGGTCGCAGCATGACAACAGTCACCGAATCGGTCGATGTGCACGTACCGGTAAACACCGCCTACAACCAGTGGACCCAGTTCGAATCGTTCCCGCAGTTCATGCAGGGCGTCGAGCGGGTCGAGCAGCGCGACGACACGCACACCCACTGGACGGTGCACGTCGCCGGCGCGACGCGCGAATTCGACGCGAAGATCACCGAGCAGCACCCCGACGAGCGGGTGTCGTGGACCTCGGAGGCCGGCCCCCGGCATGCGGGCGTGATCACCTTCCACCGGCTCGACGAGGACACCACGCGCGTCACCGCGCAGATGGATATCGATCCGGACGGGTTCGTGGAGAACGTCGCCGACAAGCTCGGCATACTCGATCGCCGCGTCAAGGGTGACCTCGAGCGATTCCGCGACTTCATCGAAGCGCGCCAACAGGATCCGGTGCGTGGCGCGGGGACGTCGACCGGCCCCAGCCGTAGCGAGTGCCCGTGACCTCGCCCGCCCCCGGTGGTTCGACGCCGCTCGACGCCGAGCCGGTCGATGCCGTGATCATCGGCGGCGGGCACAACGGCCTGGTGAGCGCCGCGCTGCTCGCCGATCACGGCTGGGATGTGGCGGTGCTGGAAGCCCAGGACACCGCCGGGGGCGCCGTGCGCAGTGCCGAGCTGGTGCCCGGCTACCGGATGGATCTGTTCAGCGCGTTCTATCCGATGGCCGGCGCCTCGCCGGCGCTGCGCGACCTCGGTCTGGACGATCACGGATTGCGGTGGAGCCGAGCACCCATCGTGTACGGCCACCCGTCGAGCCCCGAGGATACGGATGCCGCCGTCGTGCATCCGGACGCCGACGCCACCGCCGAGGCGCTGGCTCGGCGCGATCCCCGCGACGGCCGCACCTGGCTGCGGCTGGTCGAGCAGTGGCGGCAGGTGCGCGAACATCTGCTCGGCTCGTTCCTCGGCCCGTTCCCGCCCGTACGCGGCGCGGCCGGGTTGTGGCGCGATCTCGGCTCCGCCGAACTGTTCCGCTATCTGCGGTTCCTGATCCTGCCGGTCGGGCGGATGGTCGACGAACTGTTCCACGACGAGGCCGCCAAATTGCTGATCTTGGGCAACGCGATGCATGCCGATGTCCCGGTGGACGCCCCCGGCAGCGGTGTCTACGGCTATCTGCTGACCATGCTCGCCCAGGACGGCGGATTTCCGGTTCCGGTGGGCGGCGCCGGGGCGCTGAGTGCGGCCCTGGTCCACCGCGCCGAATCGGCGGGGGCCCGGGTGCACTGCGGCCGGCCGGTGGACCGCGTCCTCATCCGTGACGGACGCGCCGCCGGGGTGATCACCGCCGCCGGCCAGGTGGTGCGGGCACGCAAGGCGGTCATCGCCGACATCGACGCGCCGACGCTCTACACCCGGCTGCTCGCCGACGCGGATCTGCCGCAACGGCTGCGCGCGGATCTCGAACGATTCACCTGGGACGCGCCGACCGTCAAGGTGAATTACGCACTCTCCGAACCGATTCCGTGGCGATCGAAGCAACTGCGGGCGGCGGGCACGGTGCATCTGGGCGCCGACCGGGCAGGGCTGGCGCGGTGGACCACCGATATCGGCACCGGCGTGGTCCCACACACGCCGTTCATGCTGTTCGGTCAGATGACCACGGCCGATCCCAGCCGGTCGGCGCCCGGCACCGAATCGGCGTGGGCCTACACCCACCTGCCGCGCGGGGTCACCGACGACGCCTCGGCCGACCTGCTGGCCGAACGGGTAGACGCCGTGCTCGAGGCCCACGCCCCCGGCTTCGGCAGCCGGATTCACGCACGAATCGTGCAGCGGCCCAGCGATTTGCACGGCGCCGACGGCAATCTCGTCGGCGGCGCGGTCAACGGCGGCACCTCCCAACTGCACCAGCAGTTGGTGTTCCGCCCGGTTCCCGGGCTCGGCCGCCCCGAGACCGTGGTGCCGGGACTGTATCTGGGCTCGGCGTCGGCACATCCGGGCGGCGGCGTGCACGGCACCTGCGGCGCCAACGCCGCCCGCGCCGCCCTGGCCGATTCCCGGCCCACCGGATGGCCGCGGCGAAAGTTGTTGTCCCGCTTGCACAACGCCCTCTACGACACCGACCGCTGACCGGACGGAGACAGCTGTGGACCTGTCGATCACCTTCGTCGGCAACGCGACGACGCTGCTGTCCTTCGGCGAGATCACGGTGCTGACCGACCCGAACTTCCTGCACCGCAACCAGCACGCCTATCTGGGTTACGGGCTGATCTCCCGGCGGCTGCCCGCCGGGCCGCGACTGCCCTTCGGACTCACCGTCACGATGGACGGGGCGCAGGGAACCGGACTGGTGGACCTGCTGCGACTGCCGCGTGCGGTGCCGGTGCACTACGACGACTACACCGTCTTCGCCTCCCCGCTCGGCGAATTCCGGGACCGGATGGGCCGGCGAGGCTGGGCCGACCGGATCGTGGAGATCCCGCGCGGCGAAACCGTCGTGCTGTGAGCGCCATCGGCACGTGTACGACGCGCCGCGCTGGGCATCCGGCCTGCAAATACCCGGCGAACAGGAGCACATCATGAGATCACCGCATCGTCTGCTGGTCACCACCGCCGCCGCGATCGGCCTCGGGCTGGGCGCGACCGCGGTCGGCGCGGCCCAACCGGCCGCGTTGTCGGCACAGGACAGTGATTTTCTCGTCGCCGTCCACCAGGGCAATATGACCGAGATGCTGTCGGGAGCCGGCGCGGCGGCCATGGGTACGTGTCAGCAGGTCCGCGATCTCGGTCCCGTTCTGGTCGCCGACCACACCCGGCTGGAGGCGATGGGCGCCGCGGTCGCGATACCGAACGGCGTCGCCCTGCCGCTGATGCCGACCGCCGACCAGTCGCAGCAGATGCGCGACACGGCGATGAAGACCGGGCGTGACTACGACCTGGCCTGGCTGCACATGCAGGAAGGATTCCACGTCCAGACGCTGCAGGCGGGCGCCACCGAGACCGCGCAGGGCAGCAGCCCGCAGGTCACGGCGCTGGCACAGAACGCGGCGCCCGTAGTTCAACACCATCTGGACATGATTCGCGACGCGTTGGCGGTGTGCTGATGGGCGAGGTCACGATGGGAGTTCCCGGCTCGGCCGAGCAGGTGTTCGCCGTGCTGGCCGACGGCTGGTCCTACGGCCACTGGGTGGTGGGGTCCACCCATATGCGCGACGTTGACCAGGACTGGCCGCGGATCGGCTCCCGGATTCATCACAGCGTCGGCGCCTGGCCGCTGATGGCTCAGCAGGCCACCCGGGTGGTGGCCGTGGATCCACCCAACAGCATCGAACTGGAGGCGGAGTTGTGGCCGCTGGGAGTGGCGTGGATCCGGCTGGCGATGACGCCGATCGACGCCGACACCACCGAGGTGAGCATGAGCGAGGAGGTGATTCGCGGGCCGGGCCGGCTCATCCCCGACGTGTTGCAGACCCTGGCCCTCAAGCCCCGCAACAAGCAGTCGCTGGCGCGCCTCTGTGACCTGGTGGCCTCCCATTACGTGGACACCCGCAAGTTCGACACCCATCGGCCCGGGACCCTCACGCCCGACAACCCGGAGCCGTAGTCACCGGCGTCCGAGTCACCGGCGTTCATCCCCCGGCCGATGGTCCGGCCGCTGATCCTGGTGTGTCGGGCGGCCCGGGCGAAACCGCATCGGATCGGGATTCAGCGGCGGGCTGCCGCCGGAGGTGTGCTCGCGCAAACCGGCGGCAAGCTCCGTCGCCACATCGACCGCGGAATGCACCGGGCGCCAATCGAGTTCACGCCGCGCCCGCTCCGCGCGGACCAGACAGGCCCGGTCGGCCAGATTCAGCCAGGAAGGGTGCAACGGGAGCAGTCCGACTCGCCAGCCCGCGAAGGCGGCGGCGCTCAGCACCGGGCGGGGGACGGGCAGCCGGAATCCGCCGAATATCTCGGTCAGCGTAGGTGGGGTGAGCACGGGTTCGGCGGCCAGGTCGAACGCACCGGTGGCCCGCCGCACCAGGATGGCCCGGATCGCCGCGGCCACATCCTCGGCGTGCACGAGCTGCAGGCGAAGCCGCGGCCACAGCGGCACCGGCAACCACGGGCGCCCGACCGGAGAACGCGGCAGCCAGGGCCCGAGCAGCCAGTCGCCCAGTTCCGCGGCCGCGTCGGGTTGGGCGATGCCGCACGGCCGGATCCGGGCGAGACCGACCGCCGGTCGTTCACCGGCGAACGCGTCCAGCCGCCGTTCCAGTTCGGCCTTGCCCCGACTGTAGGCACCGCCGGGTACGCCGTCGCGGGGCTGCTGCTCGTCGACGCGGGTCCAGCGTGGCGCGGGCGAATAGGCCGCCACCGACGACGCGACCGTCAGATGCGCTACGCCGCTGTCGGCCACCGCGCCCAGCACGTGGTCGGTGCCGGTCCGGTTGGTGCGTTCCAGCGGCGGGTCGCTGCGGCGCGGATGCACCGCCCAGGCCAGGTGCACCACCGCGTCCGCCCCGTCGAATGCCGCCGCCAGCGTGGGACGGGCCGCGGGATCTCCGATATCGCAGGCGAGCCAGCGTGCGCGCGCATACGGTTCCCGGTCGGCGGGCGGTGGCCGCCGGGCGATCGCGACGACCTCGGCGTCGGGCAGCGCCCGCAACAGTGCCGTGCCGACATTGCCGCTCGCGCCCGTGATCGCGATACGCATACGCACCCCTCCCCTATACCGGACAGCCGTCCGCGGTCGCCTCGGCCAGTTCGTCCACCACATCGGCGATCGCTCCGCGCCGGCGCAACGCGGCCGACTGCCGCCGGGCTCCGTTGCCGCGGGCCGTCACCGCGGCGATCGTCTCGGTCACGAACTGCTCCTCCTCGAGTTCTCGCAAGGCCGGGGTGACATGGTCGACGAGCCGGGCCAGCCGGATGCGGGCCGGTTCCACCCGGCCGTCCAGCGGATCGACGGCGTCGCCGTCGAGTCCTTCGCGCGCGGACTTCCAGTAGGCGGCACGCAGGGTGGCGGCCGGTACCGCGGGCGCCCGCCGGCCGCGGCGCACCTCCGCACGGCCGACCACCGCCGCGGCACGCACCAGGCTCGCCAGCAACGCCGATTCCTCGGCCGTCACGGGAACGTCGCTGATGCGGATCTCCAGCGTCGGGAAATGCGTGGAGCGGCGAATATCCCAATAGACCATGCCGGTATCGAGAATGCTGCCGCAGGTCAGCATCATGTCGACCGCGGCGTCGTAGTCGGCGCAGGATTGAAAATACGGTGGCGGGCCGGCACTTGGCCAGCGCCGCCACAGCACATTGCGCCAACTCGCGTATCCGGTGTCGGTGCCGCGGTAGACCGCGGAATTGGCTGTGAGCGAAAGGAATACCGGCAGCCAGGGCCGCAGATGATTGCTGATCTGCACCGCGGTCTCCGGATCGTCCACCGAGACGTGCACATGGCAGCCGCACAGCCCCTGTTCGTGCGCGAGCATGCCGAAATGCTTCTCGATGCGGCGATAACGCGGCGTATCGGTGACCGGATAGGCGTCGGGCACGGTCGGCGGCACTCCGGTCGCGAGCAGTCGGGCGGTGTTGCCGGCCGCGGCGCGCACCACGGCGGCGCGCAACTGCCGCAACTCCCGCAGCAGGTCGTCCGCGCGCGTATGCACCGAACTACTGGTTTCCACTTGACAACTGGTCAACTCCAACTGCAGATCGATACCGGCGTCGCATGCCGACCGCGCGACCTCGCAGTTCTTCGGGACCGGCGCTCCGGAAACGGGATCGACCAGCAGGAACTCCTCCTCGACCCCGAAGGTCACATCGGCGGCATCCATCGGCTCACCCGCCCGGCACACTCCATGGCTCGGAGATGCCCGGCGACCGGACCCGCAAACGCATTCCGGGGCGGATCGAGGTTTCACTCGGCGGGTGCGGGTAGCCCGCCGCATGTGACCATTTCAGGACTACGAGAGTTGAGCGAGCACCCAGGGCCTTTCGCATCGGTCTACATCGAGACCGTCCTCGACGCCGTCGAGCGCGGTCTGTCGGATCCACCGCCGGGGCGCGCGGGACAGGCCGTCATCGCCGACGCCGACGGCGTCCTGCTCACCGCGGCGCTGCCGGAGCCGCCCGCTCGCGCGACCGTGCGACTGTCGGACATGCCGTATCTGCTGCCGCTGCTGCAGGTGCGCCCGCCGGCCGTCGCGCACGTCGTCGCGGTGGTCGACGATCGCGGCGCCGATCTGTACGCGGTCGACGGCGACGGTCACCGCACCGATCGCCGGACGAGGGGGCGCATCATACGGAGCACAAGGTGCACGGTGGCGGGTGGTCGCATCGCTCGATGCAGAGCCGGGTCGAGGAGACGGTGCGCCGGACCATCGATGCCACCGCCGACGAAGCGCTGCCGCCGGCCGCGCTCGCGGCCGGCGCCGACATCGTGACCATCGATCGAGATCCCGTTCCGACCGACGGCGTCGCTGCCCTGCTCCGACACCGGTGATCCGCGAAAGGAGAGGACGATGGACCGAGGAAACACCAAACACGGTGCGCGCGAGGACGATCAACTGCGGCACGAACTACAGGGGACCTTGCGCGGCAACCGTTCCAGCCGCGCCGAGGAGTGGCGCGATCCCGAACCACCCGCCGACGACGACCCCGAGCTCACACCCCCGCACACCACGACGCCGGAGGGCGCCGAGCACGACCGGACCGGCGAGGTCGACTGATCGCGTGCACCTCGAATCGGCCATCACTGCGCCGGTTACGGCCGAGCGGGCGGGGTACTTCTCCCGTACCGAGAACGATCCGCACGTAGCGCCCTATTCGTCAACGGCGACGGATACCCGCAATTCGGTCCCGCACAACGGAGTGCACCGATGCGAGGCGTACGACGGATCGTCTCTCCGGACGGGGCGGTAGTCACAGCAGGCCCTCACAGCAGGCATGGAGACTGCCGCGGCGGCCGGCACCGACCTCACGGACGGTGCCGGCCGATTTCTCCGATGATGTTGTGCCAAAAGATTTTCCGTGAGGTCGTCCCACCCGAACCGGGTGGTGACGCATGCGTGGGGCGATGCGTGGCGTACGGGCGGTATCCGCGCTCGCGCCCGCGCGCCGCCCCACATTGCGCGCCCCGGACGAGACCCACGATCCGGCCGGGCTGGTCGTCGAGTTCCGGAGTCACCGGCCCGTCGTCGAATTCCCTCTGTTCGACCGACATCTCGCGCCCTCCCTCCGGCCCGCGCCATGGCGATATGAGCGCGAGTACCCGAGCCGGAAGGAAGAAAAACCGCGAATTCGATTGAGCTCGATAAAGTTTCGGTCAAGGACCGGACACGTCAGGCCAGGGAGACGATCAGCGCGATCGCGACGGCGACGAACACCAGCACGATCGCCGCGACGATGACGATCAGCATCGCCCCGCTGGCCGGGAAATGGTGACGGGTGCTCGGCTCGGGCGCCGAGAGGCCCGAGGTCTGTGCCGTATCCGGCGGGGTGGAACCGGGGGCTACGCCACCACCGGGTTCCAGGTCCGGAGTCTTGGCCGGGTCCGGATCCATTGCAGACATGTTCGGCGTCCTGTCCGGGGCGAAGCGCCCCTGATCGTCGTCGGCTCTCACTGCAGCCCATACCCCGCACCGCCGCGGACAACCACGCCGGTACGGGGAAATCGGGCGAAACCTAGGCCGGTGGCGGGGTCGGCGACCGACGGCCGCGATCGCGACGCACAGGTATGTGTTCGCCCTGTCCGGGTAGGCGGGAGATATGACCGACACACCTCCCCTCGCCCCGGTGACCGGCGCGTCCAGCGGTATCGGGTTCGAGCGCGCCAGACAATTCACCGAACGCGGTTACGAGGTGGTCATCGCCGCCGAGGACGCCGCGATCGACGTGGCCGCCGAATCGCCGCGCCGTTCCGGCGCGCGCGTGCGGCCGCTGCGCATCGACCTGCACAGCACCAACGGACCGGAGCAGCTCTACGCCACCGCCACCGAGGACGGCCGCGTCCTCGACGCGGTGGCCTTCCGCTGATCGTGGACCGCTACGCCGCCGTCGACCTGCCCCGCACCACCACCGCGGCCGGGGCGGCACTGCTGCTCGGTCTGGGCGGGGTGCATCTGTACGTGCTGCTGCGCGAGGCGGGGCTGCCGAACTACCTGCGGGTGGGTTTCGGATTCCTGATCGCCTGCTGCGTCGTCGCCGCGGCGCTGGTGTGCGGGTCCCGCACCGCACGCGCGGGCTGGGCCCTGGGCGGGCTCGTCTGCCTCGCGTTCCTGGTCGTTTATGTGGTCAGCAGGCTCGCCGGGCTCCCCGGCCTGCCTGAGGTCCGAGGCTGGTGGGACAGCGCTCCGGGCAGCGTGGCCGGAGTCTGCGCACTGACTTTCCTGGCGGTGATCACCGCGATCGTGCTGGGTATCACCGTGGCGCATCCGCGGGGACAGCACTGGCACGACTGAACGGAACGGGGTGAAACACGATGACCACCTTGGATTTTCCGGCCTGGTTGCGCATCGAACATTGGCTGAATGTGCTGTTTCTGACCTTCGCGATGCGCAGCGGTGTGGAGATCCTGTCGAGCTACCCGAAACTCTTCTGGCGCGACGACAGCAAACCCGGCACCGAATGGGCGCGATTCACCCGCAAACGGATGCCGACCGACAAGCTCTACGACACTCTCGACGAGGAGGAGAGCTACCCCTCCCTGATCGCGCTGCCCGGCCACAAGAAATTGGGCCTCGGCAGACATTGGCATTTCGCGACGGTCGCCGGCTGGATACTCGTCGGCCTCGCCTACTACATCCTGCTGTTCGCGACCGGCCAGTGGCGGCGCTACATCCCGACCTCGTGGTCGCTGTTTCCCGCGGCCTGGCACGACATCGTGACGTACATGAGTTTCAATTTGCCGCCGCTGCTGCCGGGACAGCCGTTCGACGCGGTGCAGAAACTCGCCTACGCCGGCGTGATCTTCGTGCTCGCCCCGTTCCAGATACTCACCGGCGCAGCGCAATCACCGGCCATGGAGGCGCGCTTTCCATGGTTCGTGCGCATGTTCGGCGGCCGGCAGTCGGCGCGCAGCCTGCATTTCCTGGGTCTGCTGGCCTTCGCGGTGTTCATCGTCATCCACGTGTCGATGGTGTTCTTCTGGAGCTGGGGCCAGCTCAGCGCCTTGATGATCTTCGGACAGGTGCGCAATATCAATTGGGCGATCGCGCTGTCGTTCGTGATCGTCGGCGCGATCGTGCTGCTGCATATCGCGGCCACGGTGTGGAGCCTGCGCGACCCGCGATCGGTGCAGCGCGTGCTGGGTGCCTTCGTGCGCCGGCTGCGGTTGGGCCTGCTCCGGCCGCTGACACCTCGACAGGACTACTCGACCCGCGCCCTCTCGCCGGAACATCGGGTGAACGGCAAACCGCCCACGGCACTGCCGTACAAGGTGATGGCCGCGCACAATTTCGCGGATTGGCGCCTGGACGTCGGCGGTCTGGTCGAGCACCCGATGCACCTGAGCCTGGACGATCTGCGCGCGCTCGGCGAACCGCAGACCCAGCGGGTGCTGCACAACTGCGTACAGGGCTGGTCGAGTATCGGCGAGTGGACCGGACTGCCGCTGCGCGAACTCGTCGCCCGGGCCGGCCCGTTGCCGGACGCGAAGTATCTGTGCTTCCTCACCATGCAGGACACCGGTCGCGACGATCCGAGCGCCGACGGCGTCGGCCAGTTCTACGAGGTACTGGATCTGGAGCTGGCCGATAGCCCGCAGACGCTGCTCGCCTATCGCATGAACGGCGAGCCGCTACCCATCGAACACGGTGCGCCGCTTCGGCTTCGGGTGGAGAACCAGGTCGGTTTCAAGATGGCGAAATGGATCGACCGGATCGAATTCGTCTCCGACTACTCCCATATCGGCCGCGGGATGGGCGGCTGGCGGGAGGACAACATCTACTACGACAAGGACGTCGAGATATGACGACGCAGCAGACGACGACCCCGCCGCGGCGACCGGAGAACATCGAACTGACCGAACGGCAACGCGATCGCGTCCTGGCCTACCTCGACCGACGGCGCGCACGCTGCCCGGCCTGTGGCGCAACGGATTTCCGTGTCGGCGATGCGCTGTATCTGGGGTTCCTGTTTCTCGACGAGGAACTCGACTCCTATATGGTCGCGCTGACCTGCGCGAATCCCGCATGTCCGGTGCCGCACACCGGAATCCGGATGCGCCGCGCTCAGCTGTGGCTGGAACCGGTGGCCTAGCGGGCGGGCTCGGACCGGCCGCCCGTTCGCGCCGGGGCCAGCCGGAAGCGCTCGATCGTCGCGGCGGCCGCGGCGAATTCGCCGGCCAGCCGGTCGAACCGGTCCCGGTCGGCCGCGGACAGGGCGTCACGTTCGCGGTAGTACACCACGCGCGGCAGCCGTCCCGACATCATCGCACCCCACCGGATGCCGAAGTCGTAGACGACGCCGTCCGCCGCGGTCAGATCCGGGTCGGCGGCCAACTCTCGCAATCCCCGCAGCTGCTCACTCAAGATGTCCAGATCCTCACCGACATCCACTGTGCCGGCACGGGTTTCGGCCACGACGATACCTCTCACAGTTGCGGCTTGGCGACGGAGACGACCTCGGGCCGGTCGCGGACGGTCAGATAGACCCGATGCGGCCCCACGGCGATCCCCGACCACGCCGATCCCTGCGCTCCGCGCGTCGGCAGATCGAATCGGCGCAGCACGGGAATGGTGCCGTTCGCGTAGCCCTCGAAGCTGCGGGTTTCCAGCACCACCAGCTGCCGGTCCGTCGCGGCGTAGATGCGGGTGTCGTCGGTGGCCAGATAGCGGATCGGCGCGCCCAGGTCGACGGATCCGACCGTCTCGCTTCCGGATCCGTCGCGACGGGAGTCGAGGGCGACCAGCCTGCCTCCGGGCCGGGCCACGTACAGCCGGGTGACCTTCGTGCCGTCCCCCGCCGCCGCGAGTACGGGTTCGTCGTCGGCGCCGGTTTCGTCCGCGGGTGAGGAACTGCCCTTGTAGTGCGCGCTCCCCCGCGGTCCGTAGATGTGGAACTCCACTTCACGGCTGCGGTTCGCCCCGTCGAGACGGGCTTGCGGACCCGCGTTCACCACCGTGGGCGCCCATGCGGTGCGGCGGTGCAGATCCACCGGCGTGACCGTGGCGCCGTCCTCCGAGAGCGCCAGCAGCATCCGCTCCCCGGAATCGAGGGCGAGATACGACGGCCGCGGTCCGGCGGACAGCGTGCCGGTATCGACCAGATCGGACAGCCGAATCGAGGCCACGGCCTGCCGATCGGTGGCGCTGACCAGCGCCGTGCCCTCGTCCACCGGGCTGATCTGCAGGTTCGGCCCCAAGCCCGGCAGGCGGGCCGAGCCGACCGTGTCGCCGCGGCCGTCGGCCAGGCCGTTCACCTTCACCACGCGGTCGGGCGCCAGCGCCACGAGCGCTCCCGATCGGTAGGACCACACCGGCGCGTGCACGATCGCCCCGATCGGTGTCACCCGCACGGCGTCGGGTGCTTCCAATCGCGACCCCGGCGCCGAGCACCCGGCGACGGCGAGCACGGCCGCCGCCGGAACCAGATATCGGCGCAGCGCGCGCGTTACGCGGCTTGGGCCTGCCACATCCAATGCAGTTGCTCCAACCGGGCGGCGATATCGATGAGCAGATCCTGGGTGACCGGATCGGCCTTCTCCGAGGCGTCGATCCGCTCGCGCAGCCTGCGCACGACCGCGGCCAGGGCGGCGACGATCGCGCTGACCACGTCGCCGTCCTGCTGCCACCCCGACGGGAACGGTTCGGCGCTGGAACTCTCCGCGACCGTGTGGGCGCGCCCGTCCGGGCTGACGCCGATCGCGGTGGCCCGTTCGGCCGCCGCGTCGGTGAAGCCGCGCGCGGTCTCGACCAGTTCGTCCAACGCCAGGTGGACGGTGCGGAACCGGGGGCCGATCACATTCCAGTGCGCCTGCTTGCCGATCAGGCTCAGATCGATCAGATCGACGACGGTGGCGCACAGCGCGTCACCGGCGATCCGTTGCTGTTCCGGCTCCAGCACCGTCGCGATCGGATCGGTGGTCGTGGAGGTCTTGGCCACGATGGTCTCCTTCCTCGCTGACAGTCATCACCTAGGCGACTGCTTGCGTGCACGACCTACCCGCTGCCGGCCACTCCAAACGAGCGGCGGGGTTCAGCCGGCGGCCATCGCCATCGCCAGATACACGACCATCACCGCGAACAGAAACCAGCCCGCGCCCTGCCATACCGGCCACGGCCGCCCGCCGCGCCACTGCCGCACGGTGATGACGAATGCGCCGATGCCGCCCAGCAACAACACGATTCCGGGCACCAGTCCCACGGCCAGCCGGGACGCGGTATCGCAGGCCACGTGATCGGCGTTCGCGCACTGATCCCGCGAGGCCGCCCAACCCAGGGCCACCCCGGCGACGATCGCCGCCAGCACCAGCACACCGACCGCATACCGCACCGCCCGCCGGAAACTCGGCGGGTCACTCCAGCGCGGGTTGACCTCGCGTGCCATCGTCACCTCCGGCCCGTTCGTCGTGCGCTCGTCACCGTCGCACTAACCGATCACCGTGGCACTACCCGGCCTCCCGGCGAATATTCGATCGGGACCCGGGGTGTCGTTTCGCCCCGGTCCTCCCGGGTAGGCGGTCGCTGAGGACCAAAGGAGGCCGATGTGCACCGCGAACCCGATCCGCACGGTGAAGCCGATTCGCGCAGCCCAGCCGACCCTGCCCGTCCGCCGCCTGCCCCCGGCCGAGCCGCCCACCGGCTGACCGGACTGCGCGCCGCGGCGGCACTGGCCGACCTCGGCCTGGCACCGGTCGCCGCCGGGGTGATCGCCCGGCGCCGCGCCGTGATGGCGCTGCTGGAGCGCGTCGGCGCCGACGACCGCGCGGTCCGCAGGATGCATCGCTTGCGGCGTGAATTCGGCAGCGGCCCGGTCGAACTGGTGCTGCCCGGCCAGCGGGTGCTGGTGCCGTTGGATCCCGCCGACGTCTCGCGGATCCTCGACGGCACGCCGACTCCGTTCCATCCCGCCAATCGCGAGAAGATCGCCGCGCTGCGCACCTTTCAGCCGCACGGGGTTCTCATCTCCGAGGGTGCGGCCCGCGAACAGCGCCGGCGCCTGAACGAACAGGCGCTCGACACCGACCGGCCGCTGCACCACCTGGCCGATCCGTTCGCCGGGGTGGTCGCCGATGCCGCCCGCGAACAGATCCGCGCCGCGGTGCAGCGCGGCAGTCTCGACGCGGCGCACTTCACCACCGATTGGTGGCGGCTGGTGCGCCGGATCGTGCTGGGCCGGCGCGCCCGCGAGGACGACTCGATCACCGATCGGCTGTGGCGGCTGCGCGCGGCGGGCAACTGGTCCTATGCCGCGCTTCCGCATCGTCGCCTGCGCGAGCGCTTCTACGAAAAACTCTACGATTACGTGCAGACGGCCGAAACGGACAGCCTCGCAGGCGCATTGGCGCAACTGCCGGCCGCGGGGGCGGTCGATCCGGTCGGCCAGATCCCGCATTGGCTGTTCGCCTTCGACGCTGCCGGTATGGCGACCCTGCGCGCCCTCGCCGTCCTGTCCACCCATCCCGAGCAACTGTCCCGCGCGCGGCTGGACGCGCACGAGCCCGAGCGCGCCGTGCCGCGGCCGTATCTGCGGGCCTGTGTTCTGGAGTCGGTACGGCTGTGGCCGACCACCCCCGCGGTGTTGCGCGACACCACCGAGGACACCGAATGGGGCCGCGGTGCCCAGCGGTTCACCGTGGAAGCCGGTGCGGCCCTGCTGATTCCGGTGCCTGCCTTCCACCGCGACCCCGACATCCTGCCGTTCGCGCACAGCTTCGACCCCGATATCTGGCTCGACGGCCGCGCCGAGCGGTATCCGCAGTTGGTGCCGTTCAGTGCCGGGCCCGCCCGATGCCCCGGTCGCGATCTGGTTCTGTTCCTCACCACGAGCCTGCTGGCGCATCTGATCGACGAACTGGATCTCGAGCTGCGCTCGCACCCGCAGCCCACCCCCGCGGCGGCGCTGCCGATCACCTTCGACAACTTCCGCATCGACTTCACCGCGCGGGCCCGCGCGCTCCAAGCGGCACAGTCGCCTTCACCGGGAGGGAGGTGACGGTCATGCGTGTGGTCGTGGTCGGCGCCACCGGAAACGTCGGTACCGCGGTGGTCTCCGCGCTCGCGCGGCGTCCCGAGATCGACGCGATCGTCGGATTGGCCCGGCGGCTGCCGCGGCAACCGATCGACGGAGTGCGGTGGGCGCGTGCCGACATACGCTGCGACGATCTGCTCACCGAATTCCGCGGCGCCGATGTGGTGGTCCATCTCGCGTGGTTGTTCCAGCCGACGCATCGGCCGCTCGAGACCTGGCGCGCGAACGTACAGGGCACCGAACGGGTACTGCGCGCGGTCGCGCAGGCCGGTGTTCCGTCACTGGTGTACGCGTCGTCGGTCGGCGCGTATTCCCCTGCGCACCACGATGATCCCGTCGGCGAGGACTGGCCCACGGAGGGCTGGCCTCCGGCCGGGTACATGCGAGAGAAGGCCTACGTCGAGCGTCTGCTCGATCTGTTCGAGAACGAGCATCCGGACCGGCGCGTGGTGCGGATGCGGCCCGCCTTCACATTCCAGCAGGCCTCCGCGAGCCAGCAGCGCCGCCTGTTCGCGGGCCCGCTGGTCCCGGGCAGTGTGCTGCGCCCGCCGCTGATTCCGGTGCTGCCCGTGCCGGCGGGTCTGCGGCTGCAGGCGGTGCACGCCGACGACATCGGCAGCGCCTACAGTCTCGCCATCGTCGACCCGAGTGTGCACGGCCCCTTCAACCTCGCGGCCGATCCGGTGATCGACCGCGCGAAACTCGGCGTATTGTTCGATGCGCCAACGGTTTCCGTACCCCCCGGAGCCGTGCGAGCCGCCTTGGCCGTCGGCTGGCGCCTGCGCCTGGTCCCCGCCCCGCCCGAACTGTTCGACGCGATGATGCGCCTGCCGATCATGGATACCACGCGGGCCAGGCGTGATCTGGGCTGGACGCCGCGCATCGACGCCGTGTCCGCCCTGCGCGAAGTCCTCACCGGTATGAGTCACGGATCCGGCGGCGCCAACACCACCATTGGCGTCCGACGCCGGCGGGCGGCTGCGGGTGCGGGAATTCGCCTCCGGTGTCGGCGGCACCGACCCGGTCGACCGCTGGGGCGCGGACCTGTGAGCGTGCCCGCGCGCCCCGACCACACGCTGAACCACGCGTTTCGCCACCGCGTGGGACCGCGTGTTACTTGCTACGAGAGACCTTGCCCCGAAGCCGACTGTCGCTCGTTCCGCCGTACTCCTCATAGTGATAGGTCGCCGAAACCACCCGGCTACTGCCGTCCTCACACTGCGGATCGCGCAGGCGAGTAAACGCGAACCCGTTGCCGGTACCGGGCTGATGCAGCAGCAATTCGGTTGCCGGCGGACCCGACCGTAACGGCAGCTCGTCTCGGAACGACATCGCGGTCGGCGGGTTGGTTTCGACGCTGCCCGTGCCGTTACGCAGAGTGACCAGGACCCCGAACACGTTGTCCGGCCCGTTCTTCGGCGGATACCACTGTGTCGCGTCGCCCGTATAGACGGTCGCCTGTGCCTCGTCCGTCCAGTCCGACACTTTCCTGCCGCAATGGGAGTTGGTGACGAGCCCGGCCAGGACACCGGACGGGGTACCGCTGCCCGCGATCAGCGGCGGAATCGTGACCACCGCACCGACGAGAACGGCAACTGCCAGCGCTGCTCCGCCTCGCATCGAGGCGGAACGCGTCCGACCGGATCGGTTGCTGTACAGGTGCAAGAAGGCTGCCGTGAACGCTGCGCCAACGGCGAAGCACGCCGCGGCGACGCTCGTGTCGAGGCGTCCGGGTAGCTCCGGCTTGTAGTCGGACAAGGACAGCTCGGTTCCCACCCACTGAGCGAAAAAGCTGGCAATCATTCCACCCGCGATGGTGCCGCCAGGCGCGAACGGGTAGGGCAACAGCCCGAAGATGGCGGTGACGAACAGCACCGGGCTGATCACGAACAGGAACGGCCAATAGATCGAGAAGTTGACGGCGAATTGGCCACCCGCATCGAGATCTGGTCCCGAGAACAGTCCGCGCCCGATCGCCAGCCACGCCACAGCCAGCGCGCCGACGGCAATGACCTGCGCTGTGTACGCGAGACGGTTCCACCGATTCCACGATGCATCACGAGCAGACACGCGGTCACTATAGTGATTTCCCAAGCCGCAGCAGTGGGCGAATCGTCCCTTTCCCGTTCAGGAATCGAGCGCGCTGTCGGCGCGCCCGGGCACTTCGACCTCGTCCGGCGTCTTGTCCGGCCGCAAGCCGCGCCAGGACGGGTGGCGCAGGCGCCCGTCGCCGGTCCGCTCCGTGAACGACACCTCGCCCACCAGTTCGGGTTCCACCCAGATCGCGTCCTTTACCGGCGCCGCGACAGTGGGGGTCTGCCGTCGCAGCGGACGCAACCGGGCCTGGAGATCGTCGAGCATGGCCTGCGTGAAACCGGTCCCCACATTGCCGATGTAGACCAATTCCCCGGTCTCGTCGTGCACGCCCATGAGCAGTGAGCCGATGCGTCCCGCGCGACGGCCGGCGCCGGGCCGCCACCCCACGATGACGATCTCCTGATCGTTCACGTTCTTGACCTTCGTCCACAGCGGACTGCGCCGGCCCGGCAGATAGGGACTGTCGAGCCGCTTGCACACGATGCCCTCGAGCCCCAACCGCGCCGATTCGGCGAGCACATCGGCGCCGGTACCGGTCAGCCGCGGCGGGATGCGCCAGCTCGGGCCGCGCAGGCCGAGTTGTTCCAGCAGGCCGCGGCGTTGCTCGTACGGCAGGTCGATCAGCGGGCGGTCGCCGATGTGCAGCAGGTCGAAGATGAGGTAGGTGGCGGGTACCGAGCGCGTCAGTGCGCGGATCATGGCCGGATTGCGCTGGTGCATCCGCGGTTGCAGGGCGGCGAAGGAGGTACGGCCGTCGGCGGCGAAGGCGACGATTTCGCCGTCGACGACGATCGGCGGCACCGCGGGCGCGAGGTCGGCGAGCTCCGGCCAGGCGGCGGTCACATCGTTGCCGTTGCGCGAGATCAGCCGCAATTCCCGCTCGACGTAACCGATGGCGCGGATACCGTCGAATTTCACCTCGTACGCCCAGGCCGCACTGTCGGCGGGCAGAGCGCCGGCGGTCGCCAGCATCGCCGCGTATCGCGGCAATCCGCTCATGAGTGCCCACCTTTCGATTAATAGCTATTTCTCGGTTACTACCCTGGAATCCTCCTCTTACAGCGACGATGACGCTGACATTTCAGTCACGACCCGATCTCGCAATCCGCCGATTGACCAGCCGAACGGCAATTTCGTATGGTTGTGCGAGCGACGATTCGAGGAACCCGGTGAAAATCCGGGACGGTCGCGCCACTGTGAGCGTTTCGCCGGGCGGAATGTGAGTCAGATACTCGGATCGCGTGGTAACCACCATCGAGCGGGGACGCGCAATCCCCGGAGGAGAGTCACATGGCGACGTCCTATGTTCCCCGGTCCGGCCTGGAGTCGATTCGGCTCTCCATTCCCACGACGGCCCTGTGGCTGGGCGGCACCACGCTCCTGGCTCTGCTCGCCCTCTACTTCATCGGCATCGATCAGGGCGCGGTCTCGATCTTCGGCGACGATATGCACGTGCACGAATTCGTCCACGACGCACGGCATTTCCTCGGCTACCCCTGCCACTGACCGCGGGATCGAGCCCCCACAATGGAAAAACGAATCATCGCCCGCGGTGTGCTGGTCGGTGCGATCGGCGGGCTGGCGGCCTTCGTCTTCGCGCGGATCCTGGCCGAGCCGATCATCGATCGCGCCATCGACTACGAGGGCGGGCGCGACGCGGCGCACGCGACACTCGAAGCGGCCGCCGGACATTCGACGGCCGGCATGGAAGAGAGCGAACTGTTCACCCGGTCGGTGCAGTCGACCATCGGTCTCGGCTTCGGCACGGTCGTCTTCGGCGCCGCGATGGGCGCGCTGTTCGCGGTGGTGTACTGCCTGTTCATGGGCCGCGTCGGCAGTTTGAGCCCGCGCAATCTCGCGCTGTGCGTGGCGGGCGGCATGTTCGGCGTGCTGTACGCCGTGCCGTTCCTCAAATATCCGGCCAATCCACCCTCGATCGGCAATCCCGACACGATCGGGCAACGCACCGGCCTGTACCTGTCGATGGTGGCGATCGCCGCGGTCTGCGCGGTGGGCGCCGTGTGGCTGGGGCGGAAACTGCAAGCGCGCCTGGGTAATTGGACGGCGACCATCGCTGCGGGCCTGGCGTTCGTGGTGGTGGTGACCGCGATCGCGGCGTTGCTGCCCGCACTCGGGCATCTGGCCGCCAACCGGGCACTGGGCGACGCGGCCACCGAAACACCCGGGCCGCTCATCGATTCGAGCGGCCGGATCGTCTATCCGGGCTTCCCCGCCGACGATCTGTACTACTTCCGCTTCTATTCCCTTGCCGCGCAGGTCATTCTGTGGTCCGTCATCGGCGTGGGTTTCGCGACGCTGGCGCCGCGGCTGTTCCGGCACGCGGACGAATCGGCCGCGGCCGCGCCGGCAGCGGCGGTATGAGCGCGACCGTCACCCGGCTCACGTTGATCAGCCACGGCATGACCGAGGCGATGCGGACGGCCCGCTTCCCGGTCGACGAACCACTCGCCGAACTTCCCCGCGACGCCGCCTCCCCCGCGGCGCCGCGGGCCGACCGGGTCGTGGCCGCGCCGGAACTGCGGACCGCCGCGACCGCCACCCTGCTGGGTCTGCGGGCGACCACCGAACCCGCCCTGCGCGATCTCGACTGCGGCGAGTGGGCGGGCAGGCCGTTGGACTCCGTGAACCCGGCCGACCTGATGGCCTGGATGTCCGATCCCGCCTACCGCGGCCACGGCGGTGAAGCGATCACCGACCTGCTCGACCGGGTGCGCGACTGGCTCGAATCGGTGGCCGCGAACCGAAGCCGGATCGTCGCGATCACCCATCCCGCCGTCGTCCGCGCGAGTGTGCTCCTCGCCCTCGCTGCGCCGCCGGAATCGTTCTGGCGCATCGACATTCCGCCACTCAGCGCCACCACACTGCACGGCCGCGGCGCCGCCTGGACCGTGCGGCACACCGCGAATCCGCTGTGAGCGGGCAGGTGTGCACCCGGCCACCTCAGTGCGACGCCGGCTTCTTCCCGACCAGATCGGCGAGTACGGCCGCCTCGCTGATGTCGATCCGCTTGGTGGCCGACAACAGAGTGAGCATGCCGCGCCCGGCGAGTTCGCGGAGGTGGTCGAGGTCGCCGGCGCGTTCCGGATTTCGGAGCTCCTCGCGGTAGCGGCGACCGAACTCGTCGAATTTGGCGGGATCGTGCCCGTACCAGGTGCGCAACTCGGTCGAGGGTGCGATCGTTTTGCACCACTCGTCGAGGTGGGCGTTCTCCTTGCTCATCCCGCGCGGCCAGAGGCGATCGACCAGCACCCGCATTCCGTCGTCGGGATCGGGATCGTCGTAGATCCGCCGGACCTGAACCCGCGGTCGTGCACTCGCCATCGCGCTGCTCCCTTCGGTCGGCCGTATCGTCCGGCTCCCGCGGCGCGGGGTCGCCGGTCCCCACTTCCCGCATTCGAGGGTAGTCACGGGAGCAGCGTCTTTCGCCCGCTCGCCACGGCCGCTGCGACTACCTCTGCCTACGCAGGCGTAGGTTACGGTAGCGTAGGTTGAATGAACGTCCCGACCTCGACCGCCGATCCCGTCGTTGCGCCCCCGTCGGTCGAATTCGACAATCGCGATGCCGTCTACGAGTACTACCGCACCCACCGCGCGCCTCGCACCCGCGCGCGCCTGTTCTACGCGATCACCGCGTATCGCAAACGTCCCACGGTCCGCTATGCGGACGGCGCCCGCGCGGCGATCCGGCAGCTGATTCGCGACAACCGCCGCATGATCATCGCGATCAACCATGTGAGCGTGGAAGATCCGCGCACGGTGGCCGCCTTCGCCTGGCGCAGCGTGTTCCGGCCGCGGATCGGCCATATCCGTGTGCTGGCCAAGGACGAACTGTTCACCGAGCCGGAGCAGCGGTCGCGCATCGACATCATGGGCGCCATCCCGGTGTTCCGCGGCAAGGACCACGGCCCACGCGCCGCCTACGCCGCCGGCCAGCAACTGATGGACGTCTGCGTCGGGCGCATGGTCGACGGTGACGACCTCGCGTTGTTCCCGGAGGGCACCTGCAACGAAACCGATCCGGCCCGCGTGCAGACCATCGGCACCGGCATCGGCCACATCGCCGCACGCGCCCGAAAGGCCGGGGCGGCACCGGTTTTCGTCTTCCTCGGCCTGACCTACGGCCCCGACGGCCGCGCCACGTTCTACCTCGACGAGCCGCTGCCGGATTTCCCGGAGCGACCGGCCGAAATCACCCGGGTGGTCGGCAGCCGGATGCAGCGCGCACTCGACGGGGCGATCGCGGCCGTCCGGTAATTCGCTTCAACCGGCCGGCAGGGTGCGCACCGCCGACCCCGCGACCACCGCACCCACCACCGCGCGGAAGAATTCGACATCGGTGGCGGGCGGCCGCATGCCCACCGCCTCGAGCGCGTAGGCCTTGAAGGCTCGTGCCGCACGGGTAGGCACGTACTGCGTCGGCGAGGCCTGCGCGAACGATGTGTCGCGGTACTCCGTATCGCCCCAGAACCGGACATCGGTGCGTGCGCTGCCCAGATACCGGTGGGCCCACTCGCGCGCCGGTTCGCCGAGTGCGGACAGATCTCCGGCGACCGCGAAAGCATGCGGTATCGGCACCTGCCGCCGGCAGCGCAGCACACATCCGAGATCCAGGACGCCCAGCCCGAGAATCATCAGCGGCCGGATGTCGCCGGGCGCATCGACCGCGACGGTGACCTCCCAGCCGGCGACCGCTCGGTCGAACAGCCAGCCGCCGGCGCGCGAGACGACCTCGACAGGATTGTCCGCGACCACGACCAGCTGATATCGCAGCGAGCGCCGGCCGGATTCGGCCACGGCGCATTCGCGCGGAGCTTCCGCCGCGTGGGCGTTCGTTGGGTACCGGTGCGACACAGCAGACATAGCACTTCCGTTCCGATCACAACCACCACTGCCTTCCCCCGCCTCGGGCGGCCCACATCGCCCGAGCAGAGACTAGTTTATTTTCCCCCAGCGGGAGAAAATATTGGCCGAACTCGTGTCCATCCACCGGGCGTGTTGTCCGGACCCGCCGCCGGCAGCCGTAGCCTGAGAGGGGTGAGCGGCGGGAATACAACCGGGTCCGGGACTGGAATCGTGCAGACATCGCGGCGCGGCCGCGGGCGTCCGCCCCGGCTGAGCCGGGATCGCATCGTCGCGGCCGCCCGCGCGCTGCCGCCGGAAACCCTCACCATGAAAGCGGTCGCCGACGCGCTGGGCGTCGACCGCAAATCGCTGAACTACTACGTCAGCGACCGGGACGGATTGCTGGAACTCGTCGCGCTGGACGCCTTCGAAACCGAGTTCCGCCGCCTGGCCCTGCCCGCCGAGGGCGATTGGCGGCAACTGCTGCGGCTGTTCGCCGCCGCGGTCGCCGAGGCCCTCTCCCAGGTCGGCGTCTTGATCTCCTATGTGCGATTCGGTGGCCGAGGCGGCCTTTCGACGCTGGCGGAGATCGAGCGGATATTCCAGTCGCTGGTCGGCGCCGGATTCGAGCCGATGGAGGCCGGGCGCACGCTGCGACTGCTCGCCGATATCGCGTACTCGGCGGCGCGCGAGGCCGCGGAGGCGACCCGGGGCCACGTCGACATCCAGGCCGAACATGTCGCCCGGACCCTGAATTCGGAAGCGGGACAAGAGTTCCCACTCCTGCGCCAGGTCGCGACCACCCGCGAGAGCGCCGCGCGCGTCGGCGAGCAGTTCGAATTCGACCTCGAGCTCGTGATCGCCGGGCTGGAACGCAAGCTCGAGGCACGCGGCCGGGCCTGAGACTGCTGGATTTCGATCCCGGTGACCGTAACGCTGGCCGGGCCCGGCCACCGGGTGGTTACCTGCTGGCCGAGAATCTGCGCGCCCGCCACACCAATCGTTACGACTACGCTGCCGACACCGACGACCGACCGGACGACGGAACACGTTCGTACCGAACCGAATTCGAGTCCCGAATTTTTGAGACCGAACATCCGGTGGTGCACGTCCATCCCGAGACCGGTGAACGCGCCCTGCTGCTGGGCTGCTTCGTCAAGGAGATCGTCGGCCTGTCCACCGCCGAATCGCGCGCGCTGTTTCGCCTGTTCCAGGATCGGGTGACCCAGCTCGAGCACACCACGCGCTGGGATTGGGCGCCCGTCGATGTGGCGATCTGGGACAACCTCGCCACCCAGCACTACGCGATCGACGACTACGACGGCGCCGAACACCGCCGGCTCACCCGCATCACACTGGCCGGTGACATACCCGTCGGCGTCGACGGCCGGGCGAGCACGGTGATCGCCGGTGACGCGCAGGCCTATTCCCGCGTGGAGCCGCTCCCGCGAGCGGCCTGAACCGCGCGGCGTGCGGAACCGGAGCCGTACTGTCATTTAGTCTTTGACACACCGGCGTCCGGCGGCGGCGCGCGGACGGGTGCCGGCAGAGGGCTGACGATGGGAGTCCCGTGAACCTGTGGAATTACATCCGAGGGCGGGGTGACACTCTGGCCTTCCTCACCTATCAGCATGCGTCACTGGCGTTTCAGACGGTTCTCGTCGGCACGATCGTCGCCGTGCTCATCGCGATGGCGGTCTACCGGCTGCCGCTGCTGTCGCAGCTCTCGCTCACCTCGAGCCGGGTCGCGCTGACCATTCCGTCGCTCGCGCTGCTGGCGTTGCTGCTGGTGCCGTTCGGGCTGGGCGTCGTCCCGTCGTTCATCATGCTGGCGTTCTTCGCGGCGCTGCCGGTGATCGGCAACGCGATCGTCGGATTGCGCTCGGTACCTGCCTCGGTGGTGGAATCCGCACGCGGAATCGGATTCTCCCGCACCCGCATCCTGCTCACCGTCGAACTGCCGATCGCGTGGCCGGTGATCCTCATCGGTATCCGGGTCTCCACGCAGATGATCGTCGGTGTCGCCGCCATCGTCGCCTACGTCCTGGGGCCGGGTCTGGGATCGCTGATCTTCAACGGCCTGTCGCGACTGGGCGGCGCGAACGCCCTGGAGACGGCGGCCACGGGCACGATCCTCATCGTCATCGTGGCGCTGGTGTTCGACGCGCTACTCGTTCTGCTGGGCCGCCTCACCATCGCAAAAGGACTCTCATGACCGACGCTGTGACCGACCGGCACGGACCGGCGACGCCGGAACGCAATGTCACCGGGGCGTCCATCGTCCTCGACTCGGTCGTGAAGCGGTACAAGGGCCAGGACAAACCGGCCGTCGCCCGCCTCGACCTCGAGATCGAGGCCGGACAGATCGTCGCCTTCGTCGGCCCCTCCGGCTGCGGCAAGACGACCACGCTGAAGATGATCAACCGGCTGATCGAACCGACGGAGGGCCGCATCTTCATCGGCGGGCGCGACGTCACCCGCGAGGACCCGGACAAGCTGCGGCAGTCGATCGGGTACGTCATCCAATCCGGCGGCCTGTTCCCGCACTGGTCGGTGCGCAAGAACGTCGGCGCGATCCCGCGGGTGCTCGGCTGGGACAAGAAGCGGATCGCCGAGCGCACCGACTATCTGCTCGAACTCGTCGGCCTGGATCCCGGCGTCTTCGCCGACCGGCTGCCCAAGGACATGTCCGGCGGACAACAGCAGCGGGTCGGTGTCGCGCGGGCGCTGGCCGCCGATCCCCCGGTGCTGCTGATGGACGAGCCGTTCGGCGCGGTGGACCCGATCACCCGGGTTCGCCTGCAGGACAGCCTGATCGCGATTCAGCACGAACTCGGCAAGACCATCGTCGTCGTCACCCACGATTTCGAGGAGGCCACCAAACTCGGCGACAAGGTGCTCATCCTGTCCGAGGGCGGGCACGTCGAGCAGTACGCGCGGCCCGAGGAGATCCTCACCGCACCGGCCACGCCCTTCGTGGAGGAATTCGTCGGATCCGGCGCCAAACTCGCCTATCTGACCGTGCAGCGGGTGCGCGACGTGGAATGGGACGACGTGGTCACCGCCCGCATCGGGGAGCCGGCGCAGGCGGTGATCCAGCGCGCGCGGGCCGCCGGGCAGACCTGGGTGGTGGTCGTCGACGATGCCGGACGGCCACGGTCGTGGCCCTCGCTCACCGAACTGGCGAGCAAACCGGAGGTGTCGGACTACCTCGATCGGCGGTTGCCGGTCGTCGCTCGCTCCTCGACCCTCAACGACGCCCTCGACGCGATGCTGGCGGCCAGTCAGGGTGCGGCCCTGGTGACCGACGGACGCGGCGCGGTCGTCGGCTCGATCGGCATCGGCGCGGTGACCGAGACCATCCAGGCCGCACTCGCCGATGTGCGCTCCGAGGAACACGACACCTCGTACGAAACCTACGTCGACGGAACCGATCCCGCGCCCACGCCGGTGGTCGCCGCCGACGACGACGAACACGAATCGGCCGGGCAATCATGACCCGCCTGCGCCGGCTGCCGATGGACGTCTGGTTCGAGCCGCTGATCATCCTCGTCATCGGAATCGGCTACATCGTCTGGTATCGGTCGACCACGTTCACCCCGACCGAGCAGGCCTCGCTGGCCTGGTCCAACCTGCAGACCACGATCTGGTCGCATATCGAGCTGACCGTGGTGGCCACGGTGATCGTGGTCGTCGTCGCGATTCCGCTGGGTATCGCGCTGACCCGGCCCGCGCTGAAACGCCTGGAGCCGATCGCGGTCAACATCGCCAATATCGGCCAGGCGGCGCCGGCGGTCGGGCTGCTGGTGTTGTTCACCTTCTGGCTGGGCACCGGATTCCGTACGGCGGTCGTCGGTTTGGTGGTGTACGCGATTCTGCCGATCCTGCAGAACACGATCATCGGCCTGCGGCAGGTGGATCAGCGCACCATCGAGGCCTCGCGCGGGATCGGGTTCTCCGCCACCCGCACCCTGGTCCGAGTCGAGTTGCCGCTCGCGGTGCCGGTGATCCTCAACGGGGTGCGCACCGCCCTGGTGATCCTGGTCGGCACCGCGACCCTGAGCACCTTCATCGGCGCCACCAGCCTCGGCACGCTGATCACCACGGGCGTCACGCTGTTCCTGCCGAAACTGCTCGTGTCCGGAGCGATCCTGGTCGGACTGCTGGCGTTGATCATCGACTGGCTGGGCAGACTCGTCGAATTGGCCGCGACCCCGCGAGGTGTGTCATGAGATCGGCACGGGCCCTGGCGGTGTGCGCGATCGTCCTCGCGGTGTCGATACTCGGCGGATGCGGTCTGGTGAGCTCGTCGGGAACCTTCCACGACGCGAGCCTGCCCGGCGGGCAACGACCGCTCGACGGCGCGAAACTCGTGGTGACGTCGAAGAGTTTCACCGAGGGCGTGCTGCTGGGCAAGATCACCGCGACCTATCTGGCCGCGGCCGGCGCGAAGGTCACCGACCTGACCGGCGCACCGGGTTCGGCGTCGTCGCGGCAGGCTCAGCTCAACGGCGACGCCGACATTCTCTGGGAGTACACCGGCACCGGCTGGGTCAACTACCACAACGAAACCGAGACGATCTCCGATCCGCAGGAACTCTGGCAGCGCGTGCACGACATCGAGAAGCGCGAGCACAATCTGGAGTGGCTGCCACCGGCGAATTTCAACGACACCTACGCGTTCGGTGTGTCCACGCCGACCGCGCAACGGCTGGGGGTGAAGTCGCTGTCGGATGTGGCGGCGTTGCCGGTGCGCGAGCGCACGTTCTGTGTCGACGACGAATTCTTCAGTCGCGCCGACGGTTTCATTCCGATGTTGCAGAAATACGGCATCCCCTACAACGATCCGAACGGCGTGCCCACCGGCAACGTCACCCGGATGGACGCCGGCGTCGTCTACACCGCCACGGCCAAGAGCTCGCCGTGCAATTTCGGCATGATCTACACCACCGACGGCCGGGTGAAGAATCTGAATCTCGTCGTGCTCGACGACGACAAGAAATTCTTCCTGCCCTACAGCGGCGCCGCCGTCGTGCGCGGTGAGATCCTGGACCGCTATCCGCAGTTGCGACAGCTGCTGGGCACGATTTCCGAACGCCTGACCAATGATCTGATGCAGGAACTCAACGGCCGCGTCGATATCGACGGCGAGGATCCCGCCGATGTCGCCTACGACTGGTTGAAGAGCGAAAAGCTCATCGAGTAGCTCATGGGGTCGACATCTCCCGCGCCGCCTGTGCGGCCGCCAGCCGCGGGATGATGCCGCCGGCCAGGACCGTTTCCACCTGGCGGCCCGAAAGCCGGTGCCGCAGCGAGATATCCACATTCGCGGTGACATCGCGGGCGGTGATCGCGGAACCGGCCGTGAGTGCCGAACGCAGCCCCTCGATGCGCAGCACGTCGCCCACTCCGATGCGGTCGTAATCGGCGGGATCGGCGAATTCGAGCGCGACGATGCCGAAATTGGCCAGATTCTGCCAGTGGATGCGCGCATACGATTTCGCGATCACCGCCCGCAGCCCCAGATACCTCGGCGCGATCGCGGCGTGTTCCCGCGACGAGCCCTGCCCGTAGTTGTCTCCGCCGACGATGACATGCCCGGTGGTGGCGGAGATATCGGCCGCATGCCGCGGATAGTCCGGATCGATACGGGTGAAAGCGAATTCGGCCAGTTTCGGAATATTCGAGCGGAACGGCAGCGCCCGCGCTCCGGCCGGGGAGATGTCGTCGGTGGAGATGTTGTCGCCGACCACCAGCAGGACAGGTGCCTCGATCACGTCGGGCAGCGGATCGAAATCCGGCAGCGCGGAGATGTTGGGGCCCTTCACCAATTCCACCGTGCGCGCCTGCGCCACCGGCAGCGGCGGCACCAGCATCGCGGTGTTGACCGACGCGTGTGCGGGCAGATTCAGCACCGGATAGTCCAGGCCCAGCTCGTCGGCGAGGTCGCGCGGATCGGTGATCGTACCGGTCAGCGCCGATGCGGCGGCGGTCTCCGGCGAGCACAACCACACCGCGTCCTCATCGGTGCCCGAGCGCCCCGGGAAGTTGCGCGGCATGGTGCGCAGCGAATTGCGGCCCACGGCCGGCGCCTGCCCCATACCTATGCACCCCATACATCCGGACTGATGGATGCGCGCCCCGGCGCGGATCAGTTCGAAGGTGGCGCCCATCTTGGTCAGATCCTCGAAGATCTCGCGCGAAGACGGATTGACGTCGAAGCTGACGTCGCTGTGGGTCTGGCGGCCGGAGACGATGGCGGCGGCCATCGCGAAATCACGCAGCCCGGGGTTGGCCGAGGACCCGATCACCACCTGCGCCACCGGCTCGCCGGCGACCTCGCGCACCGGCACCACATCCCCGGGGGAGGACGGCCTGGCGATCAGCGGCTCGATCGCGGACAGGTCGATGTGCTCGTCGACGTCGTAGGTCGCGCCCTCGTCGGCCCGCAGTTCGGTGAAGTCGCCGGCGCGGTCCTCGGCGCGCAGGAAGTCACGCACCGCGTCGTCGGCGGGAAAGACCGTGGTGGTGGCGCCGAGTTCGGCGCCCATATTCGCGATCACGTGCCGGTCCATCGCCGTGAGGGTCGCCAGACCGGGGCCGTGATATTCCACGATCCGGTTCAGCCCGCCCTTGACACCGTGGCGGCGCAACATTTCCAGGATCACGTCCTTGGCCGAACACCAGGGCGGCAGCTCACCGGTCAGTTCGACGCCCCAGATCTGCGGCATGGTGATGTAGAGCGGCTCACCTGCCATGGCGAGCGCGACCTCGAGACCGCCGACGCCGATCGCGAGCATGCCCAGCGATCCGCCGGCCGGCGTATGGGAATCCGAGCCGACCATCGTCGCGCCGGGCCTGCCGAAACGCTGCATATGGGTGGGATGCGAAACCCCGTTGCCCGGCTTCGAGAACCACAGCCCGTAGCGGCGGCAGGCCGACAGCAGAAATTCGTGATCCTGGGCGTTCTTGTCGTCGGTCTGCAACAGATTGTGGTCGACGTACTGGGCGCTGAGCTCGGTGCGCACCCGGTCGAGGCCGAGTGCCTCGAGTTCCTGCATCACCAGGGTGCCGGTGGCGTCCTGGGTGAGGGTCTGGTCGATACGCAGCGCGATCTCCTCCCCCGGACGCATTCGCCCCGACACCAGGTGGGAGCCGATCAATTTCTGCGCGACATTGCGGGGGCCGCCCCCGCGGATCTCCTGATCGGTCATCTGCCCTCCTCTGCGCCGGTCCTGGCGGGATCGCCGGATTCGGGCGCGGTCGTTGGTGCGATGTCCCTTCCAGGATGCGCCGATACCCGCCGGCTCGCCGCCGTTTCGCCGCCCGCCCCGAAACCCGTCGCGCCCGTGGAGCGCGGTGACCGCGTTGCCCCGACGTCGGCGAGCGGTGCTCGGGAACGTCCTGCAGCAATCCGTTCAGCCGCGCCCGCGGCGAAACACCTTGCCGGTCAACGGGTCTCGTTCGGTGAGGCAGTACACCCCGCCCACCGGGTCGTTCATCACCAGCCACTGCGCGCCGCGCCGCACCTGCCGGGCGCCGAGGGATTCGTGCCAGGCCGCCACCGCCTCGGCATCGGCGCACGCGATATCGATATGGGCGCCCGGCTCCCGGTCGGTGTCCAAGCGCTGCAGCAGGATTCGGATCGGCAATCGCGCCGGCACGAGCAGCCGGGCGAACTCGGACCGGCCGGTGCGCTGCACGGGCCAGCCGGTGAGCGCGGACCAGAAGGCGGCCTCGCCGTCGTAGCCCGACGGCGGAATGTCGAAACAGAGCTGATCGACGCGGCTGAAGGTACCGTCGGGCCCGGCCACCGGCGCCGGGATATGCCGCCCCTCACCGGTGGTCAGGCAGAACGGCAGGCCGTGCGGTGAACGCACGAGCGACCAGGTGTCGTGGTCGGCGACCAGGGTCGCGCCGAGATCGCGCGCCGCGCGGCGGGCGCGGTCGAGATCGACGACATCGATGTCGAGATGGGCGCCCCCGTCCCCGCCGACCGCCTGCGCCGCCTGGTAGGCGTCGCCGGTCGCCGGGTCGAGGGTCGCGAACTCGGCGTGTTCACCCTGGCGAGCCGACAACCGGGTGCCGGTGACCGCCGACCAGAAGGCGAACGCCTCGTCGAAAAGTGCGGCGGGCCGGTCGATGTACATCCAGCTCCAGCGAATCATGCGCTCCTCCAGGCTCGTCGGACGGATCAGGCGGGCCGGAAGGGCGGGGTCGCGAGCTCACCGGCGAACACATCGGGCAGATCACGCTCGACGCTGTCGGGGAACTGCGCGGGCCGCTTCTCGAGGAACGCCGAGACGCCCTCGCGGGCATCGGCACTGGCACCGCGCTGGCTGATACCGCGCGATTCGACGCGATGCGAGACCATCGGATGTTCGGCGCCGAGGCCGCGCCACAGCATCTGCCGCGACAGCGCCACCGACACCGGCGCCGAATGCTCGGTGAGCCGTCGGGCCAGCGCCCGGGCCTGGTCCAGCAGATCGGCAACCGGATGCAGGGCGTAGAACAGACCCGCGTCCAAGGCTTCGTCGGCCTCGACCAGCCGGCCGGAGTACACCCAGTCCAACGCGGTCTGCATGGGCACCAGGCGGGGCAGGAACCAGCTCGAACAGGATTCCGGCACGATGCCGCGCCGATTGAAGACGAATCCGATCCGCGCGGTGTCGGCGGCGAGCCGGAAGTCCGCGGCCAGGCTCATCGTGATGCCCACGCCGACGGCGGGGCCGTTGATCGCGGCGATGATCGGCTTCTGCGATTCGAACATCCGCAGTGCCACCTCACCACCGCCGTCACGGAAGGTGTCGGTCGCCTCGGCGGCGAAGGTTTCGGCTCCGGCCGACAGATCCGCACCCGCGCAGAACGCGCGTCCCGCCCCGGTCACGATGATCGCGCGCACCCGGTCGTCGCGGTCGAAGGCGTCGAAGGCGGCGATCAGTTCCTCGCCCATCGCGGTGGTGAAGGCGTTGAGCTGTTGCGGGCGATCGAGCGTGATCGTGGCGATGGAGTCGGAGATTTCCCAGCGGATGTCGGCCATATCGGACAGCATGCCAGCAGCCCCCGGACGGTGACCATCCCCGTCACCGGGCCCCGCGCGGCACGGCACGCGAATCCCCTTGCGCCGCCTGCCCCTTCGACGCGCGCGCCGCACGGCCCGAACGGCGCCAGCCGACCGGGTGGGCGAGCGGTCTCGGCCACCGGCATCCGCGCAGGCCGAGCCTATACTTGACATGCCAGCGCGACGGGCTCCGCGACAAGCAGTACAGACGGAAACGGTTCCGATGGCCGACAAGGATTCCATGGCGACCCAGCGCGACCGCTCCCTGGTGATCGACGACGGTCTGCGAGCGGCCGGGTTCGCCGATGCCCACATCATCGGACGGGGCGGATTCGGCGTGGTGTATCGCTGCCGCGAACTCGCACTGGGCCGCATCGTCGCGGTGAAGGTGCTTACCGCCGCACCCGATTTCGGCGACGAGAATGTCGAACGATTCCTCCGCGAGCAGCGGGCCATGGGCGGGCTGCCGGAACATCCCAATATCGTCGCGATCCTGCAGGTCGGCACGACCGGCGACGGACGGCCCTATCTGGTGATGCCGTATCACCCGAGGGGCTCGCTGGAACAGCGGATCCAGCACGGCGGGCCGCTGGATATCACGACCGCGCTGCGCATTTCGGTGAAGCTGTCCGGCGCGCTGGAGACCGTGCACCGCGCGGGGATCCTGCATCGAGACATCAAGCCGGGCAACGTTCTTCTCACCGACTACGGCGAACCACAGCTGACCGATTTCGGCATCGCCCGGGTGGAGGGCGGCTTCCGCACCACCACCGGAGTGGTCACGGCGTCACCGGCGTTCACCGCTCCCGAGGTTCTGCGTGACGGCACCCCGTCGGTCGCCTCCGACATCTACAGCCTGGGCGCCACGCTGTTCTGCATGCTCACCGGCCACGCCGCCTACCAGCGCCGCTCCGGTGAACGACTGGTCGCCCAGTTCCTGCGCATCACCGAGGAACCGATTCCCGACCTGCGCCCCGGCGGCATCCCCGACGACATCTGCCAACTCATCGAGGAGAGTATGGCCGCCGACCCGGGCGGGCGCCCGGTCTCCGCGATGGAGTTCGGTGAGCGAGCGCAGCAGCTGCAACGCCACCGCGGACTGCGCGTGGACGAGATCGCGATCCCGACACCGGAGACACCGGCGGCCGAACCCGCGCCCGCCGATCGCGTCGGAGAACCGACCCGACTCGGTCTTCTTCCCCCGGCCGACCTGGTGACGACACCACCGACCGCCGAAACCAAATTCCATCCCACGCTCTCCCCGCGCCCGCTGGTGCGCCGTCCCCGCCTGCTGGACTCGATGGATCCCGAGCGCTGGCCGCGCCTGATCGTCGTGCACGCGCCGGCCGGTTTCGGCAAGAGCACGCTCGCCGCGCAGTGGGCGCAGCGGATGGTGAATCGCGGGGTCGCCGCATGCTGGCTCAACATCGACGACGACGACAACAATCCGGTCTGGTTCCTGCTGCACCTGATCGAAGCCGTCGGCCGGGCGCGACCCGCCCTGACCACCGAACTGCTGCGCGTGGTCGAGGAACACGGCAACGATGTGATGCGCTACGTGCTGACCACGCTGATCAACCGCATCCACGCCGACGGCGAGCGGCTCGTGATGATCATCGAGGACTGGCATCGTGTCACCGACGCCGATACCACCGCCGCGCTGCGTTTCCTGCTCGACAACGCCTGCCACCATCTGCAGCTGCTGGTCACCAGCCGCGAGATGATCGGACTACCGCTCTCGGCCATCCGCGTGCGCGACGAGCTGATCGAAATCGACTCCGCCGCCCTGCGTTTCGACGAGTCCGAGACGGCGGACTTCCTGACCCGGGTGGGCGGGCTCGCCCTGGAAGACGCCGATATCGACCGGCTGCGGACCGGCATCGACGGCTGGGTCGCCGGGCTGCAACTGGCGTCGATCTCCCTGCGCGGCCGCGCGGACCCCGGTTCCGCGATCGCCACCATGTCCGGACGGCACCAGGCGATCAGCGAATATCTGACCGACAACGTGCTCGACGCACTCGAGCCCGGATTGCTGACCGCACTGCTGGAAACCGCTGTCACCGAGAAGATCTGCGGGCCGCTCGCGACGGCGCTGACCGGACGGCCGCAGGGACGGGCGCTGCTCGAGGACATCGAGCGGCGGGACCTTTTCCTGCGCCGCCTCGACGACGACGGCGAATGGTTCCGCTATCACACGTTGTTCTCCGATTTCCTGCGGCAGCGGCTGGAGCGCGACCATCCCGAACGCGTGCCGCGGCTGCACCGTCGCGCCGCCGAATGGTTCGCCGCCAACGACATGCTCAGCGAGGCGATCGACCATGCGATGGCAGCCGGGGAACCCGAGCGGGCGGTGGCGCTGGTCTCCGCGCACGCTCGCGAGCTGGTGCAGCATTCGCATCTGGCCACGCTGGCGGCGCTGGCGGCGAAACTGCCCGTCACCGACGCGGCGGCCGATCCGACCCTGCAGATCGCGCTGGCCTGGGCGGCGGCGTTGTTGCGCCGGCCGAGCCGCATGCACACCGCACTGCAGTTGGCGCTGGCCGCCGATTCGGCGAAACAGCCTCCGGGACATCGGAAATCCGATCTGGCGGTCGAGGCGTCGATTCTGTGCGGAGTGGAGGCGGCGCTCGCCGATCACCTCGACGGCCTCGAGGACACCGTCGAGCAGAGTCGCGCCCGCGCCGATTCGCTGCCGTCGTTCGTGCTGGCGGCGGCGGCCAATCTGGGCGCCTTCACCGCCCTGCACCGATTCGACTTCGACCGCGTCCACGAATGGCACCGGTGGGGCCGGATCTATTTCCGCGACATCACCGGAGCGCTGAGCATCATGTACAGCCACTGCTTCGCGGGGATGGCGGCGCGTGAGCAACTCGCCGAGGAGGCGGCCGAGGAGCATTTCCGCACGGCGCTGCATCTGGCGCGCACCACGACCGGGGAGAGTTCCTTCACCGCCCGCCTGGCCTCGGCCGCACTCGGCGATTTCCTCTACGACCGCGGCGAGATCGCGGAGGCACACCAGCTGCTCGACGTCGCGGTGGAGTTCGGATTCGAAGGCGGCACAGTCGATTTCCTGACCGGGGTCTACGGCACCGGTGCGCGTATCAAGGCGCTGCGCGGGGATCGCGCGGCCGCGCAGCGACTGCTCGCCGACGGCGCCGAGGTCGCCACCGCACACGCCCTGCCGCGACTGTCGGCACGGATCGAACTCGAGCGGATTCGGCTGGGGTTCGGTGAGATCGTGCCCGGCGAGCCGGCCGGCGCCCGCCCAGCGGAGGACGGCGTGGCCACGACGATTCGCGAACTCACCGAGGAAGCGGCCGTCCGGTGGCTGTTGCGGGCTGATCCCGAACGGGCGCTGCACCGCGCCGATGCCCTGCGACAGTCGATCGACGCCGCGGCGCGCCCGCGCGCCGCCCTGTGCGCCACGCTGTTGTCCGCGAATTGTCTCGAGACGGCGGGCCGGTCGGAGGAGGCGGAGGCGGTTCTCGCGCCGGCCCTGCGCCGCTGCGTCGAAGTGGGGCTGGTGCGCCCGCTGCTCGACGAGGGCCCGGCACTGCTCGCCGTCGTCCGGCGGCTCTCCGCCGGCACGGCGCGAAATGCCCCGGGACAGACCGCGATAGCGCTCCCGCGGGCCGTCCTCGACCACCTCGGGTGACCCGCCGGCGGGTCAGGAAGGCACGTCGGTGCGAGTCACGGTCAGTCCCGCTGCCCGCGCCAGCCCGGCGAACACCACGGCGTCGTGGACGGCCGCGCCGCCCGGATCGTTGTTGAAGTACACGTAACCGTCGGCGGGACCGAAGGTGTCCGCCAGCCGATGCGCCCATGCGGTCAGGGCGCGCCGGCCGTACCGGGGTTGCGGCCGCGCCAATCCGGAATGCAGACGCAGATACGACCAGTCGGTGGTGCGCCACAGCGGCGTCACGGGGCGCGAGCGCGCATCCGCCCAGCACAGTGCCGCGCCGCGTTCCTCCAGTACGGCGCGGATGCGCGGTGTCCACCACGACTCGTGGCGCGGTTCGACGGCCACGCGCACGGTCGCGGGGAACTGTCGCAGGCAGTCGTCGAGCAGGCCCGCGTCCGCCCGCAGGGTCGGCGGCAGTTGCACCAGGATCGGCCCCAGCCGGTCGCCCAGTCCCGCGGCGTGATCGAGGAGCCGCTGCACCGGCTCGGCCGGCTCGCGGAGGCGTTTGACGTGGGTGAGGAAGCGGCTGGCCTTCACGGCCACGACGAAATCCTCGGGTGTGCGTTCCCGCCAGGCCGCGAAGACCTCGCGACTGGGCAACCGATAGAAGGCGTTGTTGCTCTCGACGGTCGCGAAGGCGGCCGCATACCGTTCCAGCCACAGCCGCTGCGGCACGCCCGGCGGGTAGAGCACTCCGCGCCAGTCCCGGTACTGCCAGCCGGAAGTCCCGACGAACAGGGTCACATCGTCCATCGAACCAGACTCGTCGCGGCTCCGCTCGGACCCGGACCGGCACCGCGCCTATGACGATCGTTATAGTCGGTGGGCCGAGGCCGCCGAGGAGGCCGAACGCATGAGACAAGGAGTACCCGCTCGTGAATCCGACCGATATCGGCACCCACCCGTTCGATCTCGCCACCGCGCCCGCGCCCGCCGGCGCGGGCCGCTATCTGGGCCGCACCACGGCGGAGTACTCGAATATGGTCGGCCCCTTCGGCGGTGTCACCGCGGCCACCGCCTTGCGCGCGGTCCTCGACGATCCGCGGTGCGCGGCCGAACCGGTGTCGATCACCGTCAACTACGCGGGCGCCATCGCGGACGGGCCGTTCACGATCGAGAGCACGCCGGTCCGGACCAACCGCAGCACCCAGCACTGGTTGCTGACGCTGACCCAGGACGACGCGGTGACCACCACCGCGACCGTCGTCTGCGGGGCCCGGCGGCCCACCTGGTCCGATACCGAGATCGAACCGCCCGCCGCGCCGCCCGCCGAATCGGTGGCCGTGGCGCAACCGCCGGAGTTCCCGGTGTGGATGCGCAACTACGAGATGCGATTCGTCGAAGGCGGCGGGCCGATCGCGTCGGATCCGCAGGAACAGCCGACCTCCACGACCACGCTGTGGGTGCGAGACCTCCCGGCCCGGCCGGTGGACTTTCCCGCGGTGACGGCCCTGGCCGACGTCTTCATCCCGCGGGTGATGGTGCGGCAGGGGCGGATGGTCGCCGCCAGTACCGTCTCGCTCACCGTCTACTTCCACGCCGATGCGGCCGCTCTCGCCGCCCACGGCGACCGTCCGGTGCTCGCCACCGCGCGGGGACAGCATTTCGGCGGCGGCTATTTCGATCAGTCCGCACAACTGTGGGGCGCCGACGGCAGGCCGCTGGCCACCACGCATCAGCTGGTCTACTTCAAGGACTGAACCGGCATCGCGACCGGCCGCAGCGGGTATGCCCCGAGCATGCAGTGGTTCACGGCGCCCGAGTACTGGTTCGCGCGCGAGGTGTTCCAACGCGGCCTCGCGGTCGTCTATCTGATCGCGTTCGTGGGCGCCGCGCGGCAGTTCCGGGCGCTCATCGGCGCCGGGGGCATGCTGCCGGTGCCCGCCTTCCTGTCCCGGTCGTCGTTCCGGGGATCGCCGAGCATCTTCCATCTGCACTATTCGGACCGGTTCTTCGCCGGTGTCTCCTGGGCCGGTGCGGCGCTGGCGGTGGCACTGGCGGCCGGGGCGGGCGATCAGGTGCCGCTGTGGGCGGCGATGGTGCTGTGGCTGGCGGCGTGGGTCCTGTATCTGTCGATCGTCAACGTGGGCCAGGCCTGGTATTCGTTCGGCTGGGAATCGCTGCTGCTGGAGACGGGATTTCTGGCGATCTTTCTCGGCAACGGTCACACCGCGCCACCGATTCTCGTGCTGTGGCTGGCGCGCTGGCTGCTGTTCCGGGTGGAGTTCGGCGCGGGGTTGATCAAACTGCGCGGCGACCCCTGCTGGCGCGATCTGACCTGCCTGTACTACCACCACGAAACCCAGCCCATGCCCGGCCCGCTGAGCTGGCTGTTCCACCACCTGCCCAAACCGCTGCACCGCGTGGAGGTGGCAGCGAACCACATCGCCCAGCTGGTCGTGCCGTTCGCGCTGTTCACCCCGCAGCCGATCGCGAGTGTCGCCGCGGCCGTCGTCGTGATCACCCAGCTGTGGCTGGTCGCCTCGGGCAATTTCGCATGGCTCAACTGGTTGACGATCCTGCTGGCCTGTACCGCGATCGACGCCCGCTCGGCCGCGACCGTGCTGCCGCTACCCGATCAGCCCGCCTTCGCGGATCCGCCGATATGGTTCGTCGCGGTGGTCTGCGCCTTCACGGCCGCGGTGGCCGTTCTCAGCTATTGGCCGATACGCAATCTGTTGTCCGGGCACCAGCGAATGAACGCCAGCTTCAACCGGTACCACCTGGTCAACACCTACGGCGCGTTCGGGCGGATCGAGCGCCGGCGATGGGAACTGGTGGTCGAGGGCACCCACGACCGGCACATCACCGAGCAAACCCGTTGGGAGGAATACGATTTCAAGGGCAAGCCCGGCGATCCGCATCGGCTGCCCCGCCAATGGGCGCCCTACCATCTGCGCCTGGACTGGCTGATGTGGTTCGCCGCCATCTCCCCGATCTACGCCCGTTCCTGGCTGGGCCCGTTCCTGCGGCGGCTGCTGATCAACGACCCGGCCACCCTGCACCTGTTGCGGCACAACCCTTTCCCGGACTTCCCGCCCGCCCATGTGCGAGTGCGCCAGTACCTCTACCGATTCAGCACCCGGGAAGAGCTGCGCCGCGACCATGTGTGGTGGCACCGCGACGCGGTCGGCGACTACGTGCCACCCACCGCCCTCGCCTCCCCGCGGATCCGGCACGGCTGAGTTGTCCGGAAGCCGATCAGGTCAGAACGGAGCGCTGCCCGACCCCGACGTATTCGCCCAGTGGGCGGATCAGCGCGTTCGAGGCGCCCTGTTCGATGATGTGCGCGGCCCAGCCGGTGATCCGGCTCATCACGAAGATCGGGGTGAAGGTCTCGATGTCGAATCCGAGCAGGTAATACGCCGGGCCGGTGGGAAAGTCGAGATTCGGCGCGATCCCGGTGGCCTCGGCCATCGTGCGTTCGAGTATCTCGTATATGCGCACCCACCGGCCGCCGTCGGTGGCAGCGGCGATATCGAGCAATGCCTGCTTCATCGTCGGCACCCGGGAATCGCCGTTCTTGTAGACCCGGTGGCCGAATCCCATCACCTTGTCCTTGTCCGCCAGCTTCTTCCGCAACCATGCTTCGGCTCGCTCGGGCTCGCCGATCTCGAGCATGTCGCGCATGACGGCCTCGTTCGCCCCGCCGTGCAGCGGCCCCTTCAACGCGCCGATGGCGGCGGTGACCGCGCTGTAGATATCCGACTGCGTCGAGGTCACCACGCGCGCGGCGAACGTCGAGGCGTTGAAACTGTGCTCCGCGTAGAGAATCAGCGAGACTTCGAACGCTTTCACCAGTTCCGGCGCCGGCACGGTCCCGAAACACATGTTCAGGAAATTCTGCGCGTATCCCAGATGCGAATGCGGCGTGATCGGATCGAGTCCGTGCCGACGGCGATGGTCGGCGGCCACGATGGTCGGCAGCACCGCCAGCATGCGTAATGCTTTGGCGCGGTTGGATTTCGGCGAATTGTCGTCCTCGAGCGGATCCTCGGCGCCGAGGTAGCTGATCGCGGTGCGCACCACATCCATCGGATGGCAGGTGTCGGGCAGTTTCGTCACCAGCGACAGCAGCGACCGATCGGCCCGTCGCGCCGCGCGTTCCTGCTGGCAGAACCGTTCCAGCTGAGCGTCGTTCGGCAGTTCGCCGTACCACAGCAGATAGGCGACCTGTTCGAAAGTGCAGTGCGCCGCCAGATCCTGGACGGCATATCCGCGGTAGGTCAGCGAATTCGTTTCCGGCACCACCTTGGAAATCGCGGTGGTGTCGACGACGACGCCCGCCAGGCCCTTGTTGATCGCCGGAGTCGCGGCCTTCGTCATCACTGGTTCCTTCCGAGAGTGAATGTGAATATGTCGGAATCGAATTCGTTGTAGCGCTCGTATCGCAGCAGTTCATAGAGGCGGCTGCGATGTTGCATCCGATCCAGCAGTCCCGTTTGGGTGCCGGTCTCGTAGATTTCGCGCAATCCGGTCTCGGCCGCCCACATCGCCAGGCGCAAAGTGGACACCGGATAGATCACCGCGTTATAGCCGATCGATTCCAGAATCCGCGCCGGCAACAGTTCGGATTTTCCGAACTCTGTCATATTGGCCAGCAGCGGAATCGAGACCGCGGCCCGGAATTTCTCGAAATCGGCCGCGCCGCTCAATGCCTCGGTGAAAATCAGGTCGGCTCCGGCGTCGGCGTAGGCGCGGGCCCGTTCGATCGCCGCGTCGACGCCCTCGATCCCGGCGGCGTCGGTACGCGCGCAGATGACGAAATTCGGATCACGCCGCGCCGAGACCGCCGCACGCACGCGGCGCACCATCTCGTCGGCGGGCACCACCGCCTTGCCGTCGAGGTGGCCGCAACGCTTGGGATTCACCTGGTCTTCCAGGTGACAGCCCGCGAGGCCGGCCTCCTCGAGCAGCGCCACCGTGCGGGCGGCGTTCATCGGTTCCCCGAAGCCGGTATCGGCGTCGACGAGCACCGGCAGATCGGTCACCCGGGCCACCTGAGCGCCGCGGCCCGCGACCTCGGTCAGCGTGGTCAGCCCGATATCGGGCAGCCCCAGTTCCGCCGACACCACCGCCCCCGAGACATAGACACCTTCGAACCCGATGTCTTGAATCAACTTGGCCACCAAGGGATTGAAGGCGCCGGGGAATCGCTGGATCGACCCCGACGCGAGCCCGGCGCGGAAGGCGACGCGTTTGTCGGCGGCGGAGGTGGCGGCGGCGAGCAGTCCGGTCATCGGAACAATCCCTTCGACAGTTTCGGGGCGCGGGCGAGCACCTCGTCGGACACCGTGAACGTCAGTTGCGGCAGTTCGTCCGCCGACAGCGAGCCCGCCCGCTGCGCGACGTCGAGGAATCGATCCTGTTCGGCCGCGTCGACGATGCCCTCGGCGAGCGCGCGGAATTTGGCGATGTACTGCTCGCGGGCGAACGGCCGCGCGCCGAGCGGGTGGGCATCGGCGACCGCGAGTTCGTCGACGATCACCTCACCGCTGGTCAGCGTGACCTCGGCGCGGGCGCCGAAGGCCTTCTCGGCGGGATCGGCGGAGTGGTAGCGGCGAGTCCATTCCGGGTCCTCGGCGGTGGAGATCTTGCGCCACAGCTCGATCGTGTCGGGCCGGCGGGCACGATCGGGCGCGTAGGAACGCTCGTGATGCCAGGTCCCGTCCTGCAGGGCGACCGCGAAGATGTACATGACCGAGTGGTCGAGGGTCTCCCGCGACGCCTCGGGATCGAATTTCTGCGGATCGTCGGAACCGGTACCGATCACCACGTGGGTGTGGTGGCTGGTGTGCAGCACGATCGAGGCCACCCGGCCGAGGTCCCCGATGCGGTCGCGCATCCGCCGGGCCAGATCGATCGGCGCCTGGCTCTGATATTCGGCCGAATGCTCCTTGGTGTAGGAGTCGAGGATCGCTCGTTTGGGCTCGCCCGGACCCGGCAGCGGTACCGAATACTCGGCGTCGGGCCCGGCCAGCAACCGGGCGATCACCCCGTCCTCGCCCTCCCAGATGGGCGCGGGCGCACCCTCGCCGCGCATCGCCCGGTCGACGGCTTCGATCGCCATCTTGCCCGCGAAGGCCGGCGCGTAGGCCTTCCAGCTGGAGATCTCACCCTTGCGGGACTGCCGGGTCGCGGTGGTGGTGTGCAGCGCCTGACCGATGGCCTGATAGATCGTCTCGGTATCGAGGCCGAGCGCCGTACCGATCCCGGCGGCGGCCGAAGGACCCAGATGCGCGACGTGGTCGATTTTGTGTTCGTGCAGGCAGATCGCCCGCGCCAGATCGATCTGGATCTCGTAGCCGGTGGCCAGGCCGCGGATCAGATCACGACCACTGCGTCCGGCATGGTGGGCGGCGGCCAGAATCGGCGGGATGTTGTCGCCCGGATGAGAATATTCGGCGGCGAGAAAGGTGTCGTGGAAGTCGAGTTCGCGCACCGCGACGCCGTTGGCCCACGCGGCCCACTCCGGGGAATACGTGCCGGGAACGCCGAATACCGCGGCACCGGGCCGATACGGGTGCGCCAGCGCCTGCGCGCGGGCGTCGGCCACCGCACGCCGGGTGATCGATGCGGCGGCGACGGCGGCGTTGTCGATGATCCGGTTGACGATCATCTCTTCGGTCTCCGGCGCCACCGCGACCGGATCCGTGGCGACCTCGGCGATGCGCCACGCCAGGTGTTCGGCCCGCGGGAACACCTCGGCGGAGCGGTGCGTGCGAACGAGGTGATTCTTCACAGTCGGGACCTCCCGGGAACGTCGGTGAATCGCATGATTCGGACGCTACTCAGGAGGGGTACCCGTCGAAATACGTTGCAACTGCCTAGTTATGCGTTATCGATCCGGCGAAGTTGCGAATATTGCGGACAGTGCGCTCGTCCGCGAACCGTTCATCGATCGGCGGTCAAGCGGTCCAGCAGACAGCTCAGCGCGAACCGCACCGTCTGCTCGAGCACCTCTTCCGGTTCACCGTCGAATTCGGCCCGGCAGGCGGTGACGGCGGTCTCGGAGGCGGTGGCGAACCACACCGTGCCGGGCGGTTCGCCGTCACTCGGTTCGGGCCCGCCGACACCGGTGACCGCCACCGAATAGCTCGCGCCGAGCAGCTTGCGCACGTTGGCCGCCAACTCCTCGGCCGCCGGCCGCGACACCACGGGGACATCGGGCATATCCAGGACGGTGCGTTTGACCTCCGGGCTGTAGGCGACGACCCCGCCGCGGAACCACTGTCCCGCATCCGGTGCCGCGCCGAGGGCGGAGGCGATCTTGCCCGAGGTGAGCGATTCCGCCACCGCGATCGTCGAACCGGCCGCCGCGGCCAGCTCGGCGATCCGCTCGGCGGCGCCCTCGGTCATCGCCCCGCCTCCCGGGCGGCCACGATGTCCTCCCTCATTCCGCTCCCCGTTCCGTGCCGTCGTCGCCGCTCTCGCGGTACGCCTGCAGCGCGGTGTCGAGTTCGCGTTGCAGCCGTTGCACTTCCGCCTCGTCTCCGGCATCGGACGCAGTGGTGATGTCCTGGCGAAGCTGGGCGATGACGTCGTGTGAAACCACGGGAACCTCCTCCGGCACGGAACGGGTGAGCGGTCGGGAAGCTAGCTGCCCTGCTGGTGGGACCGCTGACGTGCCTCGTCGACGTTGGCCTCGGCCCGGGCCTTCTCGGCCTGAGCTTCCTTCTCGGCCGCCTCGCGCTGCGATTCGGCCTTGTCCTGCTGGGCCCGGCCCTCCGACTCGAGGTCGTTGTTGCCGGTGACGATGCCCGCCGCCTCCTTGGCCTTCCCCTTCACATCCTCGACGACGCCCTTGATGCCTTCACGCGGGCCACTGTTGTGGTCGGACACGGAGTCCCCTTCCGTCGCAATTTCCTGACATGCAACGACCTACCCACCGCGGCGGTGCTCAATCGGACGATTACCCGCTCACGGCTCGGGCCAGGCGGGGCAACTGCCGCAGCGGGTTGTGGTGCTCGACCTCCATCCGCTGGTCGGCGTCGAAAATGTCGCCGAGACCGGGCGCCGGATCGTGGCTGCCCGACTGTGGCAGAGTCAACGCGCTGAACGGCCAATCCGAACCGAAGACGATGTGCTCACGGCCCATCACCGCGGTGGCACTCGCCATCGCGGCAGCCGAGCCGCTCAGCGCGGTGTCGACGTAGAAGGTCGAGATCTGTCGCTGGATGTCGAGCACGGAGGGTTTCGGTAGGTCCTGCGGCCACAACTGCCCCAGCACGGTCTGAGAGGCCACGCTGATCCGGTGCGACAAGAACGGCACCGTGCCGCCCGCGTGGGCCAACTGGAAGCGAATGTTCGGATATCGCTGGGTGACACCGGTGACCATCATCATGGTCGCCGCGCGGGTGGTGTCGAAGGTGAACTCTTCCAGGAAATCCGGTAGCGGCAGTGTGGGTTTGGCGTCGTCGGGGATCGCCGCGGGGTGGACGAAAACGTAGGCGTTGCGCTGGTTCAGCGCTGCCATCAACGGCTCGAACCGCGGATCCCCCAGGTACACGCCGTGGTAGGCGGACAGCAGGACCACCCCGTGGAGATGCAGTTCGTCGAGGGCGTAGATCGCCTCGGCGATCGAGGCGGGAATATCGGGCATCGGCAGGACCGCGAAGGCGCCGAACCGCGTCGGATTCGATCGGAAGAGGCCGGCGGCATAGGTGTTGCAGTAGCGCGCCATATCGTTGGCCTCCTTCCCGCTCAGAAAGGACACACCCGGGTCAGACACCGAAAGTGCTTGTGCCTGAATGCCGTAGTAGTCCATGAAGGCCAGCGCCTGCTCCGGCGACCACTCCGGTGTCGGGTAACCGCCGATGGTGAGGTGGCCGTGTTCGATCAGGGCGGCACGGTAGTCCGGGGGCAGGAAATGCGCGTGCAGATCGATGCGGTAGGTGCCGGAGGGCGCGGGCCGCTGGTCGCGCACCGGTGCCGCCTGCGCGGCGGGCAACACCGCCGCCGCGACCGCGGCCACGCCGAGAGTGCCGGCGACGGCCGTACCCAGTGCGCGACGACGGCTCATCGCGGAGATGAGGCGAGTGGCGTTCATGGATTCTCACTTTCCGAATCGGCTCTGATCGGTCGCGGGTCGAGCGCGGGCGACTTCGCTCGACGCACTGCGAAAAGCCCTGTCCGAGAATCGTTCCGCGGTGATCTTCCGAGAAAACCGCCAACGCCACAGGCAGGTATTGAGCAAATCATCAGATGCGATCGACCCCGCTGTCAAGAGTAAATGATGAGATCATCAGAAATTGCCCACCGGCCATGGAACGACCCGATGGGCACGAGGATCCGGGCTCGACACTCGGGACGACGGCGCGGATCCCCTCATCCGACCTTGCGCGTGCAGAGGCTCCCAGAGTGATCAGGAATCGAGAAGCGACGGTCGTGCGATCGCCGATAACGTCTTCGACATGAACATCACCACTGCTCAGAGCACCATCGCATCGGTCATCCTCGAGACCCCGGACCCGGCTGCCGCCGCAGCCTTCTACGAGGCCGCGTTCGGACTCGGCGACCGGCTGCGGGTCCGCAAGTCGGACGCGGAGACCACCGGCTTCCGCGGATACATCCTCTCCCTCGTGGTGTCCCAGCCGAGCACCGTCGACAGCCTCATCGGCTCCGCGGTCGCGGCGGGCGCGACGACGGTCAAGCCGGCCAAGAAGAGTTTCTGGGGGTACGGCGGCGTCGTGCAGGCCCCCGACGGCGCGGTCTGGAAGATCGCCACCTCGGCGAAGAAGGACACCGGCCCGGCCACCCGCGAGATCGACGATTTCGTTCTGCTGCTCGGGGTCGAGAGTGTGAAGGCGACCAAACAGTTCTACGTCGAGCGCGGCTTGACCGTGGCGAAGAGCTTCGGCGGTAAGTACGCGGAGTTCGAGTCGCCGGCCGGGTCGGTCAAGCTCGCGCTCTACGGCCGCAAGGCCGCTGCCAAGGACGCGGGTGTCCCGGCGGAGGGCTCCGGGTCGCATCGCATCGCCGTCACCGGTCCCCTCGGTTCCTTCACCGATCCCGACGGATTCGTGTGGGAGGTCGAGGCCTGAGCCGGGTGGCCCGGCCGGAATCAGGCCGCCCGCAACGGAACTCGGAACGATTTGCGCAGCGACGACGGGCCGACCAGGGGAAGCAGCACGGCGAGGAGCTTCCCCTTGAACGCCTGTGGTGTCCGGGTCAGTTCGACGTCGACACGGCTGCCCTCCGGGGCAGGTGTGGCACGGAAGACCCACCCACCACCGGCGCCGAAGAGTTTGGAATCCAGGGTGGTCACGGTCACGGTGTCGCCCGCCGGGTCCCACTCGTAGCGGGCGCGCTCCCAAGCCGCCTCCGTCCCTTCGGTGACTTCGGCCCACCCCTCGCCCTGCTCGTGCACGACGAAGTGCTCGGCATCGATCGTCGGCCACACCTGCGCCCGGGACGGGCCGAAGTCGGTGAGGACGCCCACGACCTCGGCGGGGCTCAGGGTGGAGATGAGATGAAAACGGACCGTGGTCATGGAAACTCCTCGAAACCGGTAGGGCCGCCGGCCGCGGGTTCGCGGTGCCGGACACTCATCGAGCATCGCCGCTACCGGTGCCGCTACGAATCCGTCGGATGACGCTGCGGTGACGTAATCTCCATGACCTCCATCAGCTGGTTCGCGAATTCTTCGGCCTCGGTGCGCACGCCGTTGTGCGCCCCGGGGAACTCGACCACCCCGAGTCCGAGCCGGGCCGCGATCTCGACCGCGGGCCGATACGGCAGGCACCCGCGCGTTTCGCGGCCGACCGCGAGCACCAGACGGTCCGACACCGCGGCCAGCACACTGTAATCCGGTGTGTACGAGGTGAATTCACGCAACTCGTGTTCGATCATGAGCGGGCCGTTGGCGGCGAGGCGGGCCCACATCTGCGCGGCACGCTCCGACAGCTGCGAAACCTGCGGCGCCGGTTTCATCGCGGGACCGATGCCCGCGAGGAATCTCGCGCCGGCCGCGGCGACGCCCGCGGTGTGGAGCAGGGCATAGACCTCCTCGACCATCGCCAGGTGCCGGTCGGCGTCCGGCAGGACGGCGAAGCAGGGTGGTTCGTGCGCGACCAGCCGGCGCACCCGGTCGGGATGTCTCGCCAGCACGTCGAGCCCGACGATCGCGCCGTTGCTCGTTCCGCAGACGAACGCCGGCTCATCGGACAGATGCGCGAGCAGCCGGGCCACGTCGTCCGCCTGCACCGCCACCTGCTGATCCTCGGGCCCGTGGGCGAGCACGCTGCGCGAACAGCCGCGCGGATCCAGCGCCACGACGGTGAAACGGCGCCCGAGCACCTCGGCCATCTCGTCGAAGACACCCGCGTCGCCGCCGCCACCGGGAATCAGCAACAGCAGCGGCCCGTCGCCGCGCAGTTCGTAGTACAGCGTCGCGCCGGGGACGGTCAGTGTGTCGGATCTCATTGCGCTACTTCCTCTTCGGGGCCGGACGGCCACTGCGACAGGGTGCGATGCAGGGCCTCGAGAATGCGGTGCCAGCTGGCGTCGACCGCCCGGGAGTGCGCGAATCCGCCCGCCGCCTCCAGGGTGGCGAAGCCGTGAAATGTGCTGCGCAGCAAGCGTCCCGCGTCGGTCGACCCGGGTTCGCTCAATCCGTATCCGCGCAACAGCGCCGCGGTGAGCTCGATACCGCGCAGCAGGGCCGGCTCTCCGGCGACCTCCTCGGGATCCATGCGGATCTGCGTTGCCGCGTACCGGCCCGGATGGTCGAGGGCGTAGGAGCGGTACGCGTCGGCGAACGCGAACAACGCCTCGCGCCCGGAGCGCCCCGCCACCGCCGCGCCGATGCGCTCGTTCATCTCCGCCCCGGCCAGCAATCCCACCTGCACCTGCAGATCTCGCAGGTTCCGGACGTGGGTGTAGAGGCTGGGATCCTTCACCCCGAACCTGCGGGCCACCGCGGACAGGGTGACGTGGGCGAATCCGACTTCGTCGGCGAGTTCCGCTGCGGCGCGGGCGATTCGCTGCCTGGACAATCCCGCACGGGGGGACATGTTCCGCTCCTAACCTAATCTACTTAGGATGTAACCTAAGCATATTAGGATCGGCGCGGCCACATAATTTTCGCCCCGATGTCGAGGGCGGGAACGGCGAGCACGCGAAGGCCGGTTCCGCGGCTGTCACCGGGGCGGTGATACTCACTACCGCCAGCGCATCGCGTTTGGCGTGCTGCACGACATTCATTCCGACCCGGCCGGATTCGACCAGCCCGGCCTTGCGGAGCCGGCCGAGATGATGGCTGACCGTCGATTCCGCCAGCCCCACCGCGACGGCCAGGTCACCACCGTTCTCCCCCGTGTCCGGACTCGCCAGCAGCAGCGACATCGACTTCACCCGCACCGGATCGAACTTCACCCGCACCGGATCGGCGAGCGCTTTCAGCCGCAGCGCCACCTCCAGGGCCGCGGCGTCGTCGACCGGCCCGGCCGCCACCGGGGCGCAGCACACCGGGGCGGACATGTCGATCACGGGAAGCGCTTTGGGCATATGTCCACCACGCCAACCTCGCCGTCGAGCAGCCGCCGTTGAAGCTGGCATTGCTGGAGAACACCGGTGCGGGCGGCACGATCAACCACCTCGGAGTCGAGGTGGAAATTTCCGAACAGGTCCACGACGAGATCGCGCGATTGCCGCAGGCCGGTTTGTTCACCACGGAGCAGATCGGCACGAGCTGCTGTTTCGCCCAGCAGGACAAGGTGATTCCCGAAGCGCTGCAGCGCCTTTCGAATCTGCTCGCCGATCAGGCCGGGATGGAGGTGCACAGGTGACCACGACCGAAGACACCGCGGTCGTCGCCCGGCCGCACCCCCGCGACCGGGGTGCTCATGGTGCCAGCGATTGCGTGCCCAGCACGATCGCCAGGTCGAGCCGAGCGGCGTCCTCGGTACCGGGCTCGGCGGTGTAGACGGAAATGCGCAGATCATCGAGAGTGACGAGCAGGGTGTCGCAGTCGAGGGTGATCAGGCCGACCGCCGGGTGGTCGATCGTCTTCCGCCTCGACGGGTCCGGCGCGGGCGGTGGCGTCTCGGCGTTCCAGAGGTCGGTGAAGCTAGAGCCCGCCGCGCCGAGGTCGGTGATGAGGCGCCGCAGGGCGCGGTCGGCGGGATAGCGCGAGGCGGTCAGGCGCAGGTCGGCCACGAGCCGGGCTTCGTGCTCCGCCTGCTCCCGCTCGGAGTGCACGACCCGGGTCGGCATGCGAGTGATGTTGCGCCACACCGCATTGCGCTCCACGCCGCGCCACGCGGTGGTGTCGCCCATCAGCGCGTTGTACGGCGCGTTGGCCATCACGAGCGTCCAGCTCGCGTCGTAGACGACGACCGGGGTGTGCGACAACCGGTCGAGCAGTCGTTGCACGCTCGCGGTGATCCGCGAGGGCACGACGTCCGGGCCCGGTGCGGCATGCCCGGCCAATCGGTAGAGCAGGTCGCGTTCGGCATCCGACAGGCGCAGTGCCCGGGCCAGTGCCTCCACCACCTGCGCCGACGGCGCGGTCGCGCGCCCCTGTTCCAGGCGGGTGAGGTAGTCGGCGGAGATGCCGGCGAGTGCGGCCAGTTCCTCCCGGCGCAATCCGGCTGCCCGGCGCCGGGACCCCACCGGCACGCCGACGGCCTCGGGCGCCACCCGGTCGCGCCAGCGGCGCACCGTCCGGCCGAATTCCCACGCTTCCACGTAGTCCAGTCTGCGCGAGCGCGCGCCGGCTTGTCCTGGCCCTGGCAGTCCTACGACAACCGGACGACTGCCTACGGCCCGGCCCGGCCCGCACGCTGGGGACATGACCGAAACCGGAACTGTTCTCATCACCGGCCCGACCCGCAACCTGGGCCGCGCCACCACGCTGGCGATGGCCGGCCGCCCGGTCGGACAGCGTCCCGACCTCCTTCTGGTCGGCCGCGCCGGGCCGGATCTGACCGCGATCGCCGACGAGGCCCGGGCGCGCGGCGCCCGGATCCGCGAAATCGGTTGCGACCTGGCCGATCTCACCGATGTCCGCGCCGCCGCGACGACCGTGCGCGAACTTCTCTCCTCCGGTGCCGTGCGACCACTGCGCGCACTGATCGCCAATGCCGGCATCATGTCCGCCGACACCCGGCAGGCCACGCCCGACGGTTACGAGACGACCTTCGCCGTCAACTACCTCGCCCACGCCCAGCTCATCGGCGATCTGCTCGACGTGTTCACCGCCCCGGCGCGGATCGTTCTGCTCGGTTCGAACACCTATCACGCCAACTTCTGGCGCAGGCTGCTCCATGTCGCCGAGGCCGAATGGGCCGATCCGCTCGATCTCGCTCGCCCGGCCACCGGCGAGCAGGCGCCGGGCATGACCGCATCGGGGGTCGCGTACTCCAACGCCAAGCTGGCGATTCTGTACTACGCCCACGAACTGCAGCGCCACGCCGGCCCCGGGATCAACGTCTCGGTCTTCGAACCGGGCTGGATGCCGGGTACCGCGCTCGGCCGCGGCGCTCCCGCGCCGGTGCGAGCGATCGGCCGCGCTATCGGCCGGCTCCCCGGCGTCTCGACCCCGCAACGCTCGGGACCGCTCCTGGCCTCGATGGCCCTCGACGAGACGTGGGCACACCTGCGCGACGGCGCCTTCGTGGTGAAGACCGCGCTCACCGAGGTGCAGCCGGTCGCCCACGACCGCGACCGCGAGCGCCGCCTGTGGGAGGCGACCACCGAACTGCTCGAGCGCGTGCGGGCATAGGCGGCAATCCACGCTCGATGGCGGGAAACACGTGGTGGCAGGGGTTTCATGGCGGATTCGCACGAGCACGGCGCGGGTACCTGCCGGGCCGCACCCCGGTCGGTAGGTTGGCCATCATGCGTACCGACGAGGATTCCTGGGATATCAACACCGGTGTCGGATCCACGGCATTGTTCGTCGCGGCCGCTCGCGCCCTGGGCGGCCGCGCGGACGACGCCCCGGCTCGGGACCCGCTCGCCGAGCTGTTCGTCTCGGCCGCGGGCGGCGAGTGGGCGGATCTGATGGCGGGACGACTGCCTGAACATCCCTTGCTGACAACCGATTTCGGCATCCCGTTCCAGCAGCATCAGCTCTTCCGCACCCGGTATTTCGACGACTACCTGGAGGCCGCGGTGTCGTCGGGAATCCGGCAGGTGGCGGTGCTCGCGGCGGGCCTGGACGCACGCGCCTATCGACTGCCGTGGCTGGCGGGCTGCACCGTCTACGAACTGGATCGGCCGCAGGTACTCGAGTACAAGCGCGCGACCCTCGCGCAGGCCGGGCGCGAACCGATCGCGGATCGCCGGGAGGTGGCGGTCGATCTGCGCGGCGATTGGCCGAAAGCCCTGCGCGACAACGGCTTCGACTCCGACCGGCCGACCGCGTGGTTGATCGAGGGGCTGCTGATCTACCTGACACCCGCCGCCCAGGACCGGCTGTTCGATACGGTCCACTCGCTCAGCGCACCCGGCAGCCGGGCCGCCGTCGAACAGATGGATCCCCTGCCCGCCGAGGCCGCCGAAGCCCTGGCAGCAGACGGAGAATCCGGCTCGGAATGGGTGAAGTTGATCTACAACGAGCCGCGCAGCGAGGCCACCGCCTGGTTCACCGATCGCGGATGGAGCGGCGAGCGCGTCTACCTTCCCGACTACATTCGCAGCCTCGACCACACCCCGGCGGGCCCCGACGGCCGCCAGCAGTCACTGATCAATCTGGCGACCGTCACCCGGCCGTGAGCCGTGTGCGGCAATCGGATTCGCCCACCGAGCCGCTGTCGCACTCCTACCCCCGGTATCCGCTCAGGTTGTACACCGTGGCGTTGCCGGTGTGCTGAGCGGGGAAGGTGGCGGTGACCCAGGCGGTGATGTCGGCATGCTGATTGCGGCCGAAACCGCCCGGGCCGCCGGTGTTCTCGGTGGTATCCGGCTGCGGCTGCCCCGGCGTGCTTCCCGGTGCCGTCTGCTCCCGGCCCCGGCTCGTGGTCGCACCCTCGGCGCGCCCGGTCGTCCCCGGATTCCGGTCGCCGGGCGCGGCCTGGTCCCGCGCATCCGCCGGACCTTGGTTGCGACCGTCGGCCTGCACGACGTAGTAGGCGATCTTTCCGTCCTTCACGTCGGCCTGGAACTGCGCCAACGTCGGGACCGGATCGCTGCCGGAGAACCCGCCGATCGCCATCACCGGCCTGCCGCTTTCCAGTTCGAGTGCGGCGGCCGCGGACGAACCGTTGGTCGCCGCCGCCCAGGTCGTGGTCGTCGCCTTCAGCATCGCCGAGAGCTGCGGATCCGGACGCGTCCGACCGAAGCCGCCACGCCCGCCGGCCTGCGACGGGCCGACGGTCGGTCCGCCGCCGGAGTGCGCGGTGGCGACGGTCGCGAACGAGTAGGCCGCACCGCCCGCCAGACCACCGATCAGCCCGATCGTCAGGACGACGGCGGCGAGGCGGCCGGACACGTCGTAGGTCCGGGGCAACACCAGTGCGACCGCTGCGGCGATCGTCACCACCGCGATCATCCAGCGCAGCTCCGGATACCAGCCGCTGTTGCGGTGCAGCAGAACGACACTCCACACGCCCGTCACCACCAGCAGTGCGGCCGTGCCGAATCGGCCGAAAGCCGTGTGCCGCCGGTTCCACAGTTCGGCGACGCCGACCGCGAACATTCCGGCGACCGCCGGGGCGATCGAGAGGCAGTAGTACGGATGCACCATGCCGTTCATGTAGCTGAGCACACCGCCGTCGATGACGATCCAGCCGCCGAACACGATGGCCGCCGCCCGGATCCGATCGGTGCGCGGTGCGCGGCCGCGCGAGATGAGCACCAGCACCATCGCCAGTAACGCGGCCGGCAGTAACCAGCCGATCTCGAAGCCGAACTCCCCGGTGAACAACCGCTGCACACCGTGCACCTGCCCGCCGAAGCCACCGAATCCGTTGTGCGCGTCCGCGGGCGGGGCCGCGTGGGCCGACGCGGCCGCCTGGGCCGCGGCCGCGGACTCGTGCGCCGGCGCCGCCCCACCACCGTGATTGCGGCCGAGCACCCGGGCGAAACCGTTGTACCCGAGCACCAGGTTCATGAAGTTGTCGTCGGTCGAGCCGGCCAGGTACGGGCGGCTCGACGCGGGCCACCAGAGCGTGAGCAGCACATACCAGCCGCTGGACACCAGCAGCGCGGCGAGTCCGCCGAGCAGTTGCAGCAGGCGGGTGCGCAGCGACGTCGGAGCGGCCACGAGGTAGGCCACGCCCAGCGCGGGCAGCACCATCAGCCCCTCGAGCATCTTCGCCAGGAACGCGAAGCCCAACGCCGCACCGGCCAGCAGCAGCCACGTCGTGGAGGCGCGGTCGAGTGCCCGCACCGTGGCATAGGCGGCGGCCGTCATGAGCAGCACCATGACCGCGTCCGGATTGTCGAATCGGAACATCAACGCCGCCACCGGCGTCAGCGCCAGCGCCGCGCCCGCGAGCACCGCCATCCAGTGGTTGTTCGTGATCCGCCGGACCGCGCCGTAGAGCAGCGCGACCGCGGCCACCGCCATCAACGCCTGCGGAACGAGCATGCTCGCGCTGGAGAAGCCGAAGATGCGCCCGGACAACCCCATCACCCACTGCGAGACGGGTGGTTTGTCGACGGTGATGAAATTCGCCGGATCCAGGGAGCCGAACAGCATCGCCTCCCAGTTCTTCGATCCGGCCCAGGCGGCGCCGGCGTAGAACTGGTTGCCCATCCCGTTGACGGTGATGTTCCACAGGTACATCACCGCCGTCGCGATCAGGAGCACCACCAGACCGGCCCGCTCGACGGCTCTGCCGCCGAATCCGGGAGCGGCGCCAGGTTTCGCGGGCTCGGACGGTAGCACCGGCGAATTCTCGAGGAGTGATGTAGTCACGGTGCCTATTCAGCCCGCGCAGCTCCACAGCTACCTGTGAGCGAGCAGTGAGGTTGCAATGAACGCCTAGCGGGCCGGCTTCTGCCCCGCGGCCGCGACCGCCCGGCGCCGGGGACGCTCACCGGGCACGAGCAGCGCGAGGACGGCGACCACCACCGCGCCGCCGAACAGGTACAACCCCCACGTGCCGGTGAGCAGATGCTGGTAGTCGTCGCGCAACTGTCTGTCGAACCGCTGATCCAATCGCCAAGCCGGTACCGCGATCGCCGCGATTCCGGCCAGCACCGCCAGCCATCCCAGGACGCGCGAGCCGAACAGCCCCGCCAACAGCATCACCAGAGCGACGAGCAGCAACACCACCGTGTAGGACGCGCGCAGCTGCGTCGCCTGTGCCTGCACCCCGTCCAGCGGGATGCCGGTCGCGAAGCCGTCGCGGATATCGACGAGCCGGATGTGGCGGGCCTGCACAACTCCGACGAACGGCCCGAACGCTCCGACCGCCATCACGACCCCACAGGCGAACAGCACCAGATGGACGACAGCGCGCATACGTCCACGGTATTCCGGGCGGCGGCGCAATGCACCGACCCCGGCGCGATCGTCGTCGTGTCGCGACCGGACACGCCGACAATTCAGACGCCGGTGGTCGATCCCGGGCGTACGACCATCAGCACCGCGACGATCGCCCACAGCAGGTTGAAGATTCCGGCCGACATGGCCAGGCGCGCGGCCGTGGCATCGACGCGGCCGGCTGCCACGGTCGTGAGCGCGGCGCGTTGGTCGGGCAGGATCATCGTGGCCAGGATCGCGGCGGCGGCAGCGGTGAGGGCGATCGAGGTGATCAGCCATCCCGTCCCGAGTACGCCCAGGGCGGCGCCGGTGGCCAGCCCGAAGATCGGAACCGCGAGCCCGACGGCCGCGTACACCCGGCAGATGCGGTGCAGTACTTGAAGATTCGCGTTCATATCGGCCGACCCAGCGGCCCGGCGCAGAGCCACGGGAAACATGCTGGCGGCGACCGCAACCGGGCCGATCGCGATCACCGCGGCCAGAACATGCAGCGACAGCAGCACTTTCGTCACCGGATGTGCTCCACTCCACCGCGGCGCACGCCGGTGACCTTCGACGCGGGCAGGCGTCCCGCCTCGGCGGTGCCGGTGAGCGCGTCGCCCTCGACGGTCACCGCGAAGGCGAGATTCAGGCGCATCGGTTTCCTGACGGCTTGATTCCAGGTGAGCCGATCACCGTCGAGCACGATGTCGTGCAGCGAAACCCGTTCGCCCGCACCGCTTGCCGTGCCGGCGAGGGTGCCGTTCTCGCGACGGATATCGAGTTCGACGGCAATCCTGCCGATCGGGGTGGAGATGGACAGATCCCAAATGCCTTCGGCGGACATGACGCAGTTGTTCCTCGGATGTGTCGTGGGTGAGCAGGTCGGATCAGACGGTGACGGGAACGGGGCCCTGGCGACGCCAGACGATGCCGCGGCGTTCGTGCGCGAACAGCCGCTCGACCGCGTGCGCGATGCGCGGCCCGACCTCGCGTTCGAGCAGATGGAGACCGAGGTCGAGCCCGGAGGTGACGCCGGCGCCGGTGACGAGATCGCCGTCGTCGACCACGCGCGCGTCCACGGCCTGCACGCCCGTGGCCTCGAGCAGATCCAGTCCCAGATGATGGGTGGTCGCCGGACGCCCCTCCACCAGCCCGGCCATGGCGAGAATCAGCGACCCGCCGCAGACGGCGGCAACCGTGATCCGCGGATTCGCCATCGCCGCGCGGAGCAACTCGGGCAGTCCGGTGGTCAGCGTGCGGCCGAGCAGAACCGGGATCGATTCGTCGCGACACCACTCGCCGGCGGCCCCGGCATCCTGATCCGGCATCTCCCCCGGCTCGCCGATACGGCCCGAGGCGCCGGGGACCAGCACCACACCGGGTCGCGCCGGATCGAACGCCGCGGTGGCGCGCAAGGTCAGGCCGCCGGTGCCGCTCACCACCTCCCGCGGCCCTTCCGCCGAGACCAGTTCGACGCTCACGGCACCGTCGGATGCGGTCCCGCCGGCATAGAGCACCTCGTACGGGGCGATGACGTCCAGCGGATCGAACCCGTCGAACAGGACGATCTGAGCATGCATGGGAATCCCTTCGAATCCGCCCGGCCGGCCCGGGCACGGCCCCGACGGTATTCGGGCGAATACGGGGTTCCCAGTGGCGTTTTCGACAGGTTTCGACGGGAAAACGACATACCTCGAAAAAGTCGCTACCACCTAGGAGAAGAGGGCGACTTCCGGCGCATCATGGCGAACATCACAGCCGGCGACGAGGTATGTTCCGGCCATGCACACCGTCGCCGTCCTCGCCCTGGAAGGGGTCGTCTCGTTCGACCTCGCCGCCCCGATCGAGGCCTTCACCCGGACCCGGCTACCCGACGGCCGCCCCGGCTATCAGGTCCGGGTCTGCGCCGAACAACCCGAGGTGGACGCCGGCGCCTTCACCCTGCGCGCTCCCTGGGGGCTGGCCGGACTCGAGGACGCCGACACCATCATGGTGCCCGGCACCGCGAACCCGGCCGCACCGATTTCGCCCGCCGTCCGGGACGCGCTGCATAGCGCGGCCGCGCACGGCACGCGCATCGCCTCGATCTGCTCGGGCACCTTCCCGCTCGCCGCCACCGGACTGCTCGACGGGCTGCGCGCCACCACGCACTGGATCGCCGCCGCCGAGTTGGCGGCCGCGTATCCGGCGATCGAGGTGGACCCGGATGTGCTCTACGTCGACAACGGCCAGATCCTCACCTCGGCCGGCGCCGCCGCGGCCCTGGACCTGTGCCTGCACATGATCCGCCGCGACTACGGTTCGGCGGTGGCCGCGGACACCGCCCGGCTCTCGGTGATGCCGTTGGAACGCGAAGGCGGACAAGCCCAATTCATCGTCCACGGCTTCGCGCCCACGCCGCGCGGCTCCGATCTCGAGCCGCTGCTGAACTGGCTCGAGACCAACCTCGCGGCCGACGTGACCCTCGACGAGATCGCCGCACGCGCCGGAGTCAGCACCCGCACCCTCCTTCGCCGCTTCCGCGAGCACACCGGCACCACGCCCCTGCAGTGGCTGCATCGCGCCCGCATCCGCCGCGCCCAGCATCTGCTGGAATCCACCACCCACTCGGTCGAACGCATCGGCGCCCAGGTCGGATTCGGTTCGCCCACCGCCTTCCGCGAGCGGTTCAAACGCACCACCGGAGTCAGTCCGCACAGCTATCGCCGCAGCTTCAGCTGATCTTCAGCTCACGGTCGCCGCCCCGGCAACTCATTGCTCACGCACAGCTCACACCCAGCCTCGGTCCGCATGCTGGCCTTTCAGAGAGGGCCGACGCGCGTCGGCACAGCACCGAACGAGCAGGTGACCGATATGGGAACGTCACATCCGAACCGCCGCGTGGGCCGGACAGCGACCGGGGTACTCCTGGCCGTCGGCGCCGTCGGCACCACGACGGCGGCGGTCGTCGCATACGCCGACAACCAGTCCGCCGCGACCACCAGCATCACCGACAACACCGGCAGCACGATCACCGGCAGCGCGAGCACCGATCAGTCCTCCGGAACCGCGGGCACCGTGCCCCAGCTGAGCCCCGGCCACGGCACCGCGCACGCGCGTTCGAGCGGCTCATGACCTCGACACACGCGGCGGAGACCGCCGCAGCCGAATGGGAGCTGTGGAGCACCACCGCTCGCCTCGTCGTCACCGATCCGGCCGCGCTGGCCGGCGCGCGCCGCCTCGTCGACGCCCACCTGGATCGAGTCGACAACGCCTGCAACCGTTTTCGCGCCGACTCCGAAATCGGCATGCTGACGCCCGGCCGCCCGGTCACCGTCAGCGCGGTGTTCGACGAATATCTCGACGCGGCCCTGACCGTCGCTCGCGACACCGACGGCGACGTCGATCCGACGGTCGGCGCCGACCTCGACAACCTCGGCTACGACCGCGATTTCACGCAGATCACCGCCGGGCCGGCGGTCGTCCCGCTGAGCGTCACCCGGCGACCCGACTGGTCGCAGGTGATCCGGTCGCCGCGGTCGGTGACGCTGCCCGCCGGCATGCGGCTCGACTTCGGTGCGACGGCGAAGGCCCTGGCCGCCGACCGGTGTGCGCGCACGGTCGCCGAGGAACTCGACTGCGGCGTGCTGGTGAGCCTGGGCGGCGACATCGCCACCGCCGGGCCCGCTCCCGACGGGCACTGGCAGGTGCTCGTCCAGGACGATGCGACCCAGCCCGCCGCCCTCGTCCGACTGCCCGCGGGTGCGGCGATCGCCACCTCGAGTACGGTGCGGCGGCGCTGGATTCGCGGGGGACGGCCGCTGCACCACATCCTCGATCCCCGCACCGGGTGTGCCGCGGAGCCGGTCTGGCGCACGGTGTCGGTGGCCGCCGACTCCTGCCTCGCGGCCAATGCGGCCGCCACCGCCGCGGTCGTGCGCGGGCGCGCGGCACTGCCGTGGCTGCGTTCCGCGGGGCTGCCGGCCCGGCTGGTGGACCGGCACGGGCGAGTCGTCACTCTCGGCGGCTGGCCCGACGAGCCGGAAGGAATTCGATGAACACCTCCGCGTTCGACCAGGCATTGTGGGCGTTCGGCCGGGCCGGCGGGATCACGGCACTGATTCTGCTGACCGTCGCGGCCGTCGCCGGGATCGCCGCGCGCTCCGGGCGGGCCGTCCTGCTCCCCCGCGCCGGCCTCGCCGAATTCCACCGCGGCGCGGCACTGTCGGCGACGGCATTCGTCGCCCTGCACGTGCTGGCGATGCTCCTCGATCCGTACGCCCAGTTGCGGCTGCTGACCGTGGTGGTGCCGTTCACCGGCGGCTATCGGCCGCTGTGGGTGGGTTTCGGCACCCTGGCCGTCGACCTGCTGGCCGTGGTGGTGATCACCGCGCTGCTGCGACATCGGCTGGGCCCCACCGTCTTCCGCCTAGTGCACTGGTCGGTGTACGCACTGTGGCCGGTGGCCCTGATCCACACGCTCGGATCGGGAAGTGACATCGACCGGATCTGGATGCTCGCCCTCGTCGGCGCGTGCGTTCTCGCCGTCGCCACCGCCGGCGTCTGGCGGTTCAGCCGCGGTTTCACCGAATTCACCACAGTCCCCGAAAGGAGCCGGCGATGACGGCGACACTGACCGGAAATCCCGCGACTCCACCCGCCCCGGCCGGCACCGACCGGCTGCTGGCGGCCGGCGATTCCAGCCTTTCCGCGCATGTGGCGTGTTACGGCCCCGCCCGTGCGGTCGGCAGCGAGTTCATCGACGTGGTGGCGGCTGCCGGTCTCACCGGTCGCGGGGGCGCGGGCTTCCCGGTGGCGCGCAAACTCGCGGCGGTGGCCGACGGCCGGGGCGCCGTCGTGGTCGCCAACGGCGCCGAGGGCGAGCCGGCCGGCGACAAGGACGCGGTATTGCTCTGGCGCGCACCGCATCTGGTGCTCGACGGACTGTCCGTGGCGGCCGCCGCCGTGGGAGCGCGGCGATGCCACCTGTACGCACCGGAGCGGGTGCTCGACCCGATTCGGCACGCCCTCGCCGAGCGGCAGTCCACCGGCTACGACACGCGGCGCGTGGATCTCACCCCGGCCGCCGACGGCTTCCTGGCCGGGGAGAAGAGCGCGGTTCTGGAGCGGCTGGCCGGTCGCGCACCGATACCGAGGGACAAGCCGGTGAGCACCTCTCGATCCGGGCTGAACGGCCGCCCGACGCTGGTGCAGAACGTGGAGACGCTCGCGCATCTGGCACTGCTGGCCCGATTCGGCCCGGCCTGGTTCCGTGCTGCCGGAACCCCCGACGAACCCGGCACCATGCTGGTCACCCTGTCCGGCACCACCGCATCCGGCGTTGTGGAGATCCCGCTCGGCATCGGCCTGATCGAATTGATCCAGCGGTTCGGGCGCACCGATCCGGCCCAGGTCCAGGCGGTCCTGATCGGCGGGTACCACGGCACCTGGCTGCCGGGCAGCGCACTGGCCGGCGCGGCGATGTCCCGCAACGCCCTGCGCCACCGGCACGCATCGCCCGGCGCCGGCGTCGTGCGCGTACTCCGACACGACGAATGCGGGCTGCGGGTCACCGCCGACATCATCGCGTACCTCGCCGCCCAGAGCGCCGGACAGTGCGGGCCGTGCCGGAACGGATTACCGCAGCTGGCCCGCACCGTCGGCGATCTGGCGGCCCGCGGCCGCACCCGGCCCCGGGAGGTCGCCCGCATCGCCGATCTGGTCGACGGTCGCGGCGCCTGCCACCACCCCGACGGGACCGCGCGCCTGGCACGTTCGGCCCTGGCCGTCTTCGCCGAGGAAATCGACCGCCACCGGCACGGTTCCTGCCGTGCCCGTTCCCGGGGAGCCGCGCTGTGACCGCACCCGATCGCCCCACCTGGCGCCTGCACATCGACTGGACCCGCTGCGACGGCCGCGGCCTGTGCAGCGAACTGCTGCCCCATGCCATCGCCCGCGACGACTGGGGCTTTCCGCTCACCCGCGACCACCGCGATCCGGTCCTCGACAGCGGTTCGGCCGCCGCGGCCCGCGACGCGGTGAGCCTGTGCCCGCGCCTGGCCCTGTCGCTGCGGCGGATCGGGTGAGCTGCGGCGGATCCGATGACCCGGGTTGAAGACGACCATCCCGGGTAAGGGCTCGGTATGGAATTACTGGTGATCGCCGGTTTGGTCGTCCTGGTCGCGGCGGTGGTGCTGTACCGCACGATCCACAATCACCGGTCGGGTCCGACGGAGCCGCCGGACAAAGAGGGCAACCTGCGGTGACGAGGCGCGCGGAACGACAGGAGGCTGGTTCGGTGACATCTCTGTGGCTCGATCGAACGCCCGTCTCGGTCCCGGTGACTCCGGATCCCGGCGGGGAGTACGACGTTGTGGTCGTCGGCGCCGGGCTCACCGGTCTGGTGACCGCGTTGCTCTTCGCGCGCGCCGGGCGCACGGTCGCGGTCCTCGAGGGCCGCACGATCGGCGCGGCCGCGACCGGCAACACCACCGGCAAGCTCAGCTTGCTGCAGGGCACCCACCTCTCGGCGATCACCGCGAAGCATTCGACGGCCACAGTGCGCAAATACGTCGACGCGAATCTGGAGGGCCAGCAATGGCTGCTGCGGTTCTGCGCCGAGAACGATATCGCCACCCAGCGTGCCGACGCGATCACCTACGCCGGTACCGAAGCCGGAACCGACTCGGTGCGCAAGGAATTTCGCGCCTGTGAGCGGGCCGGTCTCGACGTCGCGTGGTCCGACGACACCGCCCTGCCGTTCCCCACCTACGGCGCCGTGCGACTGGCGGACCAGGCGCAGTTCGATCCGATGGACGTCCTCGAGGGACTGACCCTGCAGGCCTGCCGGCACGGTGCGACGATCTTCGAACACACCCGCGTGCACGCCGTCCACGGCGATACGGTGTCGACCGACCGCGGCGATATCCGCGCCGGAACCGTCGTGCTGGCCACGGGCACACCGATTCTCGATCGCGGCGGGTACTTCGCGCGACTGGAGCCGCACCGCTCCTACGCGGCCGCGTTCCGGGTGCCCGGCGTATTCCCGCACGACATGTACCTGTCCGCCGACCAGCCCACGCGGTCGCTGCGGTACGCCCCGCACGACGGGGAGGATCTGCTGCTCGTCGGCGGCAGCGGGCACGTCGTCGGCCGCACCCGCTCGGAGAAGGCGCACGTCGCCGACATGTACAACTGGACGCGCACCCACTTCCCCGACGCCGAGCTGACCCACCGCTGGTCGGCCCAGGACTACTCGGCCATCGACGAACTGCCCTACGCCGGACCGCTGCTGCCCGGCAGCGATCACATCCTCGTCGCCAGCGGCTACGCGAAATGGGGAATGACCAATGCGGTGGCGGCGGGCCTCGCGCTGGCCGGCACCGTGCTCGGCGGCCATCAGCCGTGGGCGCAGGCGTATCGCACCTGGCGCGGCAGCGAAGTGACCGGGCTGGTGAAGGCCGCGTCGATGAATCTCCAAGTCGCACGGCATCTGACGACCGGCTGGCTCAGCGCGGCCTTCGGCGGTGGCGGCACCCCCGCCGAGGGCGAGGGCAGGGTGGAGCGCCGCGGAATCCGGCCTGCCGGAGTCTGCACCGTCGACGGCACCACTTCGGCCGTCTCACCGATCTGCCCGCACCTGCACGGCATCCTCAACTGGAACGACGCCGAGCGTTCGTGGGATTGCCCGCTGCACGGCTCGCGATTCACCCACGACGGAAAACTGCTGGAGGGACCGGCAACTCGCGATCTCGAACAGCTGTGACGGTCCGCTTACAGCGGACCTTTCACTGGCCTAGGGCGTCACGATGGCGAAGTCGGGGTCGGGCGCGTCGAGATATCCGACCAGTTCGATCAGCTTCGACACGTCGCCCTCGACGGTGACCGCGCCGTCGGCGATCAGCTGCCGCATATCCTTCGCACCGAGCAGGGCCGCGTGCAGATCGGCGTCGGACAGGGTGAATGTGGCGTCCGGGGCGGGCATATCCGTGTTCGCGTCGAAGTGGACGAGGACGCCGTTGCGCAGCTGGGTGCGGTGCACGAGATTCCGGTCGGAGACGTTCCAGTCGATGGTGATGGCGGCCGACCAGGCCTTGGGACCGTCGATCCGCAGCGCGATGGCGTCGAAAAGCTGTTCCACCGTGAGCGCGGCCGCGATGTCGGGTGCGTCCGAGGCGGTCGGTGTACCGACCGATCCGTGGCGCAATTCGTAGGCGCCCATCAGGAAGAAGTTGCGCCAGGTACCGTTCTCCGCGCCGTAGCCGAGTTGTTCGAACGTGTCGGCCTGCAGCTCCCGCGCCTCGCGGTTGTCCGGTTCGGCGAAGATCACGTAGTTCAGAACCTGTGCGACCCAACGGAAATCGCCGGCGGCGAACGAGTCGCGCGCCTTGTTCAGCACCTGCTCGGCACCGCCCATGTAGTCGACGTGCCGCTTCGCCGATTCGGTCGGCGGATGCTCCCACAGGGTGGCCGGATTACCTTCGAACCATCCCATGTAGCGCTGGTATATCGCCTTCACGTTGTGGCTGACCGAACCGTAGTATCCGCGCGCATGCCAGGCCGCGGCGACGGCCGGGGGCAATTCGATGGTTTCGGCGATTTCGATACCGATGGCGCCCTTGTTCAGTGCGCGCAATGTCTGGTCGTGCAGATATCCGTACAGATCACGTTGCAGCGCAAGGAATTCCGTGAGGTTTTCGGTGCCCCAGGTCGGCCAGTGGTGCGAGGCGAACAGCACATCCGCCCGCGCGGCATAGCGATTGATCGACTCGGTCAGATATTTCGACCACACATGCGGATCGCGCACCAGAGCTCCGCGCAACGTCAGCAGATTGTGCAAGGTGTGCGTCGCGTTCTCCGCCATACACAGCGCACGCCGGTCGGGAAAATAGAAATTCATCTCCGACGGCGCCTCGGTGCCCGGAGTCATCTGGAACTCGATGCGCACACCGTCGACGACCTCGGTCTGCCCGGTGTGGGTGATGTCGATCGTGGGTGTGATCAGGGTCGGGGTTCCGGTCGAGGTCGTCGGCCCCAAGCCGGCGCCGACCGCGCCCTTCGGGCCGCGCGCCAGGGCCGCGCCGTACATATAGGCGGCGCGCCGGCCCATGGCGGTGCCGGCGTAGACGTTCTCCTCGACCGCATGTTCCACGAATCCCGCCGGCGCCAGAATCGGGCAGCGGCCCGCCGCGACGTCCTCCGCCGTGGTCACGCCTTTGACGCCGCCGAAGTGATCGATATGCGAATGCGAATAGATCACCCCCGTCACCGGCCGGTCGCCGCGATGAGTGCGATAGAGCGCGAGTCCCGCGGCGGCGGTTTCCAGCGAGATCAGCGGATCGATCACGATGACACCGGTATCGCCCTCGACCACGGTCATATTCGACAGATCGAGCCCGCGAATCTGATAGATCCCCTCGGTCACCTCGAACAAACCCTGAATGGCACACAATTTCGACTGCCGCCACAGGCTGGGATGCACGGTGGGCGGGCATTCCGCGTCGAGAAAGGAGTATCCGTCGCTGTCCCACACCACATCGCCCGCCGCATTCTCGATCACTCCGGGTTCCAGCGCCGCGATGAACCCGCGCCGCGCATCCGCGAAATCCTGATCGTCCCCGAAGGGCAGCGCCCGTGTCGCCTCCTCGTTCTGTGTCCGCACACTGCCGGAAACGTCGCCCTGGCCGCTCATGGCACGCACCCCAATCTGCACGAAGGCTGTGGTTGTGTCGACTCGCCTGCGACCCTCCCAGCGGCGTCGAGAAATCACCTCACCCGAGACGGGTGAGCATGACTGCCGTGGCCGCATCGCCCGATGCACGCACCGGTCCGAGCGGAGATCACCTCCTACGGGTGAAGCCCGCACGCCTCGCACGCGAGATCATCGGCTCGACGGCATGCGGCGCTGCCGCCTCGGCAATCGTGTCACCGACGAGTACCAGGAGGACGCTATGGATCGGGCCGCGAAACCTTCCCTGCTGTCACGCATTTCGGCGCGGCAGTGGGTGGCGATCGTGCTGGCGGTGCTGACCGTCATCTTCGTCGCGCAGAACCATCATCGCGTCGACATCAACATCCTCACCGTCACCATCCGGTCGCCGATGTGGCTGGTCCTGCTGATCATGTTCCTCGTCGGCTGGGTCGCGGGCCTGCTCACCCGGCGCAGCCGGCGCTGACCGGTCAGAGCCCGCCGATTCCCTTTCCCAGGACGACGGCACCCATCACCAGCAGCACGATCGCCATCACGACGTGGTTGTCGGCCTGCAACCATCGCCGGGCGCTGTCGAGCGGTTCCCGCAGCCGATCGGCGGCGACCAGATATCCGATCACCACCGCCAGCACACTGGCCGCCGCGATCACGGTGAACACCACCACCGCGATCACCTGCCGGCCGCCGCCGATCCCACTCGTGCCGATGGCCACCCCGGCCGAGATGCACAACAGCAGATTCTTCGGATTCGCCGCCGAGAGCATCGCGCCCAGACCGACCGCGCCCATCGCGCTCAACGTGTCGATCGCACGCATCCACCCGGGAACGTCGGTTTCCGAGCGAGACCGCCACTGCATCGCGGCCAGACCCAGCAGCACGATGCCCAGCACGATCTTGATCCACGCGGTCACCGTCGACGGATGCTCGTCCTCCGAATCCGACAGCGTTCCCGACAACAACACGAAGATCGTGGTGACGACGACGATCCCGAGGAGCCAGCCGATCGCGAAGCCGGTCCCGGCCCGCGCGGCATTCGCCGAGAGAATGATCAGGATGGCGGCCACGATCGGGATCGGCGAGATCGCGACACCGACCGCCAGGGGCAGCAGATCGCCGATGACAGCGCCCATCTGCGCATCACATCTGCGGGCGCCAGGTCGCGACGGCCCAGATGACGACGATGTCGAGGGCGATCACGGTCAGCGACCACCACGGATACCAGGGCAACCACAGGAAATTCGCGATGATCGACAGGGCCGCGATGCCGATCGCCGCACCGCGGCCCCACGCGGTTCCGGTCATCAGGCCCAGCGCACACACCACGAGCACGATCCCGAGTCCGATGTGGACCCAGCCCCACGTGGTGAGGTCGACCTTGTAGACGTAATCGGGCCCGGCCACGAACAGGGTGTCGTCGGCCACGGCCGAAATCCCTTGCAGGATCGACAGAATGCCGACCGTGACGAGCAGGATCGCGGCGCCGATCGAGGTCCCGGCGGCGAAGCCCTGCCGCACGGGGTGGCTGTGGGCCGGCGCCCGGTGCTGCGACGAGGTTGTCATCTCCGACTCCTTCCGAGCAGGGTTGGCGATGACTGTCGCGCAGGTGAACCCGGCTCACCTCACCCGAATCGGATGAAGTGCGAGCTACTTCCCGGTGGCGACCGCGCCGCCGTCGTTCTTGTGCCGACCGGCGAGATGGTCGATACCGAGCTTCTCGGCGAACAGATGGCGCTGCACGATCCAGCCCGCCGCCGAGAGCGCGATCCAGGCCAGCGCCGAGAAGATCTGCTCCCAGGTGGAAGCCGGCGCCCGCAGGAACGACAGATGATCGTTCGTGCGACCGATCCCGCTCAGCACCATGCTCGCGCCGCCGATCGAGGTCAGCCACAGCAGTGCCCGGGCCCGGAATCGGTCGGCGAGGAAACCGCCGGCCACGCCGACCGCCAGGATCACGATCATGCTCAGCGCCCAGTTCTTGTCTCCCGGTTGCAGCACCGACGCCAATTTGGCGCCGACCATCGCGCCGGTCAGCCCGCCGATGACATACGACGCGAAACGGAAGACCAGCGAGGTCACCACCCACGAGGAGAGCGCGCCGATCGCTCCGAACAGCAGCAACCACAAAAACGACGGATTGAACAGATCCGCGACCAGCCACCCGATGCCGAATCCGATCGCCAGGATCCCCAGGTGCACCGATCTGATGCCGTAGAAGCAGAGCAGAGCTCCGACGAGCGCAACCACGATGCCGTTCATCACGACCCCTTTCGACCGTGAACCGCGTGCGCGACGATGCCGCAGCTTCACAGTAACCGCCCAGTTACCGGCGAGCACGGGGAACGTGCGAGGGAATTCCGGCACCCGCGGGCTCGCTGCCGGGCCTCGTGCCGCTACAGCATGCGCTCCCGGCCGTAGGTCGCGAATTCGGCCTCCCACGCCTGCTTGTCCGCCGGCGTCATGCGGTCGTACGCGGGTTCGCCGCGGCCGATCCAGCGATAGACGGCATCGTCGGTGCGCCACGCCTGCTCCTGCAGTCGGCGCTTGAGAACCTTGTTGGACCCGGTGACCGGCAAATTCGCCGAAACTCGAAGCAGTCGCGGGGTGCCCTTCGTGCCGAGATCCCTTTGCGCGGTAAGGAATTCGGCGAATTCGCGCACATCGAACGAATCCGGGTCGGCGACCTCCACGGCCGCCATGACCTGGTCACCGGATCGCGGGTCGGGCACGCCGAACACGGCCGCGGCGACGATCGCGGGATGGCGGCGCAGGACCTGTTCGATCATCAGGGCGGAGGTGTTCTCACCGTCGACGCGAATCCAATCACCCTTGCGGCCCGCGAAATACAGGAATCCCTCGGTATCGATGTAGCCGAGATCTCCGGTCCAGTACCAGCCGTTGCGAATGCGTTCGGCATCGGCGGCATCGTTCTTGTAATAGCCCTCGAAGGCCAACGCGCCGGCTTTGTCGATCATCTCGCCGATCGCCTCGTCGGGATTGCGGACCCGGCCGTATTCGTCGAGTTCCGCACGCACACATTCGCGCAGCGTATCCGGATTCACCACCGCGACGCCGGCATGCGCGGGACGGCCGAGGGCGGCGGGCGGGGCATTCGGGTCCAGCGCCGCCAAAGTCGCGCCCTCACTGGAACCGTAGCCCTCGAACAATTCGGCGCCGAACCGGCGCCGGAATTCGGCCTGATCGGCCACCGACGCCTCGGTGCCGAAACCGCGCACCAGACTGTTGTCGCCGTCCTGCGGTGTTTCGGGGGTGACGAGCAGATATCCGAGCGCCTTGCCGACGTAGGTGAAGAAGGTCGCGCCGAAATATCGAACGTCCGGAAGGAATTGGGAGGCAGAGAATTTCGGTGTGAGACATACCGTCGCGCCGACCGTCAGCGCGGGCGCCCACAACGCCATGATGGCATTGCCGTGGAACAGCGGCATACAGCAGTAGTCGACATCGTCGCGCACGTGACCGAATTTGTCCCGCGCCGCGTACGCGATCATGGCCAGGCGGCGCTGACTGCATTTCACCGCTTTCGAGGTTCCGGTGGTGCCGGAGGTGAACAGCAACAGCATCAGCGCGTCCGGGCCGCCCGCGGCCGCCGGTTCGACGCGATGGGCGTCGACGAGCGCGGCATAACCGGGTTCGTCGACCTGCAGATACCGGTCGCCGGGAAGGTCGAGATCCAGTTCGCGCAGTCGCGTCATCCCGGCCGCGTCGGTGACGATCAACTGGCAATCGACGTATCGGATATCCGAGGCCAGCTGAGCGTCTCCGCGGGTGGGATTCAGGCCGGCGACCGTGGCGCCCGCCAAGGCCGCCGCACCCAGCCAGAACACGAAGTCGGGAACATTGTCCAGCAGCACCCCGATATGGAAGGGCCCGTCGCGGCGCAGGGAGCGCGCCAGTTCCGCACGGGCGGCCGATTCCCGGACCACCGCGTCCCAGGTCCAATCCCGATCACGGGTGCGCAGTCCGAGCCGCTCGTCTCCGAGCCGGTCGAGCAGCATGGTCGCGATATCCGTGCGGCGCACGTCCGCGGTCGCATGGGAGAGTTCAGTCATTTCCGTATCGCCTTCCATCAGCCGAGTCTGGCCGTTTCACGCCTTCGAGTGCACGAGTTCGATGTATTCGCCCGGCAATTCGCCGAAACTCGGTTTGCGAATCTCGACCGGACTTGAGTGATACGAGTCCTCACCGACGATCCGTCCTTCCGCGTCGACGGGCCACAGCAGCAGCTTGGTAGGCCGGTTCGGGCACCAGCGTCCGCATGAGACCGTCCAGATCCAGCGTCGCTTCGGCCTTCATATGTTCGATGACGATCTCGAGGACCTGCCGGTGCCGTTCGTTCGTGGTGGTGGCGAGCCGCTCTTCCAGCGGAGCCCAGGTGCGATTCGGATCGATGACTGCCATGTCGAAACTCCTTCTGTCGCTGCCGAGCATGGCCGAACCGAGTGATCCGGATCACCCGCCGCCCGTCGCCGGATGGGCCGCATTCATCCGACACGCGTCGGATCGGGGCGCCCGGCCGCTTCCGGATCCGCGGCGAGTTCGGCCGAGGACAGGGCGATGCGTCGCACCATCAGCGCCAGCGTGGCCATGAAGCGGTCGAGCGCCTCGTCGACATCCCAACCCATCACCGCCTCGACCTGCGCGATGCGCGCGGCCACGGTGCTGTGATGCAGGTGCAGTTCCGCGGCGGTGCGGCGCAGCGATCCGAAGACACAGAACGCCTCGAGCGTGTCGACGGCGAGCGCACCGGCCTCGGTGGCGGCGAACTCGTTGACCCGCAACACATCCGAGATGCCCAGCAGTCGCTGCACCGGAAGCTCACCGAGCAGGGCCAGCGACCCGAGGCGTTCGTACGCGACCACCCGGCGCCCGTGCCAGGTCGAGGAGGCGAAACGCAACGCCCGCCGCGCCTGCTCCCACGACGTGGCGGCCGCGTAGGCCGGCAACCGCTCCCCCATCCCCACCCACGGCCCGCACGCGCCCCGGCGCGACGCCGGAAATTCCTGCACCACAGCCGAATTCAGCACATCCGACAGCTCCCGGCAGCCTTCCCGGTCCTGGATCAGCACCGCGGTGGTCGCGCCGATCGGCGCCGAACGCACCAGCCGCACCCGGGCGCCGATGATCCGGACCGCTTCCACCGCACCGGGTCCCGACACGGCGAGCACCCGCATCGGCTGCGCCGGGTCGATGCCGAGCAGGCGCATGGCCCGCACGCGATCCTCGCGCCGCTGCTTCTCCGACAACACCACCTCCAGCAGCGCGGGATCGTCCAGACCCGTCGGCTCCGCCACCGAACCGCGCACCGCCACCACCCGCAGACAGTGCCGCAGCCGATCCACCAGGACCGCGTCGAGGGCGTGCGGGGCGCCGGCCCGCTCCAGCCACACCGCCGGCTCGCCGGTCACCTCCGGCGGCGGCATCACCTCCGGCGGCGGCATCACCGCCGGCAGCGGACGCCCCGCCGCGTCGTAGCGAATCACGGTCCCGGCCGGCCACCTCGCCCCCGCCGGGCATTCGGCCAGTAGCGCCGCGGCGCGGACCACCGCATCCGCGTTGGCGTCGGATTCGTCGAAACCGTCGAAGTATCGGATCAGCCGCAGCACGGCGTCCGGGTCCGCACCGAGTTCGCGCAGTCTCGGCGCTTCGGCACCCGGCTCGTCCATTCGCCCACCTCCACTCCGGCGAGTCCTCCGCTCAGAATGGCAAGAGTGTGGCGGCTCGCCGGCTCCTTCCGGCGAATCCTCCCGCTGGGTGGGCCTCAGGCGATGGCGCCATTGGCGAAAAGGACCTGGCCGTTGATCCAGCGGCCGGGGCCAGCGAGGAAGGCGACCGCTTCGGCGATGTCCTCCGGAGTGCCGAGTCGTTCCAGCGGAGACTGCGCGGCGAGGCGGTCGACGGCCTGCTGATCCTTTCCGTCGAGGAACAGGGGCGTGGCGGTGGGGCCCGGGGCGACCGCGTTCACGGTGATGTCGCGGCCTCGCAGTTCGCGGGCCAGGATCAGGGTCATCGCCTCGACCGCCCCCTTGCTCGCGGCGTAGGCGGCGTACCCGGGAGGCGCCAGGCGGGTCACCGAGGTGGAGAAGGTGATGACGGCGCCGCCCGCGCGCACGCGCCGCGCGGCCTGCTGGGCGACCACGAAGGTGCCGCGAATGTTGATGCGGTGCATGCGATCCAGGGCGTCGAGATCGAAGTCGGCGACCGGCCCCAGCGTCATGATCCCGGCCGTGTCGACGACCACATCGATCCCGCCGAAGGCGGCCTCGACGGCGTCGAACGCGGCAGCCATCGCGTGTTCGTCGGCCACGTCGCCGCCCACCGCGAGGGCTCGGCCACCGCGCCCTTCGAGTTCGGCCACGAGTTCGTCGGCCGCGACCTTGTTGCCGGCGTAGTGCACGCCGACGGCCATCCCGTCGGCGGCGAGGCGCCGGGCGACGGCGCGACCGATGCCGCCCGAGGCGCCCGTCACCAGTGCGACGCGCGTGTGTTCTGCCATGATGCCTCCTCGAAACTTATGAACTCAGCGTCCATATAATCAAATTGTGGACGCTGCGTCCATATGTCACGCTGAGAACATTCGGAAAAGGAGGGTGAGGATGCCGGAACTGGACAACGTGGCACGCCCGCGACGAGGCCGTGGCCGCCGTCCGGCCGCCGAGGTGCGCGCCGAGGCGCTCGACGCCGCCGGCGCGCTGCTGCTCGAGTCGGGGATGGGCGCGTTCACCATCGAGGCGGTCGCGGAGAAGGCCGGCGTCAGCAAGACGACGCTGTACAAGTGGTGGCCGTCGAAGGGCGCGCTCGCACTCGACGGATACTTCCACGCCGTCGAATCCGCCCTGACCTTTCCCGACACCGGCGATATCGAGGCCGATCTGACCGCGCAGCTCCGCTCGTTCGTCCACGTCCTCACGCGCACCCGCGCCGGGCGGGTGATCGCCGAACTCATCGGCCTGGCCCAAACCGATCCGGACCTGTCCGCCGCGCTGCTCGAACGCTATTCCGGACCGCGCCGCCGGCTGGCCGTGGAGGCCATGCGCCGCGCACAGGAGCGCGGGCAACTGCGTGCCGATGTCGACCCGGAGATCCTCGTGGACCAGCTGTGGGGCGCCTGCTACCACCGCCTGCTGCTGCCGAACCTGCCACTCGGCGAGCACTTCGCCACCACCCTGGTCGCCAACGTCCTGCACGGCACGGCTACGTCGGCCGACGGCCGAAAACCCGTCCGCGAGCCATGAATACACTCACCACGTCCGCGAGCCGATCGATCGATGGGAGTGCCGTGCCGTTCCCCCTGCCCGAGCCGTATGCGCACGGGACGCCCCCAGTCGGCGACGAGCACGACGATCTTCTGCGGACGACGGCCGAACGGCCTTACCCCTCCGCGTTCCGCCTGCGGCATGCGCCGGCGACGATCGAGGCCGCGCGGCGGGCGATCGCCGGATCCGGGGTGCGGAGGTCGGGCGCGTGAGGGCGGCGTGGGGGCGGATCGCGCTCGAATCGCTTGCCGTGGTCGCGACCGTGGTGGGCGCCGCCGGTGTGGTTCTGCATTTCAATCGAACCGAGTCCCGGTGGCTGGTTCTGGCGGCGTCGGGCGCGCCGTATCTGATGTGCACCGCACTGGCCGGGGTGGCGCTGTTCGCTGCCGCGAAGCGGTGGGCCGGGGTCGCGGTGGCCATTGCAGTTGCGGGCGTGGCGATCTGGACGCAAGCTCCGCTGTATGTCGGCCACTCCCCCGGCGATCACGGCACGCCGCTGACGGTGATGCAGGCCAATCTGCTGTTCGACGGCGCCGATCCGCAGGCGCTGATCGAGCAGGTGCGCGAACGCAAGGTCGACATCCTCACCGTCGAGGAACTGACGCCGGCCGCGGTGCGCGCACTCGAGGGCGTGGGCCTGGAAAGGTTGCTGCCGCATCGGTATCTGTCACCCGGACGGACCGCCACCGGTACCGGGATCTGGAGCGCGTATCCCCTCTCGGACACGGTGGAATACGACGGATTCGTCCTGAACCAGCTCTCCGCGACCGCGACCGTCCCGGGAGCCGGACCGGTCACCGTCTATGCCTTCCATCCGGTGCCCCCGATCTCCGGAACACACCTGTGGGCCGACGAATTGTCCCGGCTGCGAGCCATTCTCGACCGCTCGCCCGCGGACCGGCCGGTGATCGTCGGCGGCGATTTCAACGCCACCTTCGACCATGCCCAATTCCGCGCGATGCTCTCGGGCCGGTTCCACGACGCGGCCGAACAGGAGGGCGCCGGCCACCTCGTCACGTATCCCACCGACAAGCGCTGGCCACCACTGGTCGGCATCGACCACATCCTGGTCGCCGACGGTCACGCGGACACCGTCGACACGTTCCGCCTGCCCGGCGCCGATCACAAGGCGCTCATCGCACAACTGCGCCTCCGTCCGCACTAGCCCCGATCAACTCCGGCCGATTGTCGGTACCCGCGGCTATCGTCCGCATATGCACCCGGCCACCGCAGTCGTCGCGGACATCGTCGCAGCGATCACGCCGCTGGACCCCGTGGAGCAGGAGCACATCGAGCAGACGCTGTCCTGGCTGGACGACACCGACGACATCTTCCGGCGGGAACCTCCCGCCACACCGCCGCAGCACCTGGTGTCGTATGTGGTGGTCGTCGATCCGGATGCCCGCGCGGTACTGCTCGGCGCGCATCGCAAGTCCGGACTGCACCTGCCGATGGGCGGTCACGTGGACCCGGCCGAAAATCCCTTGCACACAGCGCGACGAGAGGCCGCCGAAGAGCTCGGAACGCAGGCCGAATTCACCGTTGTCGGCGAACGCCCCCTGTTTCTGACCATCACCCGGACCGTCGGAGCGCATCCACACCGCGACGTCTCGCTGTGGTACGTGATGCGCGGCGACCGCGAACGTCCCTTCGCACTCGACCCACGAGAATTCGCCGATGGGCGATGGTGGGACATCGATGACGACGCCCTCCCCGAATCCGACCCCCACCTGAGCCGGTTCCTCACCAAACTGCGCACCGCGCTGTCGGCGCGGTAGCAGCCCGGCGGCGGGCGAGTACGCACCCGAGTCCGCCGACCGGGAAACGTTCAGGGCTTGTGTTCTTCGAGGTGCGTCCAGTAGCCGGGAGCGAAATACGTGTACTTCGCCGCCGTGTAGACCGCCAGCACTCCCCCCTCGAGGAACTTGAAATTGTCCTCCGGGTCGGGGAAAGACTGTTCTCGGTCCGGCCCACTCGCTGTCGTGTATACGCGGAAAGGCATGACAACCACGGTATCCCTCTCGCAGGGACGGCGGACCGACCTGACCGTCTTCTACACCAACGATTTTCCGAGCGCCTGCCGCCGCCGCATATCCTCGAGGTACCCGTCGAACGGGTAGCTGCGCCAGTGTTCGGGCAGGCGCTTCAGCACCGTTCCGATGGTTCGCATCACGATCTCGAAGGCGCGCTGCCGCCGCGGCCCCCATCCGAGCCCCAGCGCGTCGCGGAACTGCTGAGGAAGGAAGCCGGTAGTGAAGAAGCGATTGACCCGCGCGAAGGCGATTCGCTCGACACGGCTGTACGGCCCCAGGCCGATGACCTGATCCAGCAGATAGCGGCGAACCTCGTCGTCGAACGAGATCTCGCCCAGCTTGGCGTTCCAGTACTCCTCGAAGGCCGCCCGGTCCGGCGGCCACAGCCGTTCCGGCATCTGCAAGGTGGTGCCGAAGCGTGCGGACTCACGGTAGAACTCCTCCGCCAAGTTATCGTCGATTCTTCCGTAGAACAACCGGGTCGAATCATCGACGCCACGATAGATGCAGGCGGCCACCCAGAGCTGGAGTTGCGGGTCGAAGGCGTTGTAGCGGACCGGGCTGCCAGGACGCGAACGCACCTGCCGATGCGAGGTGTCCACGGCGGCACGGTAGGCGGCGCGGTCTTCTTCGGTCCCGAGCATGGCCACCGCCAGATAGGTCAGCGTGGTGCGACCGCGCTTGCGCGGATGCCGCGCGTATTGGCCGCTCTCCACGGTACTTTCGACCACACCGCGGCCGACCGGCGGCAAACCGAGTTGCATCACGACATTCGCCGGGCCACCCAGCAATGCCGCGGGACCGGCCATGTACTGCCGCCGGCGGGCGAGTCCGGCATCCGGCGGCGGGGCCGCGGCGGCGGTTCGGGCGGCTCGATTCATACGTATCACTCCGAGGATCACTGAGACATTAGGCGTCTCATCTTCTCACCATCCGAAGGTCGGCGGCAATGCCCCCGAAACCGGGGCATCCCGCAATATGTGAATGTATATTCTGAATTATTCGGCGACACGATACGAAGGGTTCGCCGGCCTGGCTGGGATCGAGGTCTGTGTGGTGCTGTCGACTTCTGCGAGCGGGCTGGTCCGGTCCGTCGGTGACGCGTTCGCCGCCGCGTCGGTGTTGCGGCGGCGCGGCATGTTCGACCCGTGGCATCCGCTCGATATCGTGCGCACCGCGCGTGACGCCGGGACCTACGGCCCGTTCGTCACCGTGCTCGCCCACGCCGCGCGCCGCGATCCGACGGCGCCGGCATTGGTCGACGAACGGGGCACCCTCACCTTCGACGACCTCGACCGGGAATCCAACGCACTCACCCGCGGGCTCGCCGCGCGCGGTTTCGGGCCGGGATCCGTGCTCGCCGTGCTGTGCCGCGATCACCGCGGCATGGTTCTGAGCCTGCTGGCCGCGGGCAAGCTGGGCGCCCGGGTGGTGCTGCTCAACACCGGGTCCGCGGGCCCGCAACTCGCCGAGGTCGTCGACCGCGAGAAGATCGAGGCTCTGCTCCTGGACAGCGAATTCGTCGACCGCGCCCGCGCCGTTCCGGCCGGCATCCCCCGGCTGCTCACCTGGGACGACGACGAGACCTCCGCCCTCACCACCATCTACGCGCAGGCCGGGCCGCATTCCACCGACCCCGTACCGGCGCCGCCGCGCCCCGGGGGACTCGTGATTCTCACCAGCGGGACCACCGGAACACCGAAAGGCGCTCCGCGAGACAAGGTTTCCCCGCTGCAGTCGGCCCAGTTCCTCGACCGGATACCGCTGCCGCGCGATGCCACGATGGTGATGGCCGCGCCGATCTTCCACGGGACCGGGCTGTCCCAGTGCACGCTAGGCTGGGCGCTGGGTAATCGAATCATCCTCCGGCAGCGCAAGTTCGATCCGGTTCGCACGCTCGCCGCGGTGGCCGAATACGGCGCCGCGACCCTCGTGCTGGTGCCGACGATGTTGCAGCGCATCGTCGATCTCGACGAGTCGGTGTTGCGGCAGTACGACACGTCGTCGCTCGAGGTGATCTTCGCCGCCGGTTCGTCCATCTCACCGGATCTGAGCCGCCGCACCGCGGACGTCTTCGGCGACGTGCTCTACAACCTGTACGCCTCTACCGAGGTCGCGGTGGCGGCGGTGGCGACACCGCGGGATATGCGCGAGGCGCCGGGAACGGTCGGCCGGCCGCCGGTCGGATGCCGGGTCGCGATCTACGACTCCGACCGCAATCCGGTGACCACGCCCGGTGTGGTGGGCACGATTTTCGTCTCCAGCGGCCTCAGCTTCACCGGATATACCGACGGGCAGCACAAGGAGATCGTCGACGGGTTGTTGTGCAGCGGCGACGTCGGGCATTTCGACGCCGACGGCCGGCTGTTCGTCGACGGCCGCGACGACGACATGATCGTCTCCGGCGGCGAGAACGTCTACCCTCTCGAGGTCGAGAACCTGCTGGTGAGCCGGGCCGACGTCGCGGAGGCCGCGGTGGTCGGCGTGGACGACCGCGACTTCGGAAAGCGGCTGCGCGCCTTCGTCGTTCGCGCCGGCGGAGCCGACGTGGACGCCGAGCAGATCCGCGACTACGTCAAGGCGAATCTGGCCCGCCACAAGGTTCCGCGCGACGTCGTCTTCGTCGACGAACTGCCGCGCAACGCGACCGGGAAATTGCTGCGGCGGCAGCTGGAATCCGAACGCGTCGCACCCGCCGACTAGTTCGCCGCGAAGAACCGATCCGCCATCGGATACCAGCCGGGGACCGCCGACGCGAGTTCCCCGGCGACACCGAGCAATTGCGCGGCCAGCAACTCGAGCCCCGTATCGCGTCGGGCAAGGGTCGTGGCGAGTCCCACCGGTACGGTTGCGCTCAATTCACGCAGCCGGGTGAATCCGCCGGGATCCGGGTTCGCCGCGCAATACAGCAGGGCGCTGCCCCACCGCTGGCAGAATTCGGCACTGTCCCACAGGTTTTCGGCAGAACCGACGTCGATGACCACCGTGGGCGGCCCGTCGATCACCCAGCCTCTGCGAGTGACCCGGCCGACCACCGCCACCGACTGCTGCCCACAGACGCGATCGATCACACTTCCCAGCGGCCCGTCCGCACCGACGATCGCCACCGCACCACGATCGGCCGTTTCCCGCATACCCACCTCACCTGCCTATCAGATCCACCAGTTGCCGGCGCAGCCAGGACAGCGCCGTCTCGCCGTCGGGCCCGACGACGTAGAACGGATAGCTCTGGTGGACACCGGAATTCACGAACTCCGCGATCTGGGCCTTGCGCTCGTCCACGGCGTTCGCGTCGAGCTGGCCGGCCAGCAAGCCGAGACCTCCCGCGGCCAGCGTCGAATCGAGAAGATCCCCCGCATCCCGGGAGTACCGGTCGAACATCGCGGGATCGGGATTCGAGATCTCCACGAAGAATCCGGCGATACGGCCGGCGAAATCGCCGTCGGGCATTGCGCAGTACAGATCTCCGGCCGCACAGAACGTGTAGGTCCGCGGACCGAGCAGACCGAATCCGCCAGGGCGCGGGCCGCCCGCGCCGGCCCCGGCGACAGGCGGACCGATCAGGGTGTCGGTGGGTGCGCGGCGAGGATCGGAGATCAAGCCCACCAACGTGATTCGGTCGGGCGCCACCACACCGTGGCCGGTGCCGATCTCGGCCGCGAGATCACCCGCGGCGTCGGCGCCTTGGCTGTAGCCGACGATCGCGATGCGGGTCGCGGTGCACGACCCTGCCACCGCGGCGACCGCGGCACGGGCTTTGTCGACGGCTTCGCGCTTGGAGCGGCCGTAGACCTCACCCTCCCAGGGGAAGGCGGTCGCGGTGTATGCGATATAGCCGACCCCGACGTCGCCCGGCAGCGCATCCACACTCGCCGCGAGCATCCCCTTGCGCGGATCGGCATCGGAGGTTTCCCACGTGCCGGGCACGGCCAGCACATACAGGCCGGGACAACTCGGCGACGCGTGCGCGGGGGCGCCACCGCCGAAGTGCGCCAGGCCACACGTCACCGCCACCAGTCCGGCGGCCGCGAGGGACTTCCAGCGTGCAAACGGAGACAAGGTGACACCTCCGAATCACTCGGCAGCTTTGCCGCGACCTCCGCACCCGGGGACGCAGTGCCGTTGTTGAGAGAATGATAGATAACTTATCACCCCCACCGGCCGAGCGTCGCCGGATTCGCACGAATTCACCCACGTCGAGATCCGGCGTCCGGAAGTTCAGAAGAGCTCCACGACAGTGACATTGACTATCGGCCGACGAGTGCGACACATCGACATCCCACCTTCCGTCATACACGACAAGAAGGCAATGTCGCGCCAGCGAGCAGCTCCGCTAAGAACGAGGAGTAACTTCCGATCCGCGCCTCGCCCGGGGGCGGTTCCTTCTTGTGCCGTCGAGAACGGTCCGGGGCGTCGGCGCGGGCTCGCGATTCGACAGCCGCCGAACGGGTACGCGCACGGCATGAGTCACCCCGAGAACACCGACGCAGGCGCCGACGCCGAGCAGGACGATCAGGAAACCCAGGGCCGGCGCACAGTCGATGCGCCGCCGGAGCACTCCGGCAAACTGGCCGGGCCCGGACCCGCCCGCGACCAGAACGAGGATCCCGACACCTGATTCGGCTCGAGCCCGCGTTCCCGGCCGGATATCACCGGGAACGCGGGCCAACGCCGCTAGTTGTACTCGTAGAACCCGCGACCGGTCTTGCGGCCCAGGCGGCCGGCGTCGACCATGCGGCGCAGCAGCGCCGGGGGTGCGTAGTGCGGCTCGGCGAATTCGCCGTACAGCGATTCGGCGGCGGCGAGCGCGATGTCGAGGCCGACGGTGTCGAGGAGGGTGAGCGGTCCCATCGGGTAGCCGCAGCCGCCCTTCATCGCGGCGTCGATGTCCTCGGCGCTGGCGTAGCCCGACTCCAGCATCCGCACCGCCTGGCACAGGTACGGGATCAGCAGCGCGTTGACGATGAATCCGGAGCGGTCACCGGCCTGCACGGTGGTCTTGTGCAGGGTGTTCTTCGCGTAGTCGGTGACGGCGGCGGCCGTCTCCGGCGAGGTGACCAGCGTCGAGATCACCTCCACCAGCGGCATCACCGGCACCGGATTGAAGAAGTGCAGGCCGACGACCTGCTCCGGACGCTGCGTGGCTCCGGCCACCTTGATCACCGGGATCGAGGAGGTGTTGGTGGCGAGGATGCCGGCCGGCTTCACGATCTTGTCCAGCTTGCCGAAGATCTCGTACTTCAGCGACTCGATCTCCGGAGCGGCCTCGATGACCAGGTCGCGATCGGCGAACTCCTCGATGTCGAGGGTCACCCGCACCCGGGCGAGCACGGCGTCGGCCTCGTCCTGGGTGATCTTGCCCTTCGTCACTCCCCGCGAGATCGACGATTCGATGCGCTTGTGCGCCGCCTCGGCGAAGTCCGGAGTCGTCTCCAGGACGAGAACCTCGCTCCCGGCCTTCGCGCATACCTCGGCGATTCCCGCACCCATGGTTCCGCCACCGATCACACCGATCAGCTTCACAGTCGTCTCTCCCACCATCTCGGTTTCGAACACTTTCGCGCTCATTATCGCTGTTCGGGTAGTTGGAACAGGTTGCGGGCAAATTCGGGACCCGGCAACCGCTCCGTCACCTGCCACGCCGCGACGGGCAGCGATCGGCGATATCGCTGCTCGATCGGCTCGCCTCGCGCCGATTCCGTTCCAGCAGGACGACACCCAGCGCGGCAGCGGTGAAGGCCGCACCGCACCACAACGCGGTGGCCGGGCGACCGGTGTGATCGACGGTCGAACCGGCGGCGACCGGCCCGAGTACGGCACCGATATTGAAGGCGGTGGTCGCCAGCGCGCCGGCGATCCGGGGAGCGGTCGGCGTAGCGGTCTGCACAATCGTCGCGATCAGTGTCGAGCCGACGCCGAACGCGACCGCGCCCGCCACCACCGACATGACCGTCACCCCGATCAGCGTGTGCGCGACCAGCGCGGCCGCCACCCAGACTCCGACGAGCAGGACCGTTCCGGCGCGGATGATCCGGCGCCGATGGCGGTCGCTGTAGCGACCGGTGACCGTCACACCGAGGAACGAGCCGGCGCCGAAGAGGGCCAGCACCAGGGGAACCCACCCGCCGGCCCCGCCGACGGCGGTCGTGATGGTGCCCAGATAGGTGAATGCGGCGAAGGTCGCGGCGTTGACCAGGACTCCGGCGATGACGGCGAGCGCAACTGGGCGCTGCGTCAGCGCGGACCATTCGCGCCGCATCGGAGGGACGGTCCCGCTGGGCGCACCACCCTCGGCCTGTGTTCGCCGGCCGAGCATCGTCCACACCGGCACGAGCACCGCCGCGCTGAGCACCGCGACGGCCCAGAACGCCGAACGCCAGCCCCAGATCTGACCCAGCATCGTGCCCGCGGGCACACCGGCGATACAGGCCACCGTCACGCCGGAGACCACCACGGAGGCCGCGCGCCCGACCAGCGCAGGACCGGCCAACCGAGGCAGTGCGGCCAGCACGACCGCGAGGAATCCGGCCTCGGCGACCGCCGCGACACCCCGCGTGACCAGCAGCGGTGCGAAACCTGTTGTGGTAGCGCCGATCACGTGAGCGGCACAGAAGACCCCGAGAAACGCCGTGACCGAATATCGAACCGGCAACCGGCCCGCGGTCATTGCCATCACCGGCGCTCCCATCACCATTCCGGCGGCGAACAGCGAGGTCAGCAAACCGGCGGCGCCGAGCGAGACGCCGACATCGTCGGCGATCCGCCGCAGCAGACCCGACACCATGAACTCCGATGTGCCCTGCGCGAACACCGCGACAGCCAGCACGAAAACCACAGGGGGCATGAGGAAGTACTCCAGGAGACTGGGCGCACACGTATGCGGGCGCCCGGCGAAAGAATCCGGCATCATCCGGCGCTGCGAGAGACGCCAACCGCACCGGTCGCTCAGCCACCGGCGGGAACCCTGCTCACAACGCCGCCCGGCCCACAGGCCGAGCGGCTACCGTTCGGATGCCTCCGGAGAACTCACCGCACCACCTTGACAACGCGTCTCGACGCGGTGGCGACGCCGCCGGAAATCGAAGGCGCCCGGCGACACTCGACCTAATTCAGGCGGGCGGCACGGTCGCGCAACAACGCCTGTTCGGCGGCGTTGGCGGTGAGTGCGGCGGCGCGCAAATAGGCGGCGCGGGCGTCGGCCGGGCGGTCCAGCTGCGAGAGGAAGTGGGCGCGCACGGCGTAAAGCAGATGGTAGGAGTCGAGTGTGCCGGTCGCGGCCACCGCGTCGACGAGGTCGAGACCCGCGGCGGGGCCGTGCACCATGGCCACCGCGACGGCGCGGTTCACCTCGACGACCGGCGACGGAAAGCGTTCGGCGAGAACGGCGTACAGGCCGGCGATGCGCCGCCAGTCGGTGTCCTCGGAGGTGGCGGCCATGGCGTGCGCGGCGGCGATGGCGCCCTGCAGGGCGTAGCGGCCGGGCGGAACACCACGACGCACGGCCAGGTTGTGGGCCCGGCCGAGGGCGGCGAAACCGCGGCGGATGGACAGCTGATCCCAGCGGCTGCGGTCCTGATCGGGCAGCAGCACAAGCTGTTTCGTCGCGTCGCTGCGCGCACCGGTCCGGGAGGCCTGCAATTCCACGAGGGCGGCGAGGCCGAATGCTTCCGGCTCCCGGGGCATCAGCCCGGTGAGGATGCGCGCCAATCGCAATGCGTCGTCGCACAGTTCGGCGCGCACCCAGTTGTCGCCGGAGGTGGCGGCGTACCCCTCGTTGAAGATCAGATAGATGACCTCGAGCACGGATTCCAGCCGATCGGCCAGCTGCGGACCCGCCGGAACCTCGTAGGGTAGCTTCTTCTCGGCGATGGTGCGTTTGGCTCGCACGATCCGTTGTGCCACCGTCTTTTCCGGCACGAGATACGCGCGGGCGATCTCCTCGGTGGTCAGGCCGCCGACCATGCGCAGCGTCAATGCCACCCGAGCCGGCTGCGACAACGCGGGATGGCATGCGGTGAACACCATGCGCAGCAGGTCGTCATCGATGTCGTTCGGTTGATCGCCGGCCTGTTCGGCGAGCAGGTCGTGTCCGAGCATCGGCAGTTTGCGGGCGAAGGTGGCGTCACGCCGGATCCGGTCGATGGCGCGGTGTTTCGCGGTGAGCATCAGCCAGCCGCCCGGGTTCGGCGGAATCCCCTCGCGCGGCCACTGTTCCAGGGCCGCCAGATGTGCGTCCTGTGCGAATTCCTCGGCGGTGGCGATATCACCGACCAGTCGGGTGAGTCCGGCCACGAGTTTCGGCCATTCGATGCGCCACGCCGCCTCGACGGCCCGAGCCGCCGGTGAGCGGCCGTCGGCACCATCGTGCGGGCGGCCACTCACCTCGGGGAAGGACATAACGTCAAGCCTGGTCGTCGAGCTGCCGGATCTCCAGTTCGATATCCCATTCCGGCCCGTGCAACCGCAGGAAGCGCGAACCCCACTCCACGGCTTCGTCCTGCGAGCGGGTCTGCACGAGGCAGTATCCGCCGACGACCTCCTTGGACTCGCTGAACGGGCCGTCGAGCACGCTCTGCTTGCCAGCGGTCTGGCGAACCCGCACGCCCTCCTCGACCGGTCGCAGTCCCGCCGTGTCGAGCAGGACGCCGGCCTTGGTCATCTCCTCGAGCAGTTTGCCCATATTCTCGGCCATCGCCGGATCCGGCCCCTGCGTCGGCGCGGCCGTGGGATCGAGACGGATCAGCATCAGATAGCGCATGTCCGCATCCTTCCTCATCGCACCTGGTAACGCAGATACACCGCGCCCGAACCGAAAGCCTTCGACTCCAGCAGGTCGAGATCCAGTTTCGCCTTGTCGTGAAACACCGGCGTGCCGGAACCGAGCGTGACCGGATGGACGACGATGCGGAATTCGTCGACCAGACCCATATCGATGAACGAATGCACCAGCTTGGGACTGGCGTAGATCGCGATCACGCCGCCGTCCTCACGCTTCAGCGCCTCGATCTGCGCGGCGAGGTCGCTGCTGATCAGCCGGGTGTTGTTCCATTCGGCCGACTCCAGCGTGGTGGAGCAGACGATCTTGTCCACGGCGTTGACCCATTCGGCGTGCCTGCGTTCGGCCGGCGAACTGTCGGCATTCGGATGCTGCGACCAGTATCCGAACATCCCCAGATAGGTCTCCCGCCCGTAGACCGCGGTCTCGAAGTCGGCCTGAATGTGTTCGGCATACGCCTGCAACTCGTCGTCGTAGGCGCGGAACGTGAACTCGAATCCCAGGTTCTCGCCGGAGGAGGCGTAACCGTCCAGCGTCATGTGCTCGAAAGCCACCACTGTGCGCATGCTTGTGTCCTTCCAGGGTGGGCTGCCTCTCAGCCCCTCACCTACCCCTCGAACGGGACACCCCTGGAATCGACATCATCGGAAGAAATCTTTACCGCTTGCGGCCGACCGCGGCATATCCGGCGGCCGGAGGCGCGGTCGCACCGGTGTCGAGCGTGCTCACATCGTCGGGCAGTGCGGGAGCCACCCCGCCGGCGTGCCAGTCGTCGATCGCCACGATGCCGGGCTCGATCACATCCATGTCGCGAAAGAAGCGCGCGACCCCGTCGTAGGACCGAGCTTCCATCTCGATCCCGCTCTTTCGATAGGCCGCGACCGTCCCCTCGACCATGTCCGGGGCGAAATCGGGGCTCAGGTGCGTCATCACCAGAAACGATCCAGAGGCCAGCGGTGCCAGCAGGGTGTCGATGATGTCGTACACCTCGTCTCCCGGTACGAAATGACACAGCGCTATCAGACTCAGCGCCACCGGCTTCGAAAAGTCCAGTGTCGCTTCCACTTCGGGCGCGGACAGAATCCTTCCCGGATCGTGCACATCCGCCTCGACGTATCGGGTGACCCCCTCCGGAGTCCCGGTCAGCAGTGCCCGCGCGTGGGCCAGCACGATCGGGTCGTTGTCGACGTACACCACGCGCGCATCGGGTGCGGCCTCCTGGGCGACCTGGTGCAGGTTCGGCTCGGTCGGGATTCCGGTGCCGACGTCGAGAAACTGGCGAACGCCGAGGTCGGCACTCAGGTGCCGGACCGCGCGCGCCATGAACGCCCTGTTACCCCGCGCCACCGCCCGCACCGACGGGATGGCCTGCTCGATCGCTGCCGCCGCCACCCGGTCGGCTTCGTAGTTGTCACGTCCGCCGAGGTAGTAGTCGTATATGCGGGCACTGTGCGCCCGATCCTGTCCGAGATCCACCACACCGCCGTCGTCGGCCACGGCCCGCTCCTCTCCACTTGTGTTGTCGCAGAGGAGTTAACCACTGCGTGCCACCGTCACACCACGGCATCGATGACATCAGTGGAGCGGCCCGGATGACTTCCGGAATGCCTACGGCCCCGCGACCGGGCTGACGCAGCTGGCCGGGGGGTCGACGAAGATGCAGAGGGCCGGGGGTCGGGTGGGGCGGTAGTCGGCGGGGACGCCGCCCGCGGCGACGATCTGCGCGTAGGTGCCGACGGCGTCGGTCGGGCGGCGGGTGAGCGACGGGTCGGTGCGGACGTCGACGGTGTAGAGGCCGAAACGGGGTGTGTAGCTGCCCCATTCGTAGTTGTCGGTGAGGCTCCAGTAGTTGTAGCCCATCACGTTCATACCGTCGGCCTTGGCGCGTTGCAGCCAGTAGACGGTGTCGCGGAGGTGGTCGCTGCGGGTATAGCCGTCGCCGCGGGGCAGGCCGTTCTCGGTGGGCATGCCGTTCTCGACGATATACAGCGGCTTGCCCGGGAAACGGCGCGAATAGTGTTGCAGCGCATAGTAGATGCCCTCGGTGCGCAGCGGCATCTCCCAGATGCGCGGGCCGGGCAGGGGCGGCATCGCGGAACCGGTGGCCCGTCCGATCGCGCTGTACAGCGACTGCGCCGGGTCGAATCCGAAGTAGTAGTCGACGCCCACGTAGTCGAGCCGGGCGCCGATCCGGTCGACCAACTCGCCGTTGACCTGATCCTCCGCACCCGCGACATATCCGACGTTGGCGGTGACCTGAGCTCCGGGCTGCTTCTGATGGATGTAGTCGTAGCTGGCGTTGTGCACGTCGACGACCCCGGTCAGCATCGTGTTGGCATCGGCGCCGCCCTCGCGCACCTCGTTCTGAATGTAGGCGACCGGTTCGTTCACGGTGACCCACAACGGGTTCCGCGAGGAGTAGCGATCGACGACGGCGCGCATGTTGGCCAGCCAGTCCCCCACCATGCCCGGATTGCGCCAGCCGCCCCGGTCCGCCTCCCAGCCCGGATACACCCAGTGGTCGAGGGTGATCATCGGCCGCATCCCGGCGCGCACGATGCTGTCGACGACCGAATCGTAGAAGCGAAACGCGTTGTCGTCCCACTTCCCGGGCGTGGGCTGCAGCCGCGCCCATTCGATCCCGACCCGGAACACGCGCATGCCCATATCGGCGGCCAGGCGGATGTCGGAGTCGTAGCGATCGACGAAGTCGACCGAATCCTGCAGTGGTTCGTAGCCGGGATTGCGAGCGATATACCGAGTCCAGTTGCTGTCCGGCGCATGTCCTTCGGACTGGAAACCGGAACTCGACACGCCCCACAGGAAACCGGAGTCGAGCGACGACAGCGCCGCCGCCCGCATCGGTGGGCCGGCGAGGGCCGGAGTGCCGCTCAGCAACACCGACGCAACAGCGACGAACACGGCCGAGACATTGCGCAGAAACCGGGATCGCATCAAGCCAGGGTAACGAATACGGTCCGTCCGCGCTGGTGATCGGTCACCACTACGTCACCGTCACAATGGGTTCCGCCGGCGCACCAGCGACCCGCGAGCATCGCAACGGCTCGCGCGCCGCACCGCATCGGAGGACGGTCAGCCGCCAGACTCCGGCCTGGTCAGATCGTTTTCTCCCGCAGTCGGTCCGCGACCCACGTGTCGATCTCCCGGAGCGCGGCGGCGGCCATGCCGGTGGAGCGAGCGGTGAAGGCGTGCGTCGACTCGGGGTAGACACGGACGTCGACATCGTTGCCCGCGGCGGAGAGCCGGGCGGCCAGCGCGAGATTGTCTTCGAGAAGGATGTCGAGCCGACCTACCACCAGCAGTGCCGGTGGTAGGTCGCCGAGATGTCCGTAGAGGGGAGATATGTCGGGATCGGTGCGGTCGGCGACGTGGCCGGCATAGGCCTCGATGAAGTAGTCGCCGGCGTACAGCCTGCCGCCGGGAGATCGCCCGCTCAGGTCGTAGGCGCCGTACTGCAGCACGGCACCGGCACACCGATCGGCCAGTCCTCGATCTCGCAGACGCAGCAGCGTGGTCAGGGCCAGGGTGGCTCCCGCCGATGCTCCGCCGACGACGAATGCGGTTGTTCCGAACAACGATTCCGCCCGTTCCAGGAGCCACAGGGCCGCGGTGTCGCAATCGTCGGGTGCGGCGGGCCAGGGATGTTCGGGCGCCAGTCGATAGTCGACGCTCACCACTGCCACACCGAGCGTATCGGCCAGCATCGCATTGCGCGCATCACCGCTCGCCGCCGAGCCCAGGTAGAAACCGCCGGGGTGAATATCGAGGTAGGCGCCCCGAATCTCGGTATGCCGGGGAACGGTGACCCGCACCGGAACTCGATGGCTACCGACTTCGGCGATGTGCTCGGCGGCCCTGCCACCCGACGGGCAGGACGCGGCATGCCTTGCGCGGACCCGCTGCAGTTCCTGGAAATCCACAGGGCCCGCAACAGCTTTCGAGGCGGCATTGAACCGCCTGCTCTCCTCGACATGCGCGTCGAGTCGCGCATCGATCAGCCGCTTCAGTCCGATTTCCATAATCCTCCTCATTGACGCGCACGCCGTGCGGCATCGAATGGCAGCTGCCCTCGGCACATCGGCATCGAACAACCTCACGTTGTTCAGGCGAATGCAATCAGGGTCGGCGACCTGCATCAAACAACCGAGTGTGGCAGTACGCACAACCATTGGTTGAACATGCAGCTGAGCGGTTCACGACTGGCCGTCCCCGCAGGTTGTCCCGGCGCACTTCATCGAACCCGCGGACATGCACACAGCCCGCGACCACCGCGTCCGGGCGCCGCACCCGTTCCGGCAGACTGGGCGGATGGCACATTCCGCCGCGTTCCGCCCCACGCCGGCGGACCTCGCCGCCGCGAAGGACCGGACCATTCCCGATCTGGTGGCACCCGACCTGCGGGTGCTGTTCTGCGGTATCAATCCGGGACTGTGGTCGGGCGCGACCGGCCACCATTTCGCTCGCCCCGGAAACCGCTTCTGGCCCGCGCTGTTCCGCTCCGGCTTCACACCACGCCTGTTCCGCCCCGACGAGCAGGAAGAACTGCTCGAACTGGGGCTGGGCATCACCAACGTCGCCGCACGAACGACGGCGAAGGCCGACGAGCTCACAGCGGAGGAACTGCGCGAGGGCGGTCGCGCGCTCGCCGAGCGAGTCCGGCACTACCGCCCACGCGTCCTGGCCGTCCTCGGCCTGGGCGCCTACCGCACCGCATTCGGCCGGCCGCGAACCACCGTCGGACGCCAACCCGAAACCCTCGGCACCACCGCGATCTGGGTGCTGCCCAACCCGAGCGGCCTCAACGCCCACTACACCCTCGACGCCCTGGCAGCCGAATTCCGCACACTGCGGGAGGCGACGGAAACCGGCTGACGTCGGGATGTCACTGTCACCCGATTCGAACGACCCGTGCCCAGTCGGGCGGCCGCGCCGGAACGTGATCCGGATCAGCCTCGTTCCACGACCGCTGTCGTCCCAGCAAGCCCACGACCGTCCGGCACGCGGGCCGGCCCGCCGGCCACGGTGTGTGACCGTCGGTCAGGACAACGATCACGTCCGGACGGACTTGCGCGCGTAGCGCTTCGGCGAAACCCGCGCGCAGATCCGTGCCGCCGCCACCGACCAGCTCGATGCCGTCCGCTCGGCACAGGGGTTGCGCGATCCGAGCCGCGGCGTCGCAGGACAGGACCCGGACGAGATCGCGGCGACCGCCCACGGCACGGAAGATCGCCAGCGTTTCCAGCAGGGCGCTGCCCAGTTCCGCGTCGCTCACCGACCCCGAGGTGTCGATCACCACGCTGACCTGCGGCGGGGTGTGCCGCAGGCTCGGTAGCACCACGCCGGGCACTGCGGTTGATCGCCGAGCCGGCCGGCCATAGGTGTAGTCGTCGCCGGCACCGGACGCGGAGACCGCGGAGCGGATGGCGCCGCGCAGCAGGTCCCGCCACGGCTGCGGTGGATGCAACGCCTCCTCCGCCCAGCGCCGCCACCCCCGGGGCGCGTTACCCGGATGACCGTCGATGCCCTGGGCCACGCGGAACCGGACGGCCTCGCGTTCCTGATCGCTGAGGCCGTTCGCACCGTCCGGCCCGTACTCCCATGCGCGGTCCAGTCCGTCGGCACCGCTGCCGCAATCCAGCCACGCCATGTCCTGGGTGTGTGATCCCAAGCGGAATTGACGCAGATAGTCCTCCATGAGTTCACCGCTGTGCAGTCCCAGACTTGCCGGTACGACAGCGCCTTCCGGCTCGATCAACCCGTCACCGAACGCATCGTCGTTGATCTCGGCGTCCGCGGCGATGTTCATTCGCAGCCGTTCCGCCGGACCGGTCAGATTGTGCTCACGAGCGAATCGGTCACTGCGCCCGTGATGGTCGCGCAGCAGATGCGAAACCTCGTGTACCAGAATCGAAGCCAGCTCCTCCACGGCCGTGCGGCCGACGAACACCGGCGATACGTAGCACCGCCAATACCGGTCCACACCCATCGTCGGCACCGCGGGCGACTCGACGATGTGCAACGCGTACAGGGCGGTGGCCAGATAGGGGCGGGCCCGCGCGGCCAGCAGGCGGGCGGCGCCGAGCTTCTCGAAATCCACCGTCGTGGCCCCCGCGGTCATCGTCTCGCCTGCGCGGCAACGCGTTCCGCGGCGCGGTCCGCCTGTCGGGACACCGACACCATTCCGGCGAGGTGCTCGATCGATGCCGGGACCTCCCACTGCTCGCGGCGCAGTGTGGCAAGGGTGGTTGCGGGAACGACCACCAGATCCGGAGCTCCGGTCTCGACGGCCTTCGCCAACAGCGCCCAGGCCGCGTCCCAGCGCGACTTCTCCGGCTGCCGGCGGACGGCCGCCACCACGGCGTCGAGCACGGCTTGGCGCAGATCACCGCGTTCCGGCAGGTCAGCGGTGTCCGGGCAGGCGAGCAACTGCTCCGGGTCGGGAAGTTCCATCCGGTCGATGCAGGTCAGCAGTTCGAATCCGGGGCCGTCACCGACGGTGCCCCGGACCAGCATGGACACCACATCCCGGCCGACGCCGGCCGCGGTCGCGAAGGCGATCAGTCGCAGGGTCATATCCCAGCTGCGCGGCGACGGCCAGGCGCCGCCCCGTCGTGCTTCACCGCTGGGCATGCGATGCACCAACGCGGGCCGGGCAGCGAGCAGCCCGCACACCGCGCGCCGAGCGAAAGCCACTGCCTCCGGGAACTTTTCGGGGTCCAGCGTGGGCAGATCCGCGCGGGGCCAGACTCCGCCCAAGCCGCGCACCACGACATCGGGGTCGTGAGTCCAGGTGAGGTGGACGAATCGGTTGGCCAGCGGCGGGCTCAATTCCCAGCCGTCCGCGGCCGAGGAGCGCGGGTTGGCGGCAGCGACGATGCGGACACCGGCCGGCAGCCGCAACGCACCGATCCGGCGTTCCAGGACGAGCCGCAACAGCGCCGCCTGCACCGCGGGCGGTGCGGTCGACAGTTCGTCCAGGAACAGCAAACCCCGACCGGCGCGCACGAGCCGTACCGCCCAATCCGGCGGAGCCAGCGGCACACCGTGTGCCGCGGGATCCTCTCCGACGACGGGCAGGCCCGAAAAATCGGACGGTTCGTGCACACTCGCGATCACGGTGGTCAGCGGAAGGTCCAAGGTTTCGGAGAGTTGGGTCAGGGCCGCGGTCTTCCCGATTCCGGGTTCGCCCCACAGGAGCACCGGAAGGTCGGCGGCCACGGCCACGGTCAGGGCCTCGAGTTGGATGTCGGAGCGCGGCTCGGTGGTCGCCTCGTTCAGCAGAGTCAGCAGTTCACCGGCGGCGTCGAGCCGGGCGGCGCCGGCTCGTGCCGTGGTCGGAACAGGTGTGGTCATCGTGAATCACCCTTGGTTTCAGAAGAATCGGGCACATGCGCGGTGCGCGGTCAGCGCGACGTCGCGTGGCGGGGATGTGTGCGGTGGGAGTGCGTGCGTCGTTTCGCCGGCGGGAAGGCCTCAGAGGAATCGGACAGCCCGGTGCGGAATTGCCGGTACGTGCTTTCCCGCTGCGCGGCCGCCTCCAGTTCGTCTCGCAACGCTCCCGGACGCAACAGCGCCGCGGTTCCGAGCAGGTTTTCGACGACGGCCAACGCTCCGGCGATATCTCCGTGACGCAACCGATCCCGGACACCGGCAAGGCAATCCGGCCGGCGGTGCGCCAGATCGATCGCTTGCAGGCAGGGCAGCGGTGTGCCGGACAGTGCGACGAGCAGTTCCTCGCGGCGGATCTCGGCGGGGCTGTGATCGAGCGCGGTCAGCTCGCCGTCCACCAGTGCGATGCGGTGCTGCTCTCCCCGGCACTGCACCAGATGCGGATGATCGTGCCGTTCTGCCTCGAACGACTTTGCGGCCGCGCAGAACTCAGGCACGATTGCCGAAGCGACCAGCGGATGCAGGCGATCGGCCGTGATCGCACCGGCGCGCAACAATGCCAGATCGGGAAGCACCCAGGTCGCCGCGTACGGCAGGATCGGAAGCGCGGGTATCGCGCCCCGCGGGTATCTCTGCGCGACCCGCAGCGCGGGAGGATCCCCTTCGTACTCGAGGATCACCCGATGTCGCACGCCGAATCGCACCAGCACCGGTCCGCGCCGATATCCGTCGGCGCACAGCAGTAAGTCCGCCTCGGCCGCCCACCGATCGACAGCACTCCCGGGCGGGGCGTGCTCCGCGACCCCACTCTCCGTGCGGCTGACGTCGGCTGTTTCCGCTGTGCCGCATCGTGTTCCGAGTTCGTCGGTGTGGCGCGCGTCCCAGAGGTGACGGTGCAGATCGAATCGGAAACGGCGGTTGGGTCGGGGATGCGGATGCGAGCCGATCCCGCGGTCCGGACACGATTCGTCCCACAGCGCCAGGCTCATGCGTTGTCCGGAGTCCGCCCAGGCCGGCGGGGTGCGGACGACGAGATGCACGAAACTGGCTCTACGACATCGCTTTCTGCGCTCTCCGGTGTCGTATCGAGCCAGAGTCGTCGTGAGGCCCGGCCGTAACACGCCGTCGGAGGCGACCCTCGGCATATGCCAGCGCAGTAGATCCGGCGCCAGATGCCGCAGATCGCCCCGTACCCGGGCGGCGAGTTCGCTGCCGTGGGTACGTGCCAGTGCGCGCGGATCGACATCGACATCGACCCCCGCCGCGGCACACGCTCCGGCCCAGTCCCCGGCACGGCGCCGGGTGGTCGCGGTCTCGATCATGGAGGGCGGTACGGCGAACTCGCGTATCCGCAGCCACAAGGGAATTCGGGAATCGTTCCCGTTCGCGGTCACAGGGTGCATCAGCACTCACCTGGCGCGAACGAGACCCCCAATCCTGTTCCGAAATGAGTCATCATCACGGCCGATGATACCGCCTCTCAGAACACGAAGTCACGCAGTGCCAGGAACCGCATACCGCCGACCGCACCGGTGACGGCGAGGACGGCGCTCGCCTGGGCGAGGTCGCCGAGGCCGGGGGCCCAGAACCGGAGGCCGGCGAGCGCTGCGGTGCTGATAAGCACGCCGACGAGCGCGAGGCCGCCGCCTTCCCACTGCGCGGTGAACCAGCCGACGCGCCCGGCCGCTCGGAAGGTGAGCCGGCGGTGCATTTCGTTCGCGATCGCCGTACTGACCAGCGAGCCCGCGATATTCGCGACCAGCGGGCCGAGCTCGCTCATGACCAGGAACAGCACGGCGTAGGCGATATTGGCGGCGCCACCGACCAGGGCGAAGCGGATCAACTGGGCGACAGCGTGATCACCTCGCAGATATCGCCGGCCGCGATCGAGCCATTGCGGGAGTCCGCCACCGAGGGGCGCATCGAAACGCCCGGCGAGGGTCGTGTCCCACACGGCATTCCGCGCTCCGAAGGTGGCAAGTGCTCCGCTGTTCATGGGAAGACTGTCTTCCACGCCGCTGTCACCGGACTGACGCCGCGCTGACACGATGCTTACACCGGACTCCACTGGGGTAGCTCGGCCCGGACTGATTCGCCTGAACCACCGGAAAGCTCTGTGCGAGAACCTATTAGATTCTCTCCATGGGGCGGCACGCGCAAGTTGCGCGACTCGGTCAGGTAGCGGAACTGGCGGGGCCCGTCGTGCTGACTTCCGCGACGACGCTGGTGCTGGGCGTGACCGATACCGCGCTCCTGGGCCACCATTCGATCGAAGCGCTCGGCGTCGCCGCATCGGTGCTGCCGATATGGATCTTCTGCACCGCGGTGGTGGTGCCGTGGGGATCGGCGACGCAGATACTCGTCGCCCGCCGGCACGGCGCCGGTGACTCCGATGCGATCCGGAACGTGACGTCGACCGGGTTGTCCGGCGCCGCCGCGGTCGGCGTGGCGGTCGCGATGGCCGCGGCGGCGGCCGCGCCGGTGATCGTGGCGGTGACCGCGCCGGCGGGCCTGGATCGCCGCGAAGCAACGGTCATGTTGTGGATTCTGTTGTGCGGGTTGCCGTTCACAGCCGTCACCGCCCATGTGCGTGGTGTGCTCGCCGGAATCGGTGATACGAGAGGCAGCGCCCAGGTGGCGGTGGCGGTGGCCGTGCTGAATGTGATGGTGTCGGCGATCCTGATCTTCGCCGCGGGATGGGGACCGGCGGGTTCCGCGGTCGGTTCCACCCTCGCCGTCGCGGCCGGCACAGTCGCTCTGATCCCGCGCGTTCGCCGGGCCACCGGGCTCGCGGTCGTCTGGGCCAGGACAGATCGCACGGTATGGCACGCGGTGACCGCGCTCGCCGTGCCGGATGTCGTATTCGGAGTTGTCGGCTACGGGAGCGATGCCGTCATCGCGGCGGTGGTCGCCCAAGCGGGGACGGTGAGCCTGGCCGCGCACCGGGTGATGAGCCTGGCGATCGCGACCGTGTGGATGCTCGTGTTCGGAATCGGTGTGGCGACAGCGGTTTTGGCGGGACAGTGCCTCGGCGCCGGTGACCATCGGGAGCACCACGCCGTCGTGCGAGCCGGCGCGGCGCTGATGGTCGGTGCCTCGAGTGCGGTCGCGCTGCTGCTCACCGCACTCTCGCCAGTGTTGTTCCGGCTCGTCTCAGGCGACGCCGCGGTCGGTGCGACCGCTCGCGGGGTGGTGTGGTCGCTGCCCGTACTGGCGCCGATCATGTCGATCGGCATGGTCTACGCCGCTCAGCTACGCGCGGCCGGGAACACGAAAGCGGTGATGTCCGCGTCCGTGTTCTCGGTCGTCTGCGTCACTCTGCCCGCCGTATGGATATCGGCCGCGGTGCTGCACTGGGGGCTCACCGGTGTCTACCTCGGGATCGTGGCCGGCTGGATCGCTCGGGCCGCGGCCACACACCGGCGCCGGCGCGCAGAAGCGGGCACTACCCCAGCTTGAAGACATTCGCCTTTCCGGAGACCACGGTGTCCTGCGGATCGACCAACGCCACCCGGACCTGCACCGTCTGGCCCTGCTGCAATTGCGCCGGCGACCCGTCGGGCCCGGTCAGCACGACGACGGTGCTCTGCGCTTGCCCATCGCACGTGACCTGCGGTTGCGTACCCATCGCGGACGGTGCGTCGGCGTTGGGATCACCCACCATGACTTTGACGGCGGATGCGCCGGAGTTGGCATCACAGGTGTAGTCGACCCCCACGTTCGCAGGTCCCACACCTTTGATGTCGATCGTATTGGCGGCGAGCGCCGGAGCGGCCGTCGAGACAGCGGCCAACCCCATCGCTGCCAGGGCGCTGACGAAAAGAGCTGAGCTTCGGTAGTTCCGGCCGGTCATCATCGATCTCGTCCTCCTGGCTTGTCGTACGAACGGTGATACCGAATCGTTGGAACGCCGGTGTCGGACCTCTCGCGGGTCGGCGGACGCGATGACAGGCCCGCGTACCCGCCGACACCAGTATCGAGCCGTGGTGTGGATACCCGGAAGCACAGCTTCAAACTCGCTCCACAGAGTCGTGTCCACCGACGCTCGAGGCATGGGACCACCTGCGGATGCGAGTCCGCAGTCACGAACGAAGGTGTGCCAGCAGTTCGTCCGCGGCCGGGTACGGGTGCTCATGAGGCAGTAGCCGGGCAGCAGAGTCGAGGTCGCCATCCCTGACCAGCTCATGAATCTCGTGGGCCAGTGGAGTCATGTCGCTGATGGCGACTGTCCACTCGTCCGCGTAGCGCCGTACGGCTTCACCGCAGAGCCCGAGTTGCAGCGAGCGGTACGGAAGGGGCCGCAGATGCAGATCCCGCTCGGGATCCCACTGGACGCGGGCGGGCGCGCGCTCGAGCCGGTGGTGCCAGGTGCTGCGGTCGGGATGCAGCCCGGGCTTGTAGCTCGACAGGCACGCATGGCGCAATGCCCATTCGAAACCGCTGCGTGAGATCTCCACGGCAAGGATGGTCTCTTGATCCGGCTTCGAGCCCCATCCGCAGCGGTACATCATCCACAGGAACGACGGCTTGATCCACGTCATCCGGTCCCGGTTCCATGCCGCGGGGAAGGCGCCGTCGCGGATGGCGGGCCTGCCGATGTCCGGGGAGTATGCCTGGTAGACAGTGACCGTGGATGCCGTATGGAGCGCGCGGATCCTGTGTTGTGGTTCTTCCATGTTGTAGAGCGTGACGCCGAACGACTCGGTCGGCGAGCGAATTTCGCCCAGTTACCACCTCCGGCCCCGTGGAATCATTCATCTAGGCGAACGGGGTTCCATCCCAGCTGCGGAGCGATCAACTCCACCGTGTCGTGCAGGATCTGCTCGTAGTCCGCGCGATGGAACTCGTAGGGCAGTTCGAGGCGTAGTTCGCTGGTTTGCGCGAGAACCGGATCGGCATGCAGCTGTTCGAGGATTTGCTCGGCGGTGCCGACGACATCCGGGGCGAACAACACCCGCCGCTCGCCCTGCGGGCCGAGCGTGCGTTCGTGCCGGCTCGCGGCGTAGGCGCGGTACCGCTCCCGGGTCGCGCGGTCGGCGCTGTCGAACGGGACGATCACCCGGCCGATCGCGACACGCGCCGGTCGCGCCGGATCGATCCGCTCACGATAATCGCTGAGCAGTCCCAGCTGCACGGTCGTGAAATCCTCACTGCGATCGCCGAATACGATATTTCCGCTCAGCAGATTCAGTCCGCTCTCCGCCGCCCAGCGCACCGACCGGGTGCTGCCGCCGCCGTACCAGACTCGGTCGGCCAGGCCGGGGCTGTGCGGCTGCAGCCGAGGGCGCTGGGTGTTACCCGGCGAGTGGATTACGGTGTCGGCATCGCCGAGGTAGTGGCCGCGCAGATTCTCGATGAGCCGGGCCACCCGGCCGTAGGACAGGTCGAAGCCGCGCCAGTCACCATCGAAGACCAGATCGCCGATCAGCTCGGCATGCGGCGGCGTCCCCGCGCTGAACCCCGGCTGCAAGCGGCCCTGGGACAACACATCGGCCAGCGACAGGTCCTCGGCCAGCCGGAACGGGCTCTCGTAGCCGATCGGAATCACCGCCGCGCCCAACTCGACCCGATTCGTGCGCTGGGCGGCCGCGGCCAGGAAGACCGCCGCCGAACCGACACCGTGCTCGAGATGCCGCTGCCGGACCCACGCGCCGTCGAACCCGAGCCGCTCGCCGTATTCGAACAGCTGCAGCGTGTCCTCGAGGCCGGTGTACGGATCGTCGTCGAGATAATTGCCCGGGGTCAGAAACGCCAGCGAACCGATCCGCGGAGAACTCATCCCTGACGCTCGTAGGGGATCTTCTCCCCCGCCTCGATCGCGATCGGCAGCCGGTTCTCCGCCGGCGGCAGCGGGCAGGTCGCCAGATCGGTGTACGCGCACGGCAGATTCACCGCGCGGTTGAAGTCCAGCACCACCGTTGCGTCGGCATCCGGCGCGGGCACCTGTACCACCCGATTCGCCACGTAGGTGGTCACTCCGGAGGTCGCGTCGGTGAACAACACCGACAGGTCGCCGGGGTTCTTGCCGGGAAAAGCGGTCAGGCGCAACGGCTTACCGTCGATCTCGAATTCGATCCGTCCCGGCGCGTCGTAGACGTGCTCGAGCCCTTCCACGGCGGCACCGACCGTCGTCGGACGCGGCTCCTCGAAGGCCACATAGCGTCCGCGCACCACCCATTTCGGCTCCGGCGCGAAGGCCGGGGTGCCGCGAAAAGCGGTGCGCAGCGGGTTGTTCGGATGTCGCGGCCGCACGATATCGTGGCCGCCCCGTTTGGCGACCTCGATCACCGCGTCACCCCACACCGCGTTCACGCCACCGCGCTCGGGAACGACGCCGAACCCGTAGCGGCCACGCACCGGCGCGTCGTCGACGACCAGCTCTTCCCCGTCGTCGAGCACGACCACCACGCCGTCGGTCCCGATCGACCAGGCGCCGGGCGCATCGTCGAAGCGCTGCGGGGTCTCGGTGAGCCAGTGCAGGCTCGTGATGGCGAGGAACCCGTGCCGATCGGACAGGTGCGCCTCCTGCCGCCGATGCCATTCCTGCCACTCGGTGGTGAAAGTGTCCGCGTCGGCGGGCGAGGGTGCCTGAGTTGCCATGTCTCGATGTAAGCGGATGTCGCGGCCCGGGCACAGACTTGCGCTCAGCCCGAACGCAATTCGACTCTCGGCCGGTGGCGAGCAGGGGGAGGAAGAACGGCCGGTCACCTAGGCAACCGGCACGACCCTGCCGTCGCGGCGGGCTTCCAGCTGGGCCGGCCGGTGCTTGCCGTCGGAGAACCAGTGATGCGAGCCGGGTTTGCGCGCCTCGGTCGCCAGGTGCTTGATTCCTGCCTCACACGCGAATTCCTTGAGTTTCTTGCCGGCGAATCCGCCGAAGTACAACCGCATGGCGGTCTCGTCCTTGTGACCGAGCTGGTAGATCCCGGCGTCCCGGCCGAAGCTGAGGCACATCGCGGGGAAGGCGAGGTCGACGGGTGCGGGCTGTTCCCCCGCGATGCGGTGCAGCACCGTATCGGCGGCGTGTGCTCCCAGGCAGTACGCCGTGTAGGCGCTCATGCGGAACGGCAGATCCGAGGGTGCCGACGAATCACCCGCCGCGACGATGCGTTCGTCGTCGACGCTGGTCAATGTCTCGTCGGTGAGCAGCCGTCCGGCGGCATCGACGCTCAATCCGCTGCGAGCGGCCAGGTCCGGTACGCCGAAGCCGGCAGCCCAGATAGTCACGGCACTGACCAGGGACCGGCCGTCGCCGAGTTTCACCACGTCCCGCCGGATCGCGGTGACTGTCGCGTCAGGCCCTTCGACGACCTTCACTCCGAGCTTTGCGAGGTACTTGTGGGCGGTGCGCCGCGCCTTCGGGTGCAGATACGGTCCGAGAACGCTGCCGCAGACCAAGGTGACCGTGCGTCCCTGCTCGGCCAGCTCGGCGGCGGTCTCGATCCCGGTCGGCCCGCCCCCGATCACCGTCACCGGGGCCGATGAGGGCGTATCGAAGAGCACCGATCGCAGCCGCTGCGCCGCCTCCAAAGTCGCTACGGGATAGGCGAATTCGGCCGCGCCCGGTACCGGCGGCGCGGGGGTTCCACTCCCCACGGCGTAGATCAGATAGTCGTACCGAATGCTGCCACCCTCGGCCGAGTGCACGGTGCGCTCGGTTGGGTCGATCCGCGTCACGCTGTCGACGACCAGCCGCACCTTCTCGGCGAGGACGTCCTGGTAATCGACGACCGCCTCGTGAGTCGCGCCCACCAACTGGTGCAACCGCAGCCTCGGGACGAAGACTCGGCGAGGGTTGATCACGGTCACCCGCACGTCGTCTCGCTGCGTCAGACGGTTGGCTGCCATCACACCGGCGTATCCGCCGCCGATCACCACGACTTCTTTGTTGTTCATCGTCTTTCCTCCGTGTGCTGAGGGGTTCGGGCATAAGACGCCGCATCCCTCACGGCTGTGACAACGAGTGACGTGGATCACAAAATATGGGCGGATGTCAGCGGTGCCGACGTGGATCGGCTCCGCTCGGCTTTCGCCGTACGGGCGCTGCGGAGGGTTTTTCGGCCCGGGGGACGTCGCTGGGCGCGCTGTTCGAGGTGCTCTGCTGTGCTGCGCCATCCGCGCGCGGTGCCACTTCGCAGGCGTTCGGCGCCGGGACACCCGACAACCGCTCACCCAGCCACTGCGTCGATCCGAGAAAGCCGTCGAAGTAGCCGAGGATGTGTTCCCCGCCCACGATGCTCTTCGTGGCCGGGACTCCCAGAGCACACTGTTCGGCATAGAACGCCTCGGCCTTCGCGACCGGCATCCAGGGATCGTGCACGCCGTTGTAGACATAGATCGGCATGCCGGCCTTCTTGCCTTTCAGACTCAACCGCCGGAACATCATGTCAGCGAATTCGGTGTGGAGCGGGTCGGCCATATTGGCCACGGCCGCAAAGGGCACGAAGACGCCGATGTCGGCCATGGTCGAACTGCACACGTCCTTGAGCGGGGAAATGGCCGCCCACTGCGCCAGATGATTCATGCGGCTGAGGATTTCGGGATGCTCTCGGGCCAGCGCGAGTGTCACGGTCATCATCAGTCCCGAGGCGTAGGTGCCGTCGAAGGTCTTCGCGAAGGATTCGTAGTCGACGGGAAGACCGCCCATCGCGGCACCGGCCAGGTTGGGGGCCAGTTCCGGGGCGTATTCGCGCGAGAGCATCGCGGCGGCGTAGCTGGCGATGGCACCGCCGGAATAGCCGGTCATCGCGAAACGGCTCTCGCCGAACTCGTCCGGCATCAGATGCCGTACCGCACGCACGGTGTCGAGCATGATGTGGCCGGCCACGGTCGGCTCGGCATACGCCATCAACGGTCCCTCGTGATCCGGGACCACCACCGCGTAGTTCCGGCTCGCGGCCCACATCGTCGGTGAGGGGACGAAATCGTTGCCGGTGCCGCCGGTCGTGATGTCGAATCCGTGGGAGAACACGTAGCCGGGAGTGCAGCGCCGGTTGAGCGCGTTGATCGGCGGGGCGTTCAGCAGCACCGGCCGGCTTCCCGGCCCGGTCCACCGGCCGAAGGGCAACAGCAGCGTCGCGGTCCCGAAGGACGGCGCGCCCGAGGAGTTCGTGGTCCGGAATTTCAGCTGTATCGCCCGCTGAACCGGCGTGAGCACCGTCAGGAAGACCATCGGCACCCCCGGCCAGCTGACGTCGCGCGATTCGATGACGTCACCCGGTGCGTACTGGGCGAGATTCGCCGGGGCCTGGTCGAAGAACGGATCCCCGGTCGGACTGGATTGAATCGCATTCCACAGCGCCTGCGGGTCCGACGCCCCGCCGGGATCGGAGGCAGCGGACCCGATCCCGGGCAGCACCGACGACGGCGCGGGAATGGTGTCGTCCAGCCATTTCTGGAACGCCGACGGCCCCGGATCCTTGTGTGTGACTGCGGGATTCGGCTCCGAGGACGCACCGTCCGGATCACCGGCCGACGGCGCAGGAGAAATGGACGCCGGCGGCGCAGCCGGACCCGAGGCGGGCGCCGCAGGCTGGTCAGTGGTCGACGGCGCCGCGGGACCGGATCCCGACGGCACACCACGATCCGCGGTCGACTCGCCCGGACCGGACGCAGACGGCTCGGCACCGTCGGGCGCCGACGCCGCGCCCGGACCGGACTCCGACGGCGCGACACCGTCGGAAGCCGACGGCACATCCGGACCGGACGCCGGAGGAACAGCCTGCTCGGAGTCGGACGACTCTCCGTGGTCGGATGCCGGCGGAGTTGTCGGGACGGCAGTGGTCGGGGCGGGGGGCGGCGACGACGGGTCGGCGGCCGCGGCAGCTTGCCCCAACGTCAGTGCACAACCCATCGCCAGTGTGACCGCAATGCCCCGTAGACATTTCACGACAACACACCCGTCCTGTCGGAGTGGTACTCGAACCGAAGGTCGTGCAGAAGTGGAGCAGTCCCGGCTATCCGGTACGCAAGGGCGCGCGTCGGCGGCGGCCGAGGCCGCACCGACCTTCGAAAGATACCCCCGGACCAGCGAGAATCGGCGGATCTGCGACGGCACACCATCTCGTGTCCTCGAGCGGTCGCCCAGGGCGGCAGGGACAGTCACAATGGGCGCCACCACCGATGGATCGGAGTCGGCCTGTGACAGGTACTGCCGCAGAGACGGATCGACTCTCACCCGACTTCGACCGCCTGTGGCGGGCCTCCACCGTCAGCCAGATGGGCAGCGCCTTGGGCGCGGGTGCGTTCCCACTGGTCGCCATCCTCGTCGTGCACGCCTCCGCGCTGCAGGTCTCGCTGATGGCGGCGCTGGCCGGATTCGCCGGTGCGGCAATCGCATTGCCGATGGGATCGTTCATCGAGTTCCGTCGCAAGCGACCCGTCATGATGTACGCCGACCTCGTCTCGTTCGCGGCCCTCGCCAGTGTTCCTCTGGCCGCGTGCCTCGGTGCGCTCAGCTACGGGCAACTCTGCGTCGTCCTCACGCTGCAAACCCTCTGCGGAATGGTGTTCAACGCCGCCAATGGGGCGTATGTCAAAGCCACCGTCGCCGAGCCGGACCGCGTGCGAGCCAACAGCCGGTTCGAAGCCACCTTCTGGACCGCATCCACCATCGGCGCGCCGATCGGCGGCGTTCTCGTCACGGTGTTCGGGGCAACGATCACCGTGGCGCTCGACGCGGTCAGCTATCTGCTGTCCGCGTCAGGGATCCGGAGGATCGCCACCATCGAACCGATACCCGCGCACACATCGGTTGGCCACCACTGGCGGCGGGACATCCACAGCGGATGGACTTATATCTTCGATCATCCCGTACTGCGCAGGCTGTTCTGGAACGGGATGCTCTTCGGCGGAGCAGTCACCCTCACCACGCCTTTGCTCGCTCTGCTCATGCTGCGCGAACTGCACTTCGCGCCGTGGCAGTACGGACTCGCCCTGGGACTGCCCTGCCTCGGTGGCCTCTTCGGATCACTGTGCAGCCCGAAACTTGTCGCGCGATTCGGTCGACGCGCAGTACTTCTCGGCTCCGGTACATTGCGAACCTGCTGGATGGGGCTACTGCTGATCGCAGGGCCCAGTGCTCGGGGCCTCCTCGTCATCCTGACCGCCGAAACTCTTCTGCTGCTCTGCGCCGGAGTGTTCAACCCGATCTTCGCCACCTACCGAATGAACTGCACCAACGACGATCACATGAGCCGCGTCCGCACCGCGTGGTCGATCAGTTCGAAGAGCGTCCAGCCCGTGTTCATCGCCCTGGGCGGGCTCCTGGCCGGCGCGACGAACACGCGAGTCGCGATCGGCTGCGCGACCGTAGCCGTGCTCGCCAGCTCGGCTTTGCTGCCCTGGCGAACCGACACAACCGCGCGACGCGACAATAACCGGGCTTCATCCGAATAACGTGCGGTGGAACAGTCCCGGCAGCAGCGGCCGACGACTGCGGTACTGGCGTCACCTGGCCGACTGACATTCGCGGGGGCGGCGTCGCTCTGTCGCCCATGCGGGCAGTGACTCGCGCGCCGACAGCCACTGCTCGGGTATTCCGCGTATCGAACCTCGGCAGCCGACGTCGGTCCACTGCCACGGAGGCGCCGGCGGTCGCCCGGCGTGAAGATCGGATACGGAGCGCCCGGGAACGAAGAACTGCGCACCCAGCGCATCACCAACGGATAAGCCCACAAGGCTGTCATATGCGGTATCGGAGTTCGGCATGCGCGAACAAGCGTGCCAACAAAAGACAGCTGCCGCAAGACGCGGCAGAGCCCACATCCCGGCGTGCCGCCGGATACCGAATGGAAGCCGGCACGCACGCCGGGAACCTCAGTTCATGTGCTGTGCTCGCGGCAGAGCCAACGTCAGCGCTCCCAAACCGAACGACACCACGGCCAAGGCCAGCATCATGGTGATCGCGCCGTCGAGGGTGTGGGAGCGGAAGAACAGGGTAGTCAGCACTGCCAAACCCAGTGCGTTGCCGATCTGTTCGATGGTCGGGACGACTCCCGATGTCTCGGACATGTGGTCGGCGTTCAGGCCGGACAGCATGATCGGCTGGATTTGGACCGCGAAGATCCCTACTCCGAAACCGGCTGCGCACACGGCGGGGGTGGCGATGAGAGGGTTGGCGATGCCGCTGGTCAGGTGGAGGTAGATCGCGCCGCCGGCCATGCAGCCTCCGTAGAGGGTGACGCCGCCGGCCAGGATCAGGATTCCCCACTGCCGGACCAGGAACAGGGAGGCGATCGCTCCCGCGCCCGCTCCCAGAGCGAACAGCGTCATGACGATCGCCGTGTGCCACGGCGTGTAGCCGAGCACGTCCTGCATGGTGATGGAGGCGGCGAAGACGAAGGCGGTGAACAAGCCGAAGAACACGCAGATCAGGATCGAGCCGATGCGAAAACCTCTGTCGGAGAAGAGTTCCAGCCGCATCAACGGGCCGGCTCCGCGGGACGAACGCCTGATCTGGTGGGCCACGAACAGGGCGCACACCACTACTCCGGCCAGGGCGAGGGCGATCGGCCGGGATTGCCAGCCGTGCTGTTGGACCAGGGCGAGGGCATAGACGAGCAGCAGGAGCCCGGCGCCCGACAATGCCGCGCCGCCGAGGTCGAGGCGCTCGGGTGACGCCGGTCGGCCGATCCGCAGATAGCGCCAGGCCAGGCCGAACGCGACCATGCCGATGGGAAGGTTGATCAGGAAGACCGTGCGCCAGCCCCAGCCGCCGATGTCGACGGTGAGTAGCGCGCCGCCGAGGATCGGGCCGAGCATGCCGGCGAAACCGGCCACCCCGCCGTACATGGCGAAGACCAGGGAATGGCGTTCGCGAGGGAAACTGGCGATGAGGATCGCGATGGTCTGCGCCGCCATGCCCGCGCCCGCGGCGCCCTGCACTACGCGGGCTACGACCAATTCGGTGGCGCCGGTGGACAATCCGCACCACACCGAGGCAGCGGTGAACGCCACCACCGAGGTGAGGAACATCGCACGGCGGCCGACCACGGCCCCGAGTCGGGCTGCACTGAGCAACGTACAGGCGAAGGCCAGCGAATAGCCCGAGATGACCAGCAACTCCGCCGAGCGGGAGGCCCCCAGATCGGAGGTCAACCGAGGCAGGGCGGTGTTCACGATCGTCACGTCGATCATTTGCATGAACACCGCGATCAGACAGCCGGCGAAGGCCAGCCACGCCGCCGATTCGGACGGTGACGAGCCGGGAAGCAGGACAACGCTTTCCGGCTCACCGACGGTATTGCCCCTCATCCGGCCAACTCGATCACGCTGCGGGGCGCGGACAACGCCAGTTCGGTCGGAAAACTCAAGCGCACCACACGATGTGGTGGCGCTACCTCGATATGCGCCACGAACGGTGGCAGTAGCCCGCCGATCATCTTGTCCAGCAACATGTTCACCTGCCCGAAGCTGGGCCGCAGGCGCACCTGGCGGCATTCGATCTCGCCCGCGCCGACCACCGAATCCGTGCGCTTGTCCACGCGTGCGACCAAAGGCCAGTGCACCGAGAAGGCCAGCCACGTATCGATCGACTGCACCGAGCCCTCGGTGAGGTCGAGGCCGCGCAGCAGGGTCAGGCCGCCGACGATCGGCATGATGTCGGTAGGAAACGGCGTGGGTGCGCCGCCTATCGGGAGGTGGACGGTGTCGACGAAATGCGCCTCCTCGCGAGAGACGACCGCGCCGCGAGAGCGGGTTTCGGCGCGGTAGTCCTCGGCGCGCAGAAATCCGTCGAGTCGGCCGAAGCGCTGGTCGACGGTCAATTCCAGCTCGCCGTCGCCGCTCGATGCCTCGAGCAGTGTCCGGTAACCGCCGTTCTCGTGGGTGACGACGCTGGTCAGCTCGAAACCCGCACTGCGCCCGCCGGTTTCGACGACGTACCGGCATTTCTCGCCGTCGGGTATGCCCGGGTCGCGAAAGAGGGTGGGCACCGTACCTCCTGAAACCACGAAACCTCCTGTAGTTCAGTTCGTTTCCGCGCCGCGGTCGATGATCGACGCGAAAACCGAGCGCATCGCCGCGATATAGCGCTGCACCGAGTCGTGGGCGACCGCGGTGTCGGGATAGATGACGCTCAGCGTGGTCCCGGACGGCAGCCGGTTGACCCAGATCAGCGCCTCTTCCGACGCGGCACGGTTGGCGTAGACGCCGGCGGTGACCTCGTCGAAGAATTCGTGGCCCAGGAAGTCGCGGGCGTCGATGAACGAGATCATCGGTGTGACCCAGCCGGGTTCGGCCTTGATCTCCGAGTCGGCGGGCAGCAGTTCGAGCACCCGGTGGAACGAGGTGGGCGCCAGTCGCAGCCCGTTCTCGTAGGCGCGCTGGGCCAATTTCAGCGTGCGGGTGACGGGGGTGCCGGGGCCGAGCGGAAAGGCCACCGGCACCAGCGTCACATACCAGCCGACCGAGTTACCTTCCGCCGCCGAGGTTCTCGTGCTCACCGGAGTCATCCCGAAGTAGTAGTCGGAATGGATGAGATCGCGTTCGGCCAGGGCCGCCGCCGCGAAGACCCCGCCCACGAATTCCGCGTCATTGGCCCGGCAGACCTCCTCGAACGCCAGCGCCTGCTGTTCGTCCAGCAGGGTCACCGTGCGATGCGCGCTGCGGTTGTAGCCGTCGGAGCGCTTGCCGAGGTCCAGCGGAAAGGACGGTAGCCGATTGTCGTTGCCGCGCAACAACTGTAACCACTTCTGCACACCGGGTGAGGACAGCGTCAGGGTCTCGCTGTAGGCCCGCTCGGTGACGCAGTAGTTCAGATAACTCGCCGCCGGGGGCAGCGGCTCCGCCTCGCCGCCGAGTTCGGCCAGATACAGCTGCGCGAAATCGGAGGCGGACAGATACTGGCCGAGACCGTCGGTGTGCAGGTGGTCGACGGCGAGGTAGACCGTGGTCGCGTCGCCGTGTTCGATGGCTCCGAAGGTGAAGCAATCCCATTGGAACGGATCGGGAGTCGTCTTCTCGACGTGCTGACGGATCGCGGCCGGATCGTCGATCCACCCGTAGTCGATCGGAATGAAGTCGACCACGTCCTCGGGCACCAGATGCCGCCGCACGGTGCCGTCGGCGTCGATGTCGAACCAGGTCCGGAAGGTGTCGTGCCGCAACAGGAAGGTGTTGATGATCCGCGTCATCGCCTCCCGGTCCAGGCCGCCGGTCGGGATCTGCGCGGTGGCCAGGCACAGTCCGGAGAAGCGGAAGTCGGCGGCGGCGTGCCGATTCGCCTGGCGCAGATACTGTTCCTGTTGCAGCGACGGCGGCGCCGGATGCACCGGGGCGGTCCGGGCCCGCGCCACCGCTTCCGGTGACGCGACCCAGGTGACCATCCGCCCCGGCGGCGGTGACCATTCGTCGATGAGTCCGAAGTCGACCACGACTACCTCATTTCCACCGGTGGGCTTCGAAACGGCGGCCCATCAGCCGACTACCGCCATCTCCGCGACCGCACCGGCCGGCGCGTCGGGGCCGTTCGACTCGGCCGCGGGCTGTGATCCGCCCGGGACGGTCCCGTCCACCGCCGCGGCCAGGGCAGCCGGTTCCGGTTGAGCCCCACCGGGTTCGTGCGCCAGGATCAGCTCGGCCACCTTCGGTCCGGCCTGCTCCAGGCTGAACGAGCGGCCCATCTGCAACGACATCAGGTCGATGCCGAGCGTCTTGGTCACGCGTGCGCCGAGTTCGACCGCCATCAGCGAATCCAGACCCAGCTCCGGCACCGGAATCGTCATATCGATGGTGTCGACGTCCACACCCATGACGACGGCCAGTTCGCCGGCCATCAGCCGGGCGATGTGCGGACCGCGCTTGGACTCCTCCATCGCGGCCAGCTCCTCACGCAACCGGGCCAGCTCGGAGGTGTCCTTCGCCGAGGCCCGCGCGAGTGCGGCGGTGCGACCGGTGCGAGCCAGCTGCGGGAAGGTACCGGTGAGCTTGGCCCAATCGGTCGGGATGACGGCCACGCGCGAGGCTCCCAGGCGCAGGCACTGTTCCAGATAGGCGGTAGCGTCGCCCATATCGATGGGGCCGAATCCGACCAGGTCCAGATATTTCTCGGAGGTCTCGTTCGCCGCCATGCCGCCGGCGCCGGACAGGTGACCCCAGCCGACGCACAACGCCCGCTCCCCCGCCTGCGACCAGCGCAGCGCCAGCGATTCGACCGCGACATTGGCCGCGCAGTAACTGTATTGGCCGTAGATGCCGTACATCGATCCGCCCGACGAGCACAGCACGAACATGTCGAGGTCGATGCCCGCGTCGGCGACCGCCCGGTGCACGATCTGCGCGCCCAGCACCTTCGGCAGATAGACCTGTTCGAGCTGGCCGATTTCCATCTTGGCGAGATTGTTGTCCGCGACCGCACCCGCGGCGTGGAACACCCCGCGTAGCGGATGGCCGGCGCTGTGGATGCGTGCGATCGCGTCGGCCACCGCCTCGGCGTCGGTCACATCGAGCAGCTCCTCGACGATCTCGATCCCGATCGCGCGCCACGCCTCGAGCTGACGGCGCGCCTCCTCGGTGGTCGCGCCGCGCCGCCCGGCCAGCACCAGCCGCCGCGCACCACGCAAGGTCAGCCAGCGGCCGATCGCCAGTCCGAACCCACCGAAACCACCGGTAATCAAATACGTTGCGCTGTCGCTGATCTCGACATCCGGCAGGGACGGGCGCACCGGCGGTTCCGGCGCGTCCATGCGCAGCGCGATCCGGGCCGGCCGTGACGAGCGCAGCGTCTCCTCGAACGCCTTGCTCACCTCGGCGGTGTCGAACATGTGGTACGGCAGGGGGCGGTAGGTGCCCTCGGTGACCTTCTCGAACACCCGTTGCAGCAGAGCCGCGAGCCGTTGCGGCTTCACCTTGACCAGGCGGTCGAGGTCCATCGAGAAGTACGACAGGTTCTTGTCGAAATTGGCCAGTTCCAGCAGACCACCGGTGTAGATGTCGGCCTTGCCGACCTCGACGATGCGGCCGAATTCCGCTGCGGCGTTGAAGTTCTGGCGCAGAATCTCACCGGGTGCGCTGCTGACGATCACATCGGCGCCCGCGCCGCCCGTGATCGCGGCGACCTCGTCGACGAAGTTCAGCGACCGCGAATTCACCGCGTAGTCCGCCCCCATCGCGAGCACGTGCGCGCGCCGCTCCGGGGTGCTGGCGGTGCCGATGATGGTGGCGCCGCGGGCCTTGGCGACCTGGATCGCGGCGGTGCCGACACCGCCGGCCGCGCCGTGCACCAGCACCGTCTCCCCCGGTTCCAGCCGGGCCAGATCCAGCAGAGCGTATTCGGCGGTGCCGAAGGCGATGATGCTGGTGCAGTGCCCCGGATCGGTGCCCTCGGGCAGGACGACCGCGAGCTGCCGGTCCACGACCGCGAAGCGGCGCATCATGCCCCTGGCGGCCACACCGACCAGATCCCCCTCCTCGAGGCCCTCGACGCCGGGCCCGACCCGCACCACGGTGCCGACCCCCTCCATACCGGGCACGGTGCCGAAATACGTTGGAGCGAGCTCACGTTCGCCGAGCAACCCGATGACCTTCAGCGGATCCTTGTAGTTCAATCCGATGACCTGCATCCGGATCTCGATTTCGCCCGGGCCCGGTTCCACGCGCGGGCATTCCCGCCAGGCGAGTGCCGACAGCAACCGGGTGCGCGGCATGTCGAGTTCGAAGTTGGCCTCCGGATCCGTCACCGGCGCCGAGGTGTCCAGGGCTTCCAGCCGTTCGGGCAGCGGTTTGGTGATCACCGTCGCCCAGCGTTTGCCGTCGCGCAACAGCACCTCGTCGCTGTTGTCGAGGGAGAAGGCGCCTGGCACCGCCAGTTCCGCCACGAGATCGGCGATCGGTGTGGCGGGTTCGGTGTCGACGAGCCGCCAGCGCAGTGCGGTCTGCTCGTTGAGCAGGACGCGCCGCGCGCCGGCCAGTGCGGCCTGCCCGGTGTCGGGCACGGCGGAACTGCCGGGCAGGGCGAACGCGGATTCGGTGACCAGGGTGCAGTGCACGAGACCATCGCCGAAAATCGTTTGCGGAGTGCCGTTCTCACTCGGCGGTTCGACGAATTCGGCGACAGCCACCGCGATGCGCTTGAGCGTCCACAATTGCGCCACGTCGTCGGCGACCGCACCGGCGACCACGCAGATGTGCAACCGCCGAGTCGGCTCGCCGCGGGCGGCGCGCAACTGCTCGACGAGCTCGGACTCCAGTTCCGGCCCGGTCGAATCCACCACGTGCAGGCGGGAATCCGGAAGCGCGGCCACCAACCGGTCGGCCCGTGCGGTCTCACCGAGGCGGACCACCACGGTACTCACCGAACCGGCCTCGGCCAGTGCGGCCGGGTCGATCGGATCGCGTTCCTCGAAGGTCTCGGTGTAGTAGAAGTCGGCCATCCGGTGCAGCGGATCGTCGCCGGGCCGCAGCGCGCCGATCTGCAGGCCGGACAGCCGGACCACCAATTTGTGGTCGGCGTCGAGCAGATCCACATCGGCACGCAGCCGCGCGTTCGGATCGCGCCGGGCCACCACGGTCACCGTCTCGGGCAGCGCCGCCAGCAAGCGCACCGCACCCACGCCGACCGGAACCATCACGCCCTCGTCGATGCGCTCGTCGGCGAACAGCATGGCCGCGCACTGCATGGCGGCGTCCACGACCGCCGGATGCGCCAGATGGCCGGAATCCGCGGCGATCGAGCCGTCGACGGTCGCCACCACCACATCGCGGCCGACCCGCACCGATGTGACCCGCCGGAACGACGGCCCGTATTGCAGTCCGGCCGCGGCCAGGCCCGTGTAGAACATCGCCGGGTCGACGTCGATGCCGACCTCGATCTCCGGAACATCGACCGTGGTCTGCTCGTGGCTGCCGGTGAGGGTGCGCCCGGAGGCGTGCACCGTCCACGCGGTACCGGTGGCACTACGCGAGCGGATCAGGAACCGGCCGCTGGCCTCCTCGATACTCAGCGCCACCAGCGGTACGTCCGGGGCACCCATGATCAGCGGTGCGACGAACCGAACTCCCTCCAGCGCAACCTGTTCCGAGCCGATCCGCGACGTGGTGGCGCTCAGCGCCGCGTCCAGATACGCGGCCCCGGGCATGATCTTGATGCCGTTGACCACGTGATCCGACAGCCACGGCAGCAATTCGGTGCCGACCTGCAGCAGCCATTCCGGCCGGCCTTCGACATCGGGATCGCCGAGCATCGCGTAGGAGCCGGGGGTGCCGAGGCGGGCCTGTTCGAAAAGCGGCAGCGCCGAGTGCAGGCGGGTCCGCTGCCACGGATAACGAGGCAGCGGCAGATGCGGAGTGGCCGGGCGATCGGGCGGGAACAGCAGATCGCGGTCGAGGACACCGGCGGCGTGCAGGCCGATCAGCGTGCGGCGCAGGCTGTCGGAATCCGCTTGTTCGCGGTCCAGCGTCGGCACCGTGGTCCCCTGCACATCGGCGCCGAGCAGGGCTTCGCGAATATTGCCCGACAGCACCGGATGCGGGCCGACCTCGAGGAAGATCCGATGACCCGCGCCGATCAGGGCGCCGACGGCATCGAAGAACCGGACCGGCTGCCGCACGTTCGACCACCAGTAGGACGCGTCCCAGTCGGCCTCGGAGACCCGCATACCCGTCACCGTCGAATACAGCGGCACGGTCGGCGTCCGGGGCTCCAGATCGGCGAGTACCGACCGCAATTCGGCCTCGATCGGCTCCATCAGGCGGCTGTGATACGGCACCTCCACCCGCAGGCGGCGGGCGAAAACGCCGTCCTCGGTGAGCTTTTCGGCCAGCAGGTCCAGCCGGTCGGCGTCGCCGGAGAGGGTGACGGCGCTGGGACTGTTCACCGCCGCGATATCGATGCCCGGATCGTCGCCGATCAGTTCGAGGGCCTTGTCCTTCGGCAATCCCACCGCGAGCATGCCGCCGGTGCCGGCGGTGGTCGCCTGCAGCCGGGCGCGATGGTAGGCCACCCGCACGGCGTCGCGCAGCGACAGCATGCCGCTCACATAGGCCGCCGACACCTCGCCGACGCTGTGTCCCACGATGGCGGCCGGGGTGATGCCGTACTGCTCCAGCTCGCGCACGAGGCCGACCTGGACGAGGAAGTTGGCCGGCTGCGCGACGTCGGTTCGGGTGACGCGGGATTCGTCCTCCGGCTTGCGCAATTCGTCGATGATCGACCAGCCCGCCAGGGCGCGGAACTCGGCATCGATCTCGGCCGCGGTATCGGCGAACACACCACCGGCCGCGAGCAGTTCCCGTCCCATCCGCCAGTGCTGCGGGCCCATGCCGGAGAAGACGAAGACCGGTTCGGCCGCGCGCGACACGATGGTGCGGGACGCGTCGCGTCCCTCCCCCGCCGCGTAGCTGCGCAGCTCCCGCACCAGGTCCTCGGTGGAGTCACCGACCAGTACGCCGGTGCGGAACGCGTGGTGCGCCATCCGCGTCCACGCCGCCTCGGCGAGGTGATCGGGGACGGCTCCCGCGGTGATCAGGTCGGCGAATCGTCCGGCCAGCGCGCGAGCCGCGGCGGTGCTGCGGGCCGAGATGGGCAGAATGCCGAAGTGGCGGTGCACGGCGGGCGCCGGGGCGGTACCGACGTATTCCTGCAGGATCGCGTGCGCGTTGGTTCCGCCGTAGCCGAAACCGTTGACCGCCACCGACATCGGGCCGGCGTCGACGGGCAGCGGCTGCGCCTCGGTCTGCACGTGCAGGCCCAGTTCCTCGAAGGGGATATCCGGGTTCTGCTTGTCCAGCCAGCCCTGCGGGGGCAGCGTGCGATGTGTGATGGCCAGCGCCGCCTTGATCACACTGGCGATTCCGGCGGCGGCCTCGGTGTGGCCGATCGTCGCCTTGACCGACCCGACGCCGACCGACTCGGCGCGTCCGGCGGGGGCGCCGAAAACCTTTCCGAGCGCGCGCAATTCGACCGGGTCGCCGACGAGGGTTCCGGTGCCGTGCGCCTCGAGGTAGGTGATCGACTGCGGCGCCAGACCCGAGCGTTCACAGACGGTGCGGGCCAGCGCCTCCTGGGAATCGACATTCGGCACCGTGATGGCGGTGGTGCGCCCGTCCTGATTCGAGCCGGTGGCCTTGACCACGGCGTAGATGCGGTCGCCGTCGCGCACGGCGTCGTCGACCTTCTTCAGCACCACCATGCCGGCGCCCTCGCCGCGGCCGTATCCGTCGGCGGAGGCGTCGAAGGATTTGCAGCGGCCGTCGGCGGCGAGGAAGCCGCCCTTGCACATCAGCACGAAGGTTTCCGGCTGCAGCATCACGTTCACGCCGCCGGCCAGGGCCACCCGGCAGTCGTCGTTGTCCAGGGCCTGGCAGGCCAGATGAAAGGCCACCAGCGACGACGAACAGGCGGTGTCGACGGTGAGCGCGGGCCCGACCAGATTGAGCGCGTAGGCGATTCGATTCGACAGCATCGTGTAGGACGCGCTCGCCGGAGTGTGCATATCGGTGTGGAACAGGGCCGGCCCGACCACGCCGATCACGGACTGGTCGACCACGAATCCGCCGACGTACACCCCGACCGAGGAACCGGCCGCGCGGCCGGCCATCCCGGCGTCGTCGAGCGCCTCCCAGGTGACCTCGAGCATCAGGCGTTGCTGCGGGTCCAGCACCGTCGCCTCACGCGGGGAGATCCCGAAGAAGTCGGGATCGAACTGCCACGGGTCGACGGTCATGAAGGCGCCGCGCTTGGTGTAGCTGCGGCCCGGGGTGCGGGGTTCGGGGTCGTAGTACCTGCGGTAGTCCCATCGATCCGCCGGCATCTCGACCACGCCGTCGCGCTTGTCGACCACGAAGTCCCAGAATGTCTCGGGCGAGTCGATTCCGCCCGCGAATCGACAGCCGATACCCACAATTGCAATATCCGACACGAATATCCTCCGGTCTCGCGTTCAGAGGCCACCGGCTGATCTCGGCGACTCACTCGTCTCTCTGCGGTCCTGGGCATTGACCGATGGCGCCCACGCTATTGACCGTGATCGAGGAAGGAAGAGATTCATTGCAGTTTTGGACCCTCCAACCAACGGCGCGCGGCGAATTTGTGATCCCGCCCAGCGGCTGCGCCGAAATGTTCGGTGCCGGCTACCGGCCACTGAACCCACAGTGCCGCACCAATATTCGGTACAATCGCCGACGGCCGGCCCGGCCCCACAGAGGGCTTGCTCACCGCTCACAAGAGCGACGGACCGCGATTATGATCCGTCGGTAAATCGCTGTACATAGGCCGAATTCGCGCGTAACCCGTCCTATCTTTCCTCGAACGCTCATTTTCTCGAGGGAGCTGTCGGCCGTCCCCACGTCGATACGGCGGTTAATTTCCGGAAATTCCGCCGAAACTCCAGGTCCGGTCTCTCGGCGAGCGTCGCGAAACGACAGCCGAACCGATCCGCGCAAACAGTTGGGAGCCGGCACTTGTCCGCCGAATCGAATCACTGGGCCGATGTCGTGCTGCGCCGGCGGTTCACGGTGATCGGTGTGCTGGTGACGGGCCTGCTCGCCCTCGGCTGGTACGGGCTCGGCCTCGGCGCGCATCTCAGCTCCAGCGGCTGGGACGATCCGTCCTCGGAATCGGTGCGGGCCGCGCACGTCCACGAGCAGATCTTCGGGCGCGACCACAGCGCCGACGTGGTGCTGCTGTATCACGCACCGCCCGGCACGACGATCGACGATCCGGCCTTCGCCGCGCCGATCGTGGCGAGCCTGAACAGTCTGCCCGATCGCTACCCGCGGCAGATCGACCGCGTGAACGGCGCGTACTGGCCCACCAGAACGGGTGTGGCGCTCCCGGATGTGTTCGGCTCCGCGGACCGTGAGAACGCCTTCGCCTCGATCGCCATCCACGGCGACAACCCCACCGAGCAGATGCGCAACTTCCGAGCCGTCGCGCACGCCTTCGATGTTCCGGGAGTGAATATGGAGGTCGCCGGCGGGCAAGCGGTCGCCGGCGCCCTGAACGACACCATGGCCCACGATCAGCAGCGCATGGAACTGTTCGCGATCCCCGCGGTGGCGGTGCTGCTGTTCTTCCTCTTCGGCGGTGTGGTGGCGGCGGCGCTGCCGTTGATCGTCGGCGGGCTCACCGTCCTCGGCGCCTGGGGGCTCATCCGATTGCTGACCACCGTCACCGAGGTGAATTCCTTCGTCTCGCCGGTGGTTTCGATGGTCGGGCTGGGCCTGGCCATCGACTACGGATTGTTCGTGCTGAGCCGGTTCCGCGACGAACTCGCCGACGGCCGCGAGGTCGACGACGCGGTGCGGCGTGCCGTGGCGACCGCGGGCCACACCGTGATGTTCTCCGCGACCATCGTGGCCGTGGCCGCCGCCGGAATTCTGGTGTTCCCGCAGGGATTTCTGCGCTCGTTCGCCTACGGCGCCATCATCACCATCTCGCTGGCCGCGTTCACCTCGGTCACGCTGCTGCCCGCGATGCTGGCGGTGCTCGGCCACCGGGTGGACCGCTTCGGCGTCTCCTGGTTTCGCCGGACCACGCCACCGGGCCGGGTTCCGGACAATCTCTGGGGGCGGATCGCCGACCGTGTGATGAAAAGGCCGCTGCTCGTAACGGTTTCGGTGGTCATCGGATTGCTGGTGCTGATCGCGCCGATCCGGGATCTGGCCTTCGGCGCGATCAACGAACGGTTCCTGCCACCGGACCATCCGACGCGGCTGGCCCAGCAGCACTTCGACGAGATCTTCCCGCTGCGCCGCATCAACCCGATCGACCTGGTGCTGATCACCTACGATCCCGCCGCCGCGGACACCGTGCTGGCCGAGGCCGGCCACGCCCCGGGCCTCGCGGCGCCGTTCCCCGCCTGGCTGCAACGGCCCGCGCAGTCCAGCGTTCTCACCACGCAAACGGTGCTCGCGCCCACCGCCGACAAGGACGCGGCGATCGATTACCTGCGTTCGATGCCGCTGCCGAAGGGCGCCACCCTGTTCGTCGGTGGGCAACCCGCCATCGAGAAGGACAGTATCGACGCCCTTGTGCACCGGATACCGCTGGTGGTCGTCCTCGTATTCCTCGCCACCACCGCCCTCATGGCATGGAGTTTCCGGTCGCTGGTGCTGCCGTTGAAGGCCGCCGCGCTGAATCTGCTCGGGCTCGGCGCCACGGTCGGCATCCTCACCTGGATCTTCATCGACGGGCACGGCGCCGGGCCGCTCGGCTTCACCCCGCAACCGATCATGGCGCTGGTCCTGGTGGTGATCGTGTCGGTGATCTACGGGTTGTCCACCGACTACGAGATATTCCTGCTCTCCCGCATGGTCGAGGCGCGAGCCGCGGGCGCGTCCACCCGCGAGGCGATCCGCGCCGGCGTCGCCCACACCGGGCGCATCATCACCGCCGCCGCCCTGATCCTGCTGGTCGTCACCGGCGCCTTCGCGCTGTCGGATCTGGTGATGATGCAGTACATCGCCTTCGGCATGGTGGCCGCGCTGGTCATCGACGCGACGATCCTGCGCGTGCTGCTGGTTCCGGCGACGATGCGCCTGCTCGGCGACGCCTGCTGGTGGGCACCGCGCTGGTTGCGCCGCGAACGAGAGCGGACGGCCGCAGAGCGCGAAACCGATGTCAGGACAGACGCTTTCGCGGACACCGACGGCGTGCCTTCGCTGCCCGCGCCGGTGGCGAGCAACCGGTGACCGTTGTGGCCACTTCGTTTCCGGCGCCCTGGTAGTGGCCATTTGCCGGCTCCGGCGAGGATGTCCGCCGCCGCATCGAGGGTCTCCTCGGTACAGTGGCGTCTGGTCTCGAATGGCTCGTCGCGCAGGCTTATACCGGAAGAAGGAGATGCCGTGCCCGAACCCGCAGCCGTCCTCTTCGACATCGACGGCACGCTCGTCGACTCCAATTATCTGCATGCCGTGACCTGGCATCGAGCCTTCCGCGAGGTCGACGCGGACGTTCCGATCTGGCGGATCCACCGCAGTATCGGCATGGACGGCGACGAACTGCTGCGCACGCTCGCCCCCGACCTCGACAGCGAGACCGCCGATGCCGCGAGCGATCTGCACAGCCGCTACTACCTCGACCGCGCCGACGAGCTGACCCTGCTGCCCGGCGCCCGCGAGATCCTGCGGCATCTGCACGACGCGGGTTTGCGGGTCGTCCTCGCCACCTCCGCACCGCCCGACGAATTGGCCCGATTGCGCGACCTGCTCGATGCCGAGTCGTGGTTGTACGCGGTGACCGGCGCCGAAGATGTGGAGACGGCCAAACCCGACCCGACCATCGTCCAGGTGGCGCTGGACCGGGCCGGGGTCACGCCGCAGCGAGCGGTGTTCGTCGGCGATACGGTCTGGGATATGCGCGCCTGCACGAAGCTGGGCGTGGCGGCCATCGGCGTCCTGAGCGGCGGAATATCCCGCGGCGAATTGACTGCCGACGGTGCGGCCTACGTCTGCGACGATGTCGCCCATCTGCGCCGTGACCTGGATCGCAGCCCGCTCGCGTCACTTCTCTGATCGTTTCCGGCGCCAGTTCGTTACTGCCTCGAGAATCATGTCACCGTCGGGTGACACGATGCGCGCTGTCGCAACACTATGGACAAGTAGGCTTCGAATTCCGCACGGCGCGGCCTGGACCAGGCGACCGTGCCCGGAGCAGTGGCAGTGGCAGTGGCACAGCGGAGGATCACCGATCGATGACAGAAGAGTTCGACAGCGAGAGCTTGGCTGCCACCGAGTGTTTTCTGAACCGGAACTACACGACCATGGAGATCGGCAATGCCACGGAGGTGCCGGTTCGCAGCCGGATCGCGCGCGACATGCTGGGCCAGGTGAGTCTCGACCGGCTCGAACTCGGATTCGATATGAGCTACGACGCCGATCCGCTGAACAAGATCTGCCTGATCGGGGTCGAAGCCGGATGGGTCGAGGAGGAATACGTCGACGCGGGCAACGATACGTTCGGGCCCGGCGAGATCGGAATTCTGACCCCGCCGGACCTGCCGTACTCCGGTGTCGTCCACCGGGCCGACTTCACCATCACGATGTTCGATCCGTCCCTGCTCGGCAGAGTCGCCTCGGCGAATCGGCCCCGAACCCCGGAGGTGGCCCTCACTAGCCATCGCACCGTCACTCCGGAGGCCGGCCATCGGCTCACCGCGGTCATCTCGCACATGCAACAGCTCGCCGCCTCCTACGACGGTGACGTGCCGCCACTGGTGGCGGCCACGGCGTCGCAATATCTGGCGGCGACCGTGCTGCACGCGTTTCCGAATACGGCCGGGCTCGAGGCGACCCCGGTCGATCGCCGAGACGCGCATCCGGTCACTGTGCGCCGCGCGATCGCTTACATGGAATCCCACATCCACGAGGACATCGCGGTGACCGACATCGCCGCGGCGGCCTATGTGACCGTGCGGGCGCTGCAGATCGCATTCCGCCGGCACCTGGACACGACGCCGACCGCGTATCTGAAGCGGATGCGGCTACGCGGTGCCCATGAAGACCTGGTCGCGGGCAGTGCGGACGACGGCGACAGCGTGGCCGGCATCGCCGCCACATGGGGTTTCGGCCACCCCGGTCGTTTCGCCGCGCTCTACCGCCGCCACTACGGCCGCTCACCCGCCGCCACACTCGCCGGCTGAGCGCTGGACCGGGGCATATGTCGGTACAGGGCGTCCTCAGGACGGAAAACGAACGATTCAGTCCACTGTGCGTCCGAACGCGGGCAGCGGGCACCCCGCGTGAGCATAATGATGCTTGTGCATAGAACCGACCCCCGTGCCGACCACACGACACCCGTGACCAGCGCGTCCGGCCGGATGCCGAAGGTCGGGTCGTTCCGGTTCTGGTTCGCCACCCGTCGCTGGGAATGGTCGGAGGAGGTGTACCGGATGCACGGGTACACCCCCGGCGGAGTCGTCCCCACCACGGAACTGCTGCTCGCACACAAACATCCGGACGACCGCGAGGAGGTCGCCAAGACCATTGCCCGCGCGATCGAATTGGGCGAATCGTTCTCCAGCCGGCATCGGTTCGTCGATACCGCGGGCACCGTGCACAACGTGATGGTCGTCGCCGACCGGATCTTCGACGACGCCGGACAGGTCGCCGCTACCGCCGGTTTCTACATCGACCTCACCGACACCCTCGCCGAGAACGAACGCGAAACCCTGTCCGCGACGCTGCCCGACGTGATCGAGAACCGCGCGGTGATCGAACAGGCCAAGGGCGTGCTGATGCGCATGTACCGCATCAACGCCGAGCAGGCCTTCAAGGTCCTGGCATGGCGCTCGCAGGAAACCAACATCAAACTGCGTGACCTCGCCGCCCAGATCATCGCGGAACTTCCCCTCGTCGCGCCGCCGGCACCGGAGACCATCACCGCCTTCGACCACCTGCTGCTCACCGTGCACACCCGCATCCCCGGCGCGAAGGTCGGCGGCTAGCGGCGAGTTTGCCGACGCACCGCCCGGGTATTACGCAGCGACCGCTTCGCAGACCCGGAGGTGCTCGATGTCCGAACGATTCGACGACCAGAGCCGGCCCGCGAATCCGGAGCGCGAGGACGTCTCGCTCAGCGACTCGCCCGTGACCAACCGCAAGAGCCCGCTCCTGCTGGTGGTCACCATGGTCATCGTGCTGGTCGTCATCGTGGTGCTGTTCGTGGTGTTGGGCTGAACGGCCGGGATGTCGCCGTCACACCCGCAGATCGAGGCCTGACTCAGCCGCAGCGCACGGATGCCGACTCGTCGTAGGCGAGTTCCACATCGTGAGTGATCCGGCCCGCGCCCACGGTGACGGTGCTGCTCACCGAGGGGTATCCGCGTGCCACCACGGTGTATTGCCCGGCGGGCAGATCGGAGACCACGTAGCGGCCGTTGTGGTCGGTGCGAGCGGTGGAGATCCGATCGCCGCCGGCGTCCAGGACGGTCACCTCGGCGTTGGCGACCGCCTTGCCCTGCGCCTGGACGGCGCCGGCCAGGGTCGCCATCGGTTCCATGTCGACGTCGTGGTGCAACCGTCCGCTGTCGGGGATGGTGAGGGTGACCGCGGTGGGGTGCATCCGGTCGGCGACCACGACCAGGGTGTGGGTACCCGACGCGACGCCGCCGCAGCTGTAGCCGCCGTCGCCGCCGGTCACCGCTGCCCCGATCACCTCTCCGCGCGGGTCGGTGAGGGTAACCGTCGCTCCCGCAACGGGTTTCCCATCGCCGGCGCGGCGGACGGTGCCGGTGAGCTCACCGGAACTCGGCAGCGTCAGATCCACGGTCTGGGCCACCGCGCCGACGACGACGGTGACGGCCACCGGGCGATGCGCGGCGGCGGAAGCGATCAGCACATAGTTGCCGGGCGCCGGGGCCGGGAGACGGTAGCTGCCGTCGGCTTCGCCCGTGGCGCGCGAAACCTGGTGTCCGCGTTGGTCGATCAGCGTCAGCGCCACATCCGGCACCGGCCGGCCGTTCTCGCGCCGGACGCTGCCACCGATGGCCCGGTCGTCGCCCGCCAGATCCACCGCCTGCGGCGCCGACACACCCGCGATCCCGGCGGCCACCGCACTACCGTGCTGCGCGGCAACCGGTTCCGGCTCCGAGAGCTCCGCCGTCTCCGCGACACCGTCCGACTCCGCGGCGACGGCCTGCGGCGCATGCGCGCGCACCGACGGAATGATCACCGCCGCCAGTGCGGCGAGCACGGAAACGCCGGCCAGGAACCAGAAGACCCGGGAGTACCCGGCATCCGCCGGCAGCCCGTGCGCGGTGCCGGCACCCGAGGTCAGCAGCACAGCCGACACCGCGCTGCCGATCGCACCGCCGACGGTGCGGACGTTGGCGTTCATTCCGGTGGCCGCGCCCGTCTGGGCGGGCGGCACCGCGGCGACGATGATGGCCGGCATCGACGAGAAGGCCAGCCCGATACCGACACCCAGCAGCGCACCGGCCAGGTAGATCTCCCAGCTCCGGTCGTGCCCGACCGCGAGCATCACGAACGCCGGGACGGTGATGACGCTGCCGATCAGCACGATCGCCTTGGGGCCGATGCGCGCCGCCAGCGGCCCGATCGACAGGCCGATCACGAACATCGCCACCGACAACGGCAGCATGTACAGCCCGGACTGGGTGATGCCGGCGCTCAGGCCGTATCCCGCAATCGCTCTCGGGGTCTGCAGCAGCTGCGGCAGGAAGGTCATCATGGCGTACATTCCGGCGCCGGTCAGCACGGCCACCAGGTTCGTGGTCCACACCGCCGGAATGCGCATGGTGCGCATATCGATCAGCGGGGTGCCCGATTTCAGCTCGACCACGATCCAGGCGGCCGCCGCCACCACGGCCAGCGCGAACAGGCCCAGCGTCAGCGCCGAACCCCAGCCCCAGGACGGCCCCTTGCTCACCGCGAGCAGCAGCGCCACCAGCCAGGCCGACAGGAGAATCGCCGCGCCCCAATTGATATTGCCCGGGCTGCGCACCGGCGATTCCGGCACGAACACGATCGCGGCCACCGCGGCGATCGCGGTGATGATCATCGGCACCCAGAACAGCCAGTGGTAGTTCAGATGTTCGACGATCGGGCCCGCCAGCACCAGCCCGAGCCCGGAGCCGACGGCGATGAGCGAGGAGGCGATCCCCACCGCGCCGTGCAGCTTCTTCGCCGGGAACTCGTCGCGAATGATGCCGAATGCCAACGGAATCACGCCACCGCCCAGGCCCTGGATCACCCGCGCCACGATCATCACCCCGACCGATTCGGTCAGCGCCGCGATCAGCGAGCCGACCGTCAGCGCGACCAGGGTGACGACGAGCATGCGTTCCTTGCCGACCTTGTCGCCGATCCGCCCGAGAATCGGCGTCGCCACCGAGGCCGAGAGCAGATATCCGGTCATCAGCCAGGTCGCGGTGCTCTGCGTGGTGTGCAGCGCCGGAATCAGCAGGGCCAGTACCGGAACGACCATCGACTGCAGCAGCGCGTAGGCGGAGATGCCGAGCAGCAGCACCGCGAAGACGACGTTGTAGTGCGGGCGGGATTTGACGCGCGCCACGGGTGGTTTCCTCCCCACGAGACGGAAGCGGAGTGAATCTCCGGTTAGAAACCTTAACAGGGATGTGAGGCAGTGCCCGGCCGCGCCGACGTGATCTCGACCTCAGTAATCGGTAACCACGATGTTGCGCGAAACCGCGTCGCACGGTCCGCCGATCCCTCACAATGAGGGCAAGGATGAGGGATTCGGCAGGAACTCGGGTATGCGCATGACCGCACAGCTGGCTGGAAACGGAAACCTGTCGGTTCTGCGCGCCGCATGCCTGAGTGCCGGCATGGAAGCGGGCGGCGCACAGGAGGTGCGGTTCGGCGCGGGTACCGGTTACCGGTTGCCCAGCGGGGTCGTGGTGCGCATCAGCCACCCGGATCATCGGCCCGAGGCGCGCCGGGAAATCGAGGTCTCCCGCTGGCTCACCGCCTCCGGCGTCGCCGCGCCGCACACCCTGCCCGACGTGCGTCAGCCGCTCGAAATCCAGGGCCGGACGGTGACCTTCTGGCAGGTTCCGCCGCTGTATCAGCACGGCGCGCTGGACGATATGGCCCAGGCGCTGCTGCGATTGCACAGCCTGGCGCCGCCGACGACGTTCGCTCTCGGCCAGCTGCAGCCGTTTCGCGGAATCGCCGAGTTGATCGACACCGCCGAGCTGTTCACCGCCGACGACCGCCGCTGGCTGCGCGAGCATCTCACCGAATTGCGCGGGCGGTGGGCCGATCTGCCGAGCGGGATGCAGTGGTGTGTCATCCACGGCGAGGCCTGGGGCCGCGAGTTCGCCGCCACCGTCGACCACGACGTCCTGATGCTGAACTTGGAGAACATGTCGATCGGCCCGCCGGAATGGGATCTGGTACCGACCGCGATCGCCTACGCCTCGCTGGGCTGGATCACCAGCGCGCAGTACGCCCGGTTCTGCAACGCCTACCACCTCGACGTCCTGCGGTGGCCGGGATTCTTCCTGCTGCGCGACATCGTCGAGTTGCGGATGACGATGGATGCCGTCCGCGCCGCCGTCGCCGACCCGGTTCACCTCCACCAGGCACGCTGGCGGCTGGCCTGTATCCGCGGCGATGAAGGTCCGCGGCAGTGGCCGGGCTGGGTGCCCCTGCACTGAAACCGCCTGGCCGTCACGCGGTTTCCCCCTTGCGCGAGCACGCGACACGTCTCGCCCACAGATCAGAGCACCCATCTGGATTGGTGTCTGGAATGTGGTCCAGATCATATGGTACGTTCTGCCGCATGGTTCGGCGGACGGAGGTTCGATGTCGACCACTGATCTGGATGTACACCTCGGGGGACGGCAACCCAGGGCGGCGCAGGTACTGCGCCGGAACTTCTCCGACACGGTGCTGTCGAGTCTCGCCACGTTCGGCCGGGCGCTGCAGATGGGTTCCCATGCGATCCGGGTAGGCCTCGGCGATGCGGTGCGGATGCGGTTTCAGACGCGCGAAACCCTCACGCAGGCATGGTTTCTGATCAAGGTCACCGCGATTCCGAGCGTGCTGATGGCGATTCCGTTCGGCGTCATCGTCTCCACCCAGGTCGGCAATATCGTCTCCCAACTCGGCGCGGATTCGATGATCGGCGCGGCCGGCGGGCTGGGGGTGATCAAACAGGGCGCGCCGATGGCCGCCGCGATGATGCTCGGCGGGGCCGGCTCGGCGGCCATCGCCTCCGATCTCGGCGCGCGAACCGTGCGGGAAGAGGTCGACGCCATGCGGGTCATGGGGATCGATCCGGTGCAGCGTCTCGTCGTTCCGCGCATCGCGGCGATGATGCTGGTCGCTCCGCTGCTCAACATCCTGATCATCGCGGTCGGCATCGCCTCCGGCTTCGCCGTCGCGGTCGCCGCGCTCGGGGTGACGCCGGGCAGTTACTGGCAGTCGTTCGGCGCCTTCACCACCACCCTCGACATCTGGGTGTCGCTGATCAAGGCGCTGATCTTCGGCTTCCTGGTGGTGATCATCGCCTGCCAGCGCGGGCTCGAAGCCGGGGGCGGACCGCGCGGCGTGGCCGACGGCGTGAACGCGGCCGTGGTCATGTCGATCGCCGCGGTCACCGTGCTCAATACCGCGATCACACAGGTGGTCACCATGTTCTTCCCGGTGAGGATGGCCTGATGACCGCGACCCCGTATGCGCCGGCGGGCCTGCGGTGGGTGCATCGTCTGGGGCCTCGCGCCCATCCGCTGCGGCCGTTCGAATCGATCGGCTTCGTGCTCGGATTCGGGTGGCAGGTGGTGTCGTCGCTGCCCTACACGCTGATGCACTACCGCCGCGAGACGGTCGTGGTGATCACCGATATGACGTGGGGCCGCGGTTCGGTGATCATCGGCGGCGGCGTGGTCCCGCTGATGTTGCTGCTCGGGGCGGCGATGGGCGCCTCCATCGGCATCGAGGCGTTCAGTGCGCTCAACCTGCTGTCGCTGGGTCAGCTCAGCGGCCTGATCTCCGCGTTCGGGGTGACGCGGGAGCTGGCGCCGATCGCGGCGGGTGTCGGCTTCGCGGCGCAGGCCGGATGCCGGATGACCGCGGAGATCGGCTCGATGCGCATCTCCGAGGAGATCGACGCACTGGAATCGCTCGGCGTGCGGTCGGTGCCGTTCGTGGTGACCACCCGCGTCATCGCCGGAATCATCGCCGTCGCACCGGCTTTCGTGGTGGCGCTGATTCTCAGCTATCTGTCGTGCTCCCTGATCGTCACCACCATCCACGGCACGCCGGCCGGGACCTACAACCACTATTTCGATCAGTTCGTGCTGGGCTGGGACGTTATCGCCGCGACGATCAAGGTGATGGTCTTCGCGGTCGCCGTCGTCCTGATCCATTGTTACCAAGGCTTTTTCGCGACCGGCGGGCCGGAGGGCGTCGGCATCGGCTCGGGGCGCGCGATCCGGGCCAGCCTCGTCTCGATCATCGCGCTCGACATGCTCACCACCATCGTCCTCTGGGGATTCCAGTCCCCCATCACGTTCACCGGATGACCCCATGCCTCCTTATGCCCTGCCCGGCACCGAGGTCGGGCCCCGCCGCGCCCGGATCCTCGGCATCGGTGCGGTCGCGCTCGCCGCGGTGCTCGTCGTCGGCTGGCGGCTGCTGCCCGACAGCCGACCGGCCGACGAGATGCGCGTCGACCTGGTCACCGCACAGGTCGGCGAGGGCGTCGGCGCCGGAACCGATGTCCGGCTCGACGGTGTCCGGGTCGGCTCGGTCGCCTCGGTCGCCATGGCCGGAACCGGCCGGCAGCGCATCGAATTGACGCTGCGCCGATCCCAGCTGTTCGGCCTGACCGACGCGCTGACCGTCGACTACGCGCCCGGGAATCTCTTCGGAATCACCGCGCTGCAACTGAATCCGAACAGCGGCGGCACTCGGCTGCGGGATGGCTCGACCGTGGACCTGAGCGATCGCGACGCCGACCGGGTGCGCGATGCCACCCTCGCCGCGCTGCTGGAATCCACGGGCCGGCTCACCGACGACGTGCTGACCCCGAAACTCACCGAGGTGCTGCGCACCACCTCGCACGACATCAGCGCCTTCACCCCGCTGCTGCAGGCGATCGGCACGACCGCGCGCTCGTTCACCGAAACTCAGCAACTCCCCCCGTCACTGGTACTGGGCCAATTCGGCTCGGCGCTGCACGGTGTGCCGGCACTGCTCGCCGGCGCGGCCGAACTGTTGCACGCGGATCTGACGAATCAGCAGCTCGCGACGAAGGAGAACGTCGATCGCTTCTCGGAGATGTTCAACCGGGTCCAGAACGAGATGCTGCCGGTGGCAACGGAAACCCTGTACACGGCGCAGCGAAATTTCGGCGGGCTCCTGCCGATCGCCGTCACGATGCTCGACCAGGTCGCCGGTTCGGTCTCCGACCCGCAGCGTTCGGAGAGCGAATTGCGAGAACTGCTCGACCGCCTCGGCGCCGGCTTCCACGACTCGCCCTCGGGCCCGGTGCTGAACGCCCGTGTGGATCTGACCACCGTCCCCGGCTTGGCGGCGCCGCTGGCAGCCCTGCTCGCGCACCAGCCCGGTGCGGGAGGTCGCTGAATGTCGACCCGCGCGTTGTGGATTCGAGTGGCCGTGTCCGTGCTGGCCATGGCCGTCGTCCTCGTCGGCGTGTTCCGGTTGATCGAGCGGCCGGTCAGCGGCGACACCGACACCTACACCGCGATTTTCACCGATGCGAACGGCTTGCGGCTCGGCGACGACGTCCGGCTCTACGGGGTGCAGGTCGGAAAGGTGCGCAGCGTCGACTTGGACGGAGCGCTGGCCCGCGTGCGCTTCACCGTCACGCAGGGCCATCCGCTCTACACCGAGACCAAGGTGGCGGTGCGATATCAGAACCTCACCGGTTTCCGGTATCTCGAGATCCAGCAGCCGGATCAGCCGGGTACCCGCCGTACGGCGGCAGCGGTCTTCGACACCGCGCACACGGTTCCGGCCTTCGACATCACCACCCTGTTCAACGGTTTGCAGCCGGTGCTGGCACAGCTGTCACCCGACGATCTGAATCGGTTCGCGAGCAGTATGCTCGCCGTCGTCCAGGGCGACGGCAACGGCATCGGGCCGGCGCTCGACGCCATCGACACGCTGAGCCGGTACGCGTCCGACCGCGCACAGGTGCTGTCGGTCCTGGTGAACAATTTCGCCCAGGTTTCCGCGCATATGGCCGGGAAATCCGGCAACGCCATGCAATTGATGACGAATCTGACCGAACTGTTCGTCACCATCACCGACAAATTGCCCGGCCTCGTGCAATTCGGAATGGAAATTCCGCCGATGTTGCGCCCACTGCTGGACCTGCTGGATGTCCTGGGCGTCACCGGCGAGAAGAACCGCGACCTGGACGCGCTTCTGCATCGTGTCCTTCCGAACCCGCGTCAGGCCGCCGATGTGCTGGGACGGCTGCCCGGATTGATCCAGACCATGACGACGACCATTCCCCAGACCGGGCCCGACGCGGCGATGACCTGCTCGCACGGGATCGCACCGGCGCCCGGACCGCTGGCCGTCCTGATCGCCGGACAGAGGATCACGCTATGCCACCGGTAGTCACCCCCGCGTCGGTCACCGCCGCCCTGCGCACGGTCCGGCGCCGGATGTTCACCAGCCGCGACGAGCGCGGCGCCCAATTGCGCTGGGGCATCAGCGGAATAGTCGCGGTTCTCGTTCTGGTGGCGGCGATCGGCGTGATCGATGTCGTCGGAACCACGCCCGAGCGAACATATTCCGCCGATATCGCCGAGGCCGGTTCGATCCGCACGGGTGACGATGTCCGGATAGCGGGAATTCCGGTCGGCAAGGTGAAATCCCTGCGGTTGCTTCCCGATCGGGTGCGGATGACGTTCACGGTGAAGGACGGGGTCGCCATCGGCGATCAGACCACCCTCGCGGTGCGAATGCTGACCCTCGTCGGCGGCTACTACCTGGCCGTTCAACCAGCGGGATCGAACCCGTTGGGCAACACCGTCATTCCCGTCCAGCGCGTGATTCTGCCGTACAACCTCACCCAGGCTTTCCAGGACGCCGTCGAGCCCGTGCGGCGGACCGACGGTGACGCCATCCGCCGGGATCTCGCCGCACTGGCCGGTTCGATCGACAAGAGCCCGGACGCGCTCCGGCACGCCGGCCGCGCGGTCGCCGACATCGTCGCCATCATGGACCGGCAGAACGCGGACGTATCCCGGACGCTGTCGCTGACCGACGAGTATCTGACGGCGCTGAACAGGAATTCCGACACCCTCGTCACCCTGATGCGGACCTTCGGCACACTCGAGAACGTCGTCGCCGACAATCGGGAACAGCTCAGCTGGGCGCTGCACGGCCTGGCCCAGCTGGTGCAGAAGCTGGTCCCGCTCGGACGGATCTGGGACGACTCGCTACGCGAACAGGCGCAACCGCTCGTCGACGCGATCCCGAAGCTGCGGGAACTCGGCGACCGCATGGGCGCCCTGCTCGATTCGCTGCACACCTTCGAGCAGCGCCTGACACCGCTGGTCCAGCCGGGCGGCGGAGTGAGCGTCGACCAGTCCGCCGCCACCGTCACCGGCATCTGTGTTCCGGTGCCCGGAGGGGGATGCTGATGCTGAGCAGGATTCTCGGATCGCGCGGCCTGATGTCGGCGGCGGTGGTGCTGGTGCTCGTCCTGGCCGCGGGATTCGCCGTGACGATGAGCAGATCCGAACCGGCGACGCGCAGTTACTGCGCGCGGATGCCCGACAGCATCGGCCTCTACACCGACAGCGCGGTCACCGTCATGGGCGTTCAGGTCGGCAAGGTCACCGCCGTCGAGCCCGACAACGGCGCTGCCACAGTGCGTTTCACCGTGCGCGCCGACCGCAAACTCCCGGTGGACGTGGGCGCGGTGACGGTCAGCCACACCATCCTGGCCGATCGCACTCTGGCGCTCATCGGCGCCGAACCCGCCGGAGCCGGTTGGGATCCGAGCCGATGCATCACCAAAACCCTGACGCCCAAGAGCATGTCGGAGACCTTCGACGCACTGGCGAAACTCTCGGATCAGCTCGATGCGTCCGGTGATCCCGCCCAGCGCGCCGCCGTCGGTGACGGTCTCGACGCACTCGACCGGGCGACATCCGGTACCGGCGAGCAGCTCAACGCGCTTATCGGACAACTCAGCCGGGCGCTCGCCTCCCCCGACGCGGCGATCGGACATCTCGGTCAGCTCATGGACGATCTCGCCGCACTGGCCCATCGCGCCCGCAACGGATGGCCGGACCTGGAGAACATCGTGCCGCGGCTGACCCAGACCTTCTCCGATATCAACACCCTCGCGTTCCCGCCCGTGGCCGATCTCGTGACGGCGCTGGCCGGGCTGCTCCCGGAACTCAACGAGGTGATCATGAAGCTCGGCTCCCCCGCGCTGCGCGCGGTGAACGACATCCCCGGCCTGTCGAAGCTCATCGCGTCGGGAGTCGGCTCACTCGCCGAGATCATCCGCATGACCCCGGCCCTCGCCACCGGGTTCTCCGACGCGGTCGATCCGGTCAGCGGCGAATTCACCATCGGCTACGCGCCACCGAAACTGGCTCTGCCGCAGGCACAAACCGACCAGATCTGCGCGGCGCTGCGGGCGGTCGCGGGGCAACAGTGCGGGACCGCCGGCAACGGTGTGGTGACGGTGCCCGCGCTTCCGGTCCTCCTGTCGGCGGTGAGCGCGAAGTGACACGACCTTCCGCGAAACTCCGCCGTATCTGCGCCCACACGCTGGTCGCCGCCACCCTCGCGGCATCGGCCGGGGCCTGCGGTTTCCAGCCGGCCGACGTCCCGGTGCCGGGCACCGGTGTCGGCGGACCGACCTACCATCTGCGCATCGAATTCGCCGATGTCCTCAATCTGCCGCAGGGCGCCAAGGTCATCGCGGACGGCGTGCGGATCGGGCAGCTCACCCACATCACCGTCGTCGACCCGGCGCCCGCCACCGGCACGGCTCCGGCGCGCACCGGCTATGTGATCGCCGATGTCGCGATCCGCACCTCGGTCCGGCTTCCGGTCGGCACCACCGCCCAACTGCGGCAGGCGACTCCGCTCGGCGACGTCCACATCGCACTCACCGAACCGGCCCACCCCACGGCCGGCGAGATCCGCCCGGATGCGACGATCCCGATCTCCGACACCCGCCCGCAACTTCCCATCGAGGACATCCTCGCGCAGCTGGCCACCTTCATCGGCAGCGGCGCGGTGCACGACATCCAGAACATCGTGCACAACGTGAACGGGATCATGCCCCCGAATCCGGCGGTGACCGCGCGGATATCGGAGGTCCTCGGATCGGATCTCGGTGACCTTGCCGCACATACCGATTCGATTCACCAGTTGGTCAGCGGTATTCAGGCCACGGTCGACGAGGGCCTGCTGAATCACACGTCGACGTGGGATCCGCTGCTCACCCCGGACGGTGTGCAGCACACCACCGATGTGATCCGCGCCGAGATCGGTGTCGTCTTCGTCCTCACCGCCCTCGGCCCGTTCGCGCCGTCGACGAAATGGCTGGGGCCGGTGCTGGATTCGACCACGGCCGCCGCGCGCGCGGTGGTGCCGATGTTGTTCGGCAGCGCACCGCTCGACACCGACTCCCCGTCGAATATGGCGACACTGACGAATCTGCTGCAATCGCAGATCATTCCGTTCGCCGAGCGCGGACCGAAGATCAACCTGGTCGGCGTCGCGGTGCCGCCGTCCGCGGCCGTCGGCACGACACCCGAGGAACAGACCTCCCGCATCGTCGACACGCTGCGGATGATCGGAGCGGTCCGATGAGAATTCGATCGATCGTCTCGCTCACGGCGATCGCCGCCGTGCTCGTCTTCGGCATCGTCTACATGACGGTGGGCGTCCTGCACCTCGATCCGCGCAAGTCCTTCTTCACCGCCGATCTCCGGCTCGCCGAATCCGGTGGGCTGGGCCCGAATTCGCCGGTGCTGTTCGACGGGGTCGCGGTCGGCAAGGCGGAGACGGTACGCAAACAGGCCTCCGGCGTGCTCGTCCGGCTGAAGATCGACGACAAGTATCACATCCCGGCTACGAGCGAGATCCATATCGAACAGCTGTCGGCACTCGGCGAGCCGTACATCGAATTCGCCTCGACGAGCCCGGCTGGGCCGTATCTGCGTGACGGACAAACGATGTCGACCGAGCGGGTGCACCTGCCGATGAGCATCACGGCGCTGTCGACGCGGGCGGTACAGCTGCTCGAGCAGATCCACCCGGAGGCGGTGGCGCGGCTGGTCGACACCTTCGACACCGCGCTGACGGGTACCGATCAGGCGATGCGCACGCTGCAGCACTCGTCCGACCTGCTGGCGGCCACACTGCTGAGCCGTACCGGCGCCATGCGGCAACTGTTCGCCGACATGCAGGCCCTCGGCGGGAACATGGACTGGCTGGGGCCCTCGCTGGAAACCGCCGGACCGCAACTCGGACTGTTCGGCACCATGCTGATCAAGATCGTCGAGGGCGGGTCCGTGCTGTCGAACAAACAACCGGTGGACAGCTACTACACCGGCGACGGCCTCGTTCCGTTCCTCGGGCAACTGACCGAGCTGCTGAACAAGATCGGGCCGGCGGTGGCGCCATTGGGCCCGGCCCTACAGCCGGTCCTCACCGAGGCCGTGCACCGCTCGCCACATATCGACGTCAGCGCGCTGATCAGCCAGGCGCTGCAGGGCGTCGACCCCGACGGGACGCTGCATTTCCGGATCGCCGTCAAATAGCCGAGTACCACCCAGCCCAGCAGGCAGGAGGAACGAACCGATGAGCACAGCAGTAGACGAGAAGGACATCCGGGCGGCGGAGGCAAACAAGGACGAAAAATCCGGTGCCGCACAGTCTTCCGCGGCTGCCACCGAGCGGCGGGCGCCGCTGACGATCGCCGTCCGGCTCTCCACCGTGGTGACGACCGCGGTGATCGTCGTCTTGCTGGCGGTCGGCATCGTGTTCGGGTGCCTGTACTTCTCGGCGCGTTCCACCCTGTCCGATCGTGACGCTGCGGCCGCCGGCGACAAACACGCCGAGGACATCGCATCGAAGTACGCCGTCGGCGCGTCGACCATCGACTATCACGATGTGAAGAGCTGGATCGAGCGGTTGAAGGCCGGCACCACCACGCAGCTGGCGGCGAAATTCGACGCGACCGCACCGCAACTCGAGCAGATCCTGCTCCCGCTGCAGTGGACGTCGAAGGCGACGCCACTGTCGGCCGCGGTGACCTCCGAATCGGACGGCATCTACAAGGTCAACGCCTACCTGGACGTGACATCGACCAGCGCGCAGACTCCCGACGGCGGTCGCACCACCGTGACCTACTCGCTCACCATCGACCGCAACGCGGACTGGAAGATCACCGACGTCGGCGGGTTGCAGAACGCCCTGCCCACCAAGTGAGTCGGCCGAAGGCCGCCGACGACGATAGGACACTATGAGCTGATGACCGATATGCCTGCCATGTTCACCGTCGACGACGCCGGTCGGTACCTGCCCCGGAAGTGGGCGTACGGCCGCTGGGGCGCGGACATGCTCAGCGGCCCCGCCGTCTGCGCGGCCGCCGCGCGCACCCTCGAACGGGAACACGGGCTGGCCGGTTTCGTGCCGGCTCGATTCACCATCGACCTGTTCAAGGCGGCGAAGGGACAGCCCCTCGAGGTGCACACCGAGGTGATCCGCGCCGGGCGGCGGATCCACATCGCCTCGGCCACAGTGCGCCAGGGTGAGGTCGAGGTCGCGGAAGCGCGCCTGGTTCAGCTGCGCGCCACCGAGGCCCCTCCGGGCGAGGAGTGGCATTCCGAGCATCCGTTCGACCCACCCGCCGACGCCGGGGTGGATTGGTGGTATCGCAGCGACAACGACTGGTCGACGTCGATGGGCGATCACCAGAACTCCGGCCGCAAAAGCCTGTGGGCGGTGCCGCTGGGGGCGGTCGAGGGTGAGGAGCGCAGCGCGTTCGTGGAGGCCGTGGTCGCCGCCGAGTCCACCAGCCTGGTGACCAACTGGGGGTCGCAGGGCATCGGATACATCAATGCCGACCTCACCGTGGCACTCGACCGCCTGCCCGTCGGCGACCGGATCGGGCTGCGGGCCGAGACCCACCTCACCGCTAACGGTGTATCCGTCGGCACCGCAACGCTTTTCGATTCCCGCGGGCCGATCGGCACCGGCATGGTGACCGCCGTCGGCAACGCGGCCGCCCAGATCGACTTCTCCGCGAACGGGATCGACTTCTCCGAAGACTGAGGCGCCGGGCGATATTTCCGGCCCGATATCGAACCGCGCCGCGCGTGTCGGGTTGACCACGCGACGGCCGGTTCCGACGATCGTCGGGGTGAGCCCGATCCGAAGGACGCCCGCTGCGCGGCGTCGGCGCTTGTGGCCGGTAGTGATCGTCGTCCTCGGTGTGGTGGCCGCACCGCCACCGGTGGCCACCGCGATCCCGGCGGACGAGCTGTGGTCCTCGACAGCGGAATCGTTCGCACCCGGCGATTTCCATGCCGCGCCGTATCTGGGCAACGGCCGGATCGGGACGGTACTGCCGCCCAGCGGCGGCGGCTACCACGACTACGGCGACGCGGCGCGGACCTCCTTCCCGCTGCAGCAATCCCGTTATACCGGAACGTATTTGGCGGGCTTCTACGCGCAGGCCGCACTGTCACCGGAATACCTCCGGTCGCCGCAGTACACCCAGGTGATCGCGGCGTTGCCCGCGTGGACGGGGCTGGCCGTCGAAGTCGACGGTCACCGCTACGACGCGGACGTGGACCCGGCGACCGTGCACGACTACCGGCAGACGCTGGACTTCCGCACCGCGACGGTGACCACCCGGGCCGACTGGACACCGGATCCCGAGCATCGGCTGCGGCTTCGCTACGACACCTTCGTCTCCCGCGACCGGCCGGATCTCGCGGTGCAGAAACTGACCGTCACTCCCGAGCGCCCGGGCGAGCTCGCGGTCGTCGACCGGATCGACGGCGCGGCGGCGCGGCGGGTCGTCCCGGTGACGACGACGGCCGATCCGAGCAGCGGACGCACGGTGTCGGGAGTCCGCGCCGAGGGAACCTCCGATACGGCATTCGTGGTGTCGTCCGTCGATTCCCCGCCGCAGGCCGCGGGCACCGCGCTGCCCGGCGCCGACGGGATCCGCTATCTGCTGCCCGTCACCGGGAACGACAGCTACACCTTCACCGCCTACACCGGCATCTCCTCCACCGACTACGGACTCGATCCCCTGGCCGCCGCCACCGCCGCGGCCGAATCGGGCCGCGCCCAGGGGTTCGACGCCACGCATTCCGCCCATGCCGCACAGTGGGATCGGTTGTGGCAGCCCGCCATCGAGACTCCGGGGCGCACCGACTACACCCGATGGATCCGCGCCGCGCTGTATTCCGTTCTGGCCAGCGTGCGCGCGGGCGAGCGCTGGTCGGTGCAACCGGCCGGACTGTCGTCCGACGACTACGGGGGCATGACGTTCTGGGATGCCGAGACCTGGATCTTCCCGACGCTGCTGGCGCTGTATCCGGACCTGGCTCGCACCGTGGTCGAATTCCGCGCCGCCGCACTGCCCGCCGCCCGGGCCAACGCCCGCGGCTACGGACTGCCCGGTGCGCTGTATCCCTGGGACGACGGGCCCGCGCAGCGCTGCGCGTCCCCGATCGGCTGCGGCCTGACCGAGGAACATCTGCACAACGAGATCGCCCTGGCCCAATGGCAGTACTACCTGGCCACCGGCGACAGCGAATGGCTGCGCACCCGCGGCGCGCCGGTGATCACCGCGATCGCCGACTACCTGACCGCGCGGATCGGGCCGAAACTGCCCGACGGTGCCTACCATTTCGCCCCGGCCGCGGGATCCGACGAGTACGTCACCTTCTCGGTCGACAACGCGCTCACCAACGGCGGCGTGCGCAACACGATGGACATCGCCGCCCGGGCCGCCGCACTCTCCGGTCTTCCCGTCGACCCGCGCTGGGCCGATATCGCAGCGCATATGGCGATGCCGCCCGATATCGCGCCGGGGGTGCCCGCCGAATATCTCGGCTACACCGGCGCCCCGATCAAACAGGCCGACACGGTGTTGCTCAGCTACCCCTTCACCTATGCGGCGCCCGGCTATTCGCCGGCCGCGACCATGCGCTACTACTTCGACCGCACCGATCCGGACGGCCCGAATATGAGCAACAGCGTCGGCGCGATCCTCAGTGCCCGCTACGACCCGTGTCGCACCCAGTACTACCTGGACCGATCCGTGCAGCCATATGCCCGCGAACCGTACGGATTCCAGGCCGAGGCGCGCGGGGACCGGTCGGGCGCCAACGCGCAGGGGCAGTCGGCGTGGATCTTCGTCACCGGTGCCGCGGGATTCCTGCAGGGACTGCTCTACGCACCGCTCGGATTGCGCTGGACCGAGGGCGGCCCGTCCATCGATCCGATGCTGCCCGGCGGCTTCCCCGACGGCCTGACCATTCGCGGCCTCGCGATCGGCGCCACCCGGACGACCGTTCACATCACGCCCGCGAACACCACGCTGACCCTCACCTCGGGCGACCCGATCACCCTGCAGACGCCGGGCGGCCCCGTCGAACTGGTTCCCGGACAACCCCTTTCGATCCCCACCCGCGCCGCGTGCTGAGACGTACAGCGGATGTGCGACAGCGCCAACGGCCGGCCCCTCGCGACGGAACGGCCGAGGTGAGCGGTGCGCGGTTGCGCGATGCGGCAACCACGACCACCATCGCCGGTGTGCGCAACCACTTCGACCTCGGCGACCCGCAGCACCGGGTCACCACACTCCGCCGCGACGCGGCATCCGACACCGCAGTCGTCCCGCGCTCGCCGAGCGCGCGGACGCGGGAGAACACCGCCGCCGGCCGCTCGCGACTGTCCGGTGAACGGCATGAGCGCGGGAGGATCGCCGCATGAGCGCCATCGAGCAGGTCGCCGATTCGGTGTACGTGGTGGCCGGAACCAACGTCAACTGGTCGCTGATCACCGGCGATTCCGGCGTGGTCCTCGTCGACGCCGGCTATCCGCGCGATACCGGCGCGGTACTCGATTCGCTCCGCCGGATCGGCCACGAACCGGCCGATCTGGTGGCGATTCTGCTGACCCACGCCCATCTCGACCACATCGGCGCCATCCCGACCCTGGTCGAACGCACGGGTGTGCCCGTCTACACGGGCGCGGACGAGGCCGCGCACGCGCGTCGCGAATATCTGCAGCAGATCACTCCCGTGGACATGGCCCGCCAGCTCGGCACTCCCGGTGGACCGCGGTGGGTGTTCCAGACACTGCGCGCGTTGGGCGGCCACGTCCGCATGAGCGTCCCCACCGCCACCACCTACGACGAGAACACCCTGCGGCAGTTGCCCGGCGGTATCGTGGCCGTCCCGACGCCGGGGCACACCACCGGCCACACCGCCTACCTCATGCCCGACGAGGGCATCCTCTTCAGCGGCGACGCCCTGGTCACCGGCCATCCACTGCTTCCCGACACCGGACTCCAAGCACTACCCGAGGTCTTCAACCACGACGAGACACAGACCCACACCACCGCGGAATCCCTGATCGCCCACCGGCCGCGGCTGCTGATACCCGGCCACGGAAAACCCATGGCCCGCTGATCTCACCGGCCCAACCGATTTCACCGGCCCGGCTACACGCGTGCCGGATCCCGGGTCTCGGCCTTGGCCGCCTCCCGGGCCAGGATGCGCACCCGCTGCTCCTCGAAGCGCACGACGTCGCGGCCGAGCTTGTCGAGATAGTCGGCGAGCTCCTGGCGGGCGCGCTCGCCTCGCTCGGTGAAATCGGTGCGGCCGAAGACATTCCAGTGCCGCAGCACCGGATTGAGCACCTCGTCGAGATGCTGGCGCAGATCGTAGATGCCGTGCTTGACCATCAGCACACCGTTGCGCCGCCAGTTCGGCATTCCGGTGCCGGGCATGGCGAAATTCTTCGCGATCTCGGTGACCGATTCCATCGCCTGATCCGGCGCCAGATCGAACGCCGCCGCCGCGATCGACCGGTAGAAGATCATGTGCAGATTCTCGTCGGCCGCGATCCGCGCGAGCATGTTGTCGGCGATCGGATCACCGCACACCCGGCCGGTGGAGCGGTGGCTGATGCGAGTGGCGAGCTCCTGGAACGTCACGTAGACGACCTGGTCGAGCACGCCGTGGAAGTACTCGGGCGCGTGCACGCCGCGCGTCATGTGCACCATCCGGTCCTGCTCCAGCGCCACCGGGTCGACCCCGCGGGTGACCACCAGATAATCGCGCATGGCGATGGCGTGACGGTTCTCCTCGGCGGTCCAGCGCCCGACCCAGGTGCCCCAGGCGCCGTCGCGGGAGAAATGCTCGCTGATGGTCCGGTGATAGGAGGGCAGATTGTCCTCGGTGAGCAGATTGGTGATCATGGCGACCTTCGCCACCTCCGACAGACGAGACTGTTCGGGATCCCAATCGACACCGCCGAGTGCGGCGAAATTGCGGCCTTCGTCCCACGGCACATAATCGTGCGGATGCCATTCCTTGGCGGTGGCCAGATGCCGGTCCAATTGGTCCGCGACGACCGGCTCCAGTTCGGTGAGCAACTGCAACTGCGTCAAATCCTTTGGCATGCAATTCCTTTCGAGAAGGTAACCATCGGGTTTACGACACACAAGGGCGATCCGAGAGCAGTGTTGCGCGGCGATACGCTACCCGTCGACCTGTGGTTGCCGGAAGTTTCCGCCGCCGTGTCCCCGGTTCGAGAGCGCCGATCACGTCGCACACCGATTACATGCCCGCCGAATCAAACCTAGAGTCCGGACAATTCGGACGTGACATACTCCTCTTCAATTAGTTAGCCATCGCAACTATATTATTTGGAGACCCATTCCGTTTTCCTGTCGATGAGGGAGAGAACTTGGCTTCCGCCCAACCCGCCGAGGACCTGGATGCCTCCGACATCCAGACCGTCGGCCGCCGGCTCCGGGTAGATCACGACCACCCGCACTACAAGTGGGTGGCACTGTCGAATACGACCCTCGGCATGTTGATGGTCACGATCAACTCGTCGATCGTGATCATCTCCCTGCCGGCGATCTTCCGCGGGATCCACCTCGATCCGCTCGAACCCGCCAACGTGAGCTACCTGCTGTGGATGCTGATGGGCTTCATGCTCACCTCCGCGGTGCTCGTGGTGATGTTCGGCCGCCTCGGCGACATGTTCGGCCGAGTGCGCATCTACAACCTCGGCTTCGTCATATTCACCGTCTGCGCGATAGCGCTGTCGTTCGATCCGTTCGATCTCGGCGGCGGTGCGATATGGCTGATCGCCTGGCGTGTGGCGCAGGGTGTCGGCGGCGCGATGCTGATGGCCAATTCGACGGCCATCCTCACCGACGCCTTCCCGGCCAGGCAGCGCGGCATGGCTCTGGGCATCAACCAGGTCGCGGCGGTGGCCGGTTCGTTCCTGGGTCTGCTGGTCGGCGGTCTGCTGGCCGAATGGGACTGGAAGGCCATCTTCTGGGTCAGCGTGCCGTTCGGCATCCTCGGCACCATCTGGTCCTACAAGTCGCTGCGCGACAACGGCGCACGCACGCCCGGGTCGCTCGACATCCCGGGTACCGTCACCTTCGCCCTCGGCCTGACGGCGCTGCTGGCCGGTATCACCTACGGCATCCAGCCCTACGGCGACTCCAAGACCGGCTGGGGCAACCCGTGGGTGCTGACCGGAGTCATCGGCGGCATCGTGCTGCTCGTGCTGTTCTGCGTCATCGAGGCGAAGTCGCGCCAGCCCATGTTCCACCTGAGCCTGTTCCGCAACCGGACCTTCGCGCTGGGCAGTTTCGCGAGCCTGATGGCCTCGATCAGCCGCGGCGGCCTGCAGTTCATGCTCATCATCTGGCTGCAGGGCATCTGGCTGCCGCTGCACGGCTTCGACTTCGAATCGACGCCGCTGTGGGCCGGTATCTACATGTTGCCTCTGACCATCGGCTTCCTGGTCTCGGGACCGCTGTCCGGCTATCTGAGCGACCGTTTCGGCGGGCGGTTGTTCGCCACCGGCGGCCTGTTGCTCGCCGCGATCACCTTCGTCCTGCTGATCGTGATCCCGGTGAACTTCAACTACTGGCTGTTCGCGCTGATCATCCTGCTCAACGGCCTCGGCATGGGTATTTTCACCTCCCCGAACACCGCCGAGGTCATGTCCGCGGTCCCGGCCTCGCAGCGCGGCGTCGCCTCCGGTATGCGCGCGACGCTGATGAACGGCGGTATGGCGCTGTCGATCGGCATCTTCTTCTCGCTGATGATCGTCGGCCTGTCCGGCACCCTGCCCGGCGCGATGAATTCCGGGCTGAAGGACCAGGGCGTCCCCGCCGACGTCGCGGGACACATCGCGGATATGCCGCCGGTCGGCAGCCTGTTCGCGACCTTCCTCGGCTACAACCCGTTCAAGGAATTGCTCGGCCCGAGCGGCACATTGGACAAGCCGGGGGTGCACTCCGATGTGCTGACCGGCCAGGAGTTCTTCCCGCACCTGATCTCCGACCCGTTCCACTCGGGCTTGGTGGTGGTGTTCCTCGCCGCCGCGGTGATGATGCTGCTCGGTTCGATCGCGTCCTGGTTCGCCCGCGGCGACTACGTCGAACACGAGGCGCAGGAACTGGCCGAAGCGGCCGGCGCCGGTCTGATCACCGATGTGGACGCCGAGGCCGAAACCGGCCGGCCGGCCACCAACGGACATGCCGTATCCGCCGGTCGCCACACGCCCGCGGCCACCGCGGTGATGCCCGCGACGGCTCCGCCCGCCCGGTCGCAGCGTTCGATCACCGGACGCGTGCTGCGCACCGACGGTCATCCGCTCGACGGTGTGGCGCTGACGCTCATCGATCAGCAGGGACATCAGGTCTCGCGGGCCACCGGTGATCCGCAGGGCGGGTACGTGATCGATCCGCCGGCCCCCGGCAGCTACGTGCTGATCGTGTCGGCCCGCGGGCAGCAGCCGACCGCGGTCACCGTCTCGGTCGACGGCCGCCCGCAACGCCTCGACGTCACACTGCACGGTTCGGGTGAGTTGTCCGGCTTCGTCCGCGCGGCGGGCCGGGCGGTTCCCGACGCGACCGTCACTCTCACCGATCTGCGTGGCCAGGTCGTCGGCGCGGCGGTCACCGATGCCGACGGCGGATACCTGTGCTCGGGTGTCGTGGGCGGCACCTACACACTCGTCGCGGTGGCCGCGCATCTGCGCCCGGCCGCCATGACTCTGACCGTGCCCGACAGCGGCGTCCTGCACCACGATGTGGAACTGACCCCGCTGGCCGTGCTCACCGGCGCGGTCCGGGCCGGCGACCGGGCGGTGCCCGACGCCCTGGTCACGGTGCTCGACGAGACCGGCGCGGTACTCGGCACCGCCCGCACCGACGGCGACGGCCGCTACACGGTGACCGACCTGACCGAAGGCACCCACACCGTGGTGGTTCGCGGCTACCCGCCGCGCGAGGGCCGGGTCGAGGTCGCCGGCGGCGCCGTCGAACACGATGTGCGGCTCGGCTACGACCTGCCCTCCGGCAGCGACGCCGCCGAACCGGACCCCTCGGAACCGGCATACGACCGGGACTGACCGAGATCGGCCGAGATCGTCGGCCTCCGCGTGGCTCCAGCACAGTGCGGTGCTGGGGCCACGTGTGTTTCGGCGCGAGGAGGCGACACGGCAGGGATGCCGATCGCCATCTCTCTCCGAAATGGCTTGCGTAGAAACATGATTCGCCGAAGATTGCGGGCTGGACGCGACATCGGCGCGGCACTGCGGATGCACGGGACAGCGGCCGCCTCGGGTCGACATTTCCCACCCACGCCATCAGCGAAGAAGAGGGCATCCGGCGGCGATGAAAGTGCCCTGAACGCCTGTCCCCGTTGATCTTCGGCGCACTCCGCGGGGCGCCGAAAAATGGCCGCTACCTGCGCAGAACGATTTCCGCCTCAGCAAACTCGACCGGACACCCGGCCGCCGGTGCCGCAGCCGCTGCTTGTCACGGCACGAAAAACGCCGTTAAGCTCGAGTTTGCCAGAAAGATGCTGAGACTGAAGCTCCCTGGCCACCGAGTTCGCCCGCGTGTAGTCGACTCGAGGATGGACCGACATGACCTTCCTTGCCCTCGGATATCTGCGCAGAGATGTCTCGCGACGGCACCAGCATTGGGACGAGTCCCAAATCCGATGGCTGGCAGGGCGTCTGGGCTACAACCTGTGCAAGACCGTGGCACTGAGCAACCGCACCATCGATCCGATCCAGCAGTTGATCGACGCGGCGGTGCGCCTCGATGCCGAGGCCGTGGTCGTTCCGAGCCTCGACCACTTCGCCGACCGGGTTATCCCCGCCGACCTCCTCGCGATCACCGACGTCATCACGGTGACCCCCGAACACACCTATGCGCGCTGGGCCGGCGGCGAACTGCCCGAATTGCACGGCATTTGATCGGCCCGGAAAAACCCTGGTGCGCAATCCGTCCGGCTTCCGTCCATCGGAGTGCGGGCGAATTGCGCCACCGGGATTGGCCGGCGGAATCAGCTGCCGGTGATCTGCTCGTAGTAGAAGAAGTGGTGGCCCTTCGCATCACAGGAGAAGCTGCCGTGGAACCCGACCGCACACGTCGACCCGGCGTGGGAGACCGCGGGTCCGGCCGTCGGCCCGGACCCGGCGCTCTGGCCGTAGGTCGAGATGTCCGGATTGCCGCCGGGCAGGGTATGCGGAGTCCCGGCATCGAACCCCGGATGCGCGGGCGCCCACGGCACGTCGATGACGACCTCGCGGACCGGGAAGGGCACCGGCACCGATACATTGCCGCCGAGCTGGATGGACATCCACGTCGGATCGGCGAGGTCGCATCCCACGCTGCCGTCGTCGGCGATAGAGCAGTTCAACCTCCCGGCGGAGAAGTACACGGGCCCGGGAGTGTCGGCGCCGGCCACGCCGCCGAACGCCAGCGGCGCCGCCGCACCGGCCATCGCCAACGTACGCACGATCCATCGTTTCACGCTGCCTCCTTGGGTGTGATCATGTTCCTGACGTACCCATCGCCCCACCGCCACAACCCATTACGGCGCGCCGCGACCGTCCGGACCGGCTACCGGACCCGATCCACCTGTGTCAGGTACTCGTCGAGGCGAGCCGCGCCGGTCACGAGATGTCGACTGCGGGTGATCAGGCGATCCTGCCACGCATCGAGAAAGGTACTCAGCGCCTGCGCGCCGCCCGCCGCGCGCAACGACTCCAGGAACTGCGCGACCTGCGGGAGCAGATAGCCGCCGCGACGCAGTTGCCTGGCGATTTCGGCGTCGCGCACGCAGTCCGGGCCGTATCGGCGATAGCCCGTCACGCGGTCGCGTTCGGGGCGCAGGATGCCGTGAGTTTCCCAGGTACGCAAGGTGGCCGGGTGTACCCCGAGCCGGCGCGCGAGCTCGCCGACGGTCAGGGGCGGGCCGGCAACCGGTGTGGGCGCGGCGGACAGGCCGCTCAAGGCCGCGGCGACTTCGGTGCGAGTGCCGCGTTCGGTCAGCAGCGCGACATGTGCGGCGTCGATGAGCCGGTAGGCCGATTCGAGGTCGCCGCGATGGATCGAACGCATGATCTCCGCGGCCTGCCGATGTCCGTGCCCGGCGCGAAGGGCGAGGAATGCGCTCAGCGCCAGCGCGTGCAGCGCGGTGTAGCGGCGATACCCGGTGTCGGTGCGCTCGGCCGGCGGCAGGATGCCCGCCTCGTCGTAATTGCGGATCGCCTGAGCGGACAATCCGTGTCCGCGGGCGAGATCGACGGGTCGCAGGATGTACCTCCGTTTGAGACTTCTACGGGTGTTTTCCAGGTCGCTTCGGCAGAAGTTTCACTCGAACCTTCAACGATAGTGTCGAAGGTATTCGCTGCCGGAAAGGGGTATCCATGTCCACTGCCACCACACTGCGTGCCATCGGCCGCCCGCTCGGCGACCCGGTGAACCTGGGCCGCACCCTCGACGAACTGCTCGCCGCGCGCCCTGAGGCCCCGGCCCTGCTCGGCCTCGGCGAGCCGACACACGGCATCGCGGCATTTCCGTTGCTGCGCAACGATATTCTGGCCCACCTCGTGCAGCGGGGATTCCGGTCGATCGCGCTCGAGATCGACTTCTTCGCCGCCACCCGCGTCGACGACTACGTCCGCGGCGCCACCGCGGATATCGACGAGGTCCTCGCCACCGGGTTCAGCCACGGCTTCGGCGCGATACCGGGCAATCGCGAACTCGTCGAATGGCTGCGCGCCTACAACACCGGCCGGTCGCCGGAGGCTCGCGTGCACTGCTACGGATTCGACGCACCGGTGGAGATCTCCGCGGCACCGAGTCCGCGACATGCGCTGGCCGCGGTCGCCGACTCTCTGCCCGCGGCGCTGCGACCGGCGTCGGCAGCCGACCTCGACGCCCTGGCCGGTGCGGATGCCGACTGGACGAACGAGGCGGCCATGTTCGACCCGGCCGCCTCCATCGGCGATTCCGACCGGGCCCGCGCCCTGCGCATCGTCGCCGACGACCTCGCCAGTGCCCTGCACCGCGCGGGTCCGGGGCTGCGGCCCGCCGATCCGTCCGGCTACGACCGGGCTGCCGACCATGCCCGCACCGCACAGGGTCTGCTGCGTTATCACGCGGCCATGGCGACCCCATCCACCGATCGCCTCGGCGACCTGCTGAGCCTGCGCGCCGAGATGATGGCCGCGAATCTGCTGACGATCGTCGAGCGGGAGCGGCATCGCGGGCCGAGTCTCGTCTTCGCGCACAATGCCCACCTCCAGCGCGCGCACTCCCCCGGTGAGGAGGCGCCCGGCTGGGGCGGAGCCGGAGCCCTCGTCGCCCTCAGCCTGGGAGCCCGCTACACGGTCGTGACGACCGACGGCGCCCCCGCCGCCGATCCGGCCACCCTTCAGGGCGTGCTGGCAGAGGCCACGACGCGCCGAACCCTTTTTCCCACAGGCGAATTGCGCGAGCACCTGCCCGCCGCGATCGCCACGGGCGAACCGATCGTCCTCGGCCACATCCCGCTGCGCCGGGCGGATCTCGACACCGCCGACGCCACCGTCTTCATCACCGACACCGACGGGAAGCAGGTCCGCTACTGGTAGCGGAACCTTCGGGTTCGAATCCGAACCGCAGGCCACCCCGGCGCGGGACCGATACCATCGAGCGAATGTTGTCGCCGTAATCGTCGCGCGGGACGGAGGGGCCTGCCATGACATCGCCACCGGGACCGGGAATCGATGAGCTGCACCGCAGCGTCGTGGCGATGGTGGACGGGTTCTACGCAGTGGTGCCACCGTATCCGCGGCTGCCGGAATCGTTGGTGGCCGCGGATTTCGCGCACGGGGTGAAACTCAACGTCGACCTGTTCTTCCGCTATCTGCGCACCGGGATCGAACCCGGCGAGGACGACACCGCCGATATGGTGCGGCTCGCGGTCGAACGCGTCCGCGACGGTGCGGCGGTCACCGATGTCCTGGACCGCTACCGGCTCGGGGCGGCGTTGGTCTGGGATCGCCTGCTCGACTCGGCGACGGCGAGCGACCGCGAACTGCTGCTCGGGGCGGCCGCGCCGCTGATGCGCTATCTCGGCCTGCTCACCCAGCGCATCGTGGCGGCCGCGGCCGACCGCGCGCACGATCCCCACTATGAGCTCATGGAACACCGGCGCGCGGTGACCGACGCTCTGCTCACCGGGCGTGATCCGCAGCAATGGCCCGGGCGGACCACCGTCCGGCTCGCCGAGCGCTACCTGATCACGGTGTTCCGGCTGGGCTCCGATATCGGTGATACGGCGGCCGATCTGCGCCACCGGGTCGAATCGATGCCGGGAGTTCTTCTGCGAATGGACATGTCGGGCTGGGTCGCGCTGATGCCGCTGCCGCCGGGCGACGACGGCCGCGACACGACGGCGCTGCTGCGCACCCGCCTGTCCCGGAGGACACCGGCGTACTGGGTGGGCATTGCGACCGCGGCCCGGCCCGACATACCGTCGGGCTACGCCGAGGCCCGGATCCTCGCCGAACTCTGACGCTGCCTCGACCGTGACGAAAACATCTGCCGCAGAAGTGATCTGCAGTTCGAATACACCGTCGCCGCCGGCGATGCCGCGCGGCCCGGGCTGGCGGCGGTGCTGGAACCACTCGACACCCAGCCCGTCCTGGCGCGGACGCTCGAGCTGTTTCTGGCGACCGGCCTCAACCAGCTGGCCACCGCGCGCCGCCTCGACATCCACCGCAACACCGTCAACTATCGCCTGTGCCGGGTCCGGGATCTCATCGGGCTGGACCCGCAGAACCCCACCGAGGCGATGACCGTGGCCGCGGCCGTCACCGCACAGCGGCTGCAGGCACACCACTTCGCGCCCTGAGCGCGTTTGGGCACTTTTCCAAACGGCGCCGCGCATGAGACCGCACGCCGAGAGCCCCACACCCCGGCCCCTGCTGTCGTATCAGTTCGCCGAGGACTCGCTCGGACAGTACTGCCGCCCTTCGTATCTGAGCCAGGTGGGCTCGCTCGGCCCGCTCGCCGGCTCCGCCGAAACCAGCAGCCTTTTCGCGGTCCCGATCGCCGCCGCGCAGATGGGATGGGCGGTGGTCGTCACCGACACCGAGGGCGCCGACCAGGCCTTCGGCGCGGGTCCGCTCGAAGGCCGGGTCACGCTCGACGGTATCCGCGCCGCGGAGAATTTCGCCCCGATGGGCCTGGACGGACCGCGGACCCAGGTGGGGATGATGGGCTATTCCGGCGGCGCGCTGGCCACCGGGCACGCCGCCGAACTGCATCGCGACTACGCCCCGGAGCTGACCATCGCCGGCGCCGCCGAAGGCGGTATTCCCGCCGATGTCGGCGCGGCGCTGAAGATGGCGAGCACCAACGCCGGCGCGGGCATCGTCTTCGCCGGCGCGGTGGGGGCGAGCCGCGAATATCCCGAACTGGCAGACCTTTTCGACAAGTACCTCACACCCCTCGGCCGGGCGATCGTGGCCGCCGAACAGAACCTCTGCCAGGTTCCGACGTCCCTGGTCGTGCCGTTCGTCGACTACGACAGCCTCTTCACGATCCCGCACCCGCTCGACGATCCGCGCGCGGTGGCGGTGATGAACGAGATCAAGATGGGCCACCACGTGCCCGATATGCCGATGTTCATGCTGCACGCCAACCCCGACTGGCTGCTCCCCGTCGGACCGGTCAACGATCTGGTCGCAACCTATTGCGCCGACCCCGCCGCCCGCATCCGGTATCTGCGCGACCATTTCAGCGAACACCTCACCCTCGACACGTTCGCGATCCCGCTGATGATCAAATTTCTCGCCGACCGCTTCGCCGGCATCCCCGCCCCGGAAGGCTGCGCCACCGAGGACGCCGGATCCGTGCTCCTCGCACCGGAACTCTGGACCACCCTCCTCCCCCAGATCGCCCCCTTCATGCTGAACCTGTTCGGCAAACCCGTCCGTCGGTAGGGAATAGCAGGATCACACCACGGGGACGACCGCCGGAGCGCTCAGGACAGGATCGAGTGGACGTGGCGGTCCTGGAGGGCGTCGTGGGTGTGGGCGGCGAGCCAGGCGGCGAAATCCGTGTGGGCCGAGGATGTTTGGTCGAAGAAGCCGGCGCTGACGAGGGTGTCGTCGCGCTCGATGACGACGTCGATCGTTTCCCCGCGCTGGGTGACCGCGAAGGCCGCCGCGGGGGTGCGGAGTAGGCGATGACGGCGTCCCGCGTCCGAGGGGCGGATATCGCTGAGCGTCGCCGCGACGATGTCGACGACGTTGTCGTGCCGGCGACGCAGGCGGCGCGGCACATCGGTGACGACCGTGTGCACGGCGAGAATCAGCTCGGCGAGATCGTCGAAATCCACCGTGACCGTGGGTACATGGCGCGGTTCGGCCGTCACGACAACCACGCCTCCTTCCTCGAACCTGGGGCGCTGCCATCCCATACCGCTCAGTCTGCCCCGCCGCGGCGAGTGCGTCAGTCGGCGTTTCGCACGACAACTGGTCAATTGTCCGTGAATGCCCGAGCGGCCGGACGTAATGAATTACCCCGGCGGAGTGAATAACAATCATCATTCGTCGGCGGATTCGCGCGCCGAGACCGGCACAGCCGGGCGCGGGTCGGCAACAGGAGGGGGCATGATGCAGGAGAATGTCGCGGCCGGGGCCCCCTATCGCATCGGTGTCGTCGAGGATCACCAGGTCACCATCGCCGGTCTGCGCCAGATACTCGCCGGTGAGCCCACCGTGACCATCGCGGCCACCGCCGCATCGGTAGCGGAATTGCTCTCCGTCACAACGGATCTGGGGCTCGTCGTCCTCGATCTGCGACTACCCGACGGTTCCTCCCCCGCCACCAATATCGAGCAACTGCGGGCCGCCGGCATCGAAACCCTCGTGTTCACCTCCGGAGACGAACCGTTCCTGGTGCGCGCCGCCGCCCGGGCCGGCGTTCTCGGAGTCGTGCGGAAATCCGAACGCGACGAGGTGGTCGCCGCCGCGGTGCGCGACGCCGCGGCCGGGCACCAGGTGCCGACGACGGAGTGGGCGGTCGCCATCGACTCCGACGAGAACTTCGCCACGGTCACCCTCAGCCCTCGCCAGCGCGACGTGCTCGCCCTGTACGCCTCGGGCGAATCGGCGGCCCGGGTCGCGCGGCTCACCGGCCTCACCGAAGACACCGTCAACGCCTATCTGGCCCGGATCCGGCAGAAGTACGCCGAGGCCGGGCGGCCGTCGCGCACCAAAACCGAACTGTTCAAACGTGCTCTGGAGGACGGGTGGCTGCCGATACCACGTCGACGCCGGTAGCTCCGGACGCCGGTCACCCCCGGACGACGGTAGGCCCGGCGGAGGACCGCATCACCCGGTTGTTCGCCCGCTTCCTCTCCTCCGGTTATGTGGCCTATCTGTTCCTGATGGCCGCGACCATCTCCAGCCAAGCCGACGATCTGGCCCTCTGGTGGACGGTGCTCGCGGTGGGCATCGTCTACGGCCCGGCGATCGTGATGGGCCTGTTCTCGTTTCATTCCGACCTCCGGTGGGTCCGCGCGACCGCCGCCGTCACCGCGCTCGGTTTCGTGGTCGCGGCCGTCCTGTGGCCCGTGGCGTGGAACGGCGAACTGCTGCAGGCCGATGCGTGGATCTCCACCATTCCCGGCCTGGCCGGACTGTCCGCGGCGCTGGTCTGGCCGGCGGGCCGGACGGTGGCCGTCCTGCTCGCGGCGGTGGTTCCGGTCCAGATCGTCAACCATGTCTGCCGCGCGCCCGGCCACAACGGCCGCTTCGTCCCGGATCTGATGTTCGCGATCAGCTTCTGCCTGCTCTTCGTCGCCGCCGGGCTGATGGCGATGCGCACCGGACGGATTCTGGACGCGACCAGGACCGAAGCCCACGAGGCCGCGGCCGCCGCCGCGGCAGCCACCGCGCGCACCGTGCAACGCGCCCGCTTCAACGCCCTGCTGCACGACTGGGTGATGTCGACATTGCTGGCGGCCGCGCGGGGAACGCAGCGGTCGGAGGTGCGCCACCAGGCCGGACTGGCGCTGGCCAAGCTCGGCGACGTGGGTTCCGAAGGCGCGCAGGGCTTTACGGCGTCGACGGCCGCCGCGCACATTCGCACCGCGGTCGCCGATGTCGACGACCGGCTGCCGGTCACGGTGAGCGAGGACGCGGCCACCGGCGACCGCTACTTCCCCGCCGAACCGATACAGATCCTCGGTGCGGCCGTCGCGGAAGCCCTGCGCAACAGCGTCATTCACGCCGGAGCACACGCCGCGCGCACGGTGAGCCTGCGATTCGCCGACGGCCGGATCGAGGTCACCGTGGCCGACGACGGCCGCGGATTCGATCCGGCGAAGGTTCCGTCGCACCGCCTCGGTCTGGCCGTCAGCATCGTGGAACGGGTGCGCCGCCTGCCCGGTGGCGACGTCGAGGTGCGGAGCCGTCCGGGCGCGGGCACCCGGATTCACCTGTCCTGGCAGGCGGACGAGCGATGAGCGCCGCCACCGGTCCGGTGCGCGATGCTCGCACCCTGCTCGGCATGGACACCCGGCCGGCCTGGCTGATCGCGGCCTTCTACCTGATTTCGGAAGCGGCACTGAGCCTTTCGTCCGCACAACAGACCCGCCACCTGTGGCCGGTACCGACCGGATTGGCCATCACCGTCGCGGCGACCGCGGCACTGTTGCGCATCCGCCCCGATCCGCTGCCCCTGCCCGCCACCGCCGCGCTGGCCGCCTCGATTCCGGCGACAGCCGCTCTGACCCTGTTCAACCTGCCGATACCCCCGACCTCGGTCGCGCAACTGTGGTCGTTCGGGGCCGGCACCGTGACCGCGACCTTCATGTGCGTGCGCGGACGCACGGGAGCCGCGTGGGCCGGTCTGCTGTCGCTGATCGCCACCTCCGCCGTGTGGTCGTGGCAGAGCGGACAGGGATTCGGTCACGGCGTGGCGATTTCGGTGATCAACCTGGGCCCGCTGATGATGGCGACCTTCTTCGCCTACACCCTGCGCCCGGCGGCCCGGGCCATTTTCCGGCTGCGGGAGGAGTCGACGCGGCAGGTGGGCTCCGAAGCCGCCGCGGCCGCCGCACTCGACGAACGACGAGCCCAGATCCAGCGCCTGGACGATATGGTCCGCCCCATCCTCGAACGAATCGCGGGCCCCCAGCCCCTCGACGAGCGCACCCGCGAGGATTGCCGGCTGATCGAGGCACATCTGCGCGATACGCTGCGAGCCCCCGCACTCGCCGCCGAACCGGTCACGACAGCGGCGCGCCACGCGCGGTTGCGCGGCGTCGACGTCGTCCTGATCGACGACCACGGCCTCGACGACCTTCCCGCCGCCACCCGCCGACGGGTACTCGGTACCGTCGCCGCGGCGCTGACCACCGCGTCCGCCGGGACGGCTCACGTTCGAATCCTGCCGCCGCACAGGGCGATTCTGGCCACCATCGTCGTCAACGATCCCCGCTCCGGCATCCGCCGGATCGAGATCGACACCCCGGCACGCCCGGCGCTGCGGCCCGATCCGTAACCGCGACCTCAGATGTCGTCGAGGTTCAGATACCCGTCCTGCAGGGCGCGTGCCAGCAGCGCGGCCTTCGTCGGCGCCGGCCGACCGGCCGCGCGGTACTTCTCCCGGATCCGGGCGAGGTGCGTGTTGACCGTTCCGGGCGCGATGAACAGTGTGCGGCAGACCTCGCCTTTGGTCTCCCCGAGGATCCACGCGAGCAGTACTTCCACTTCTCTGGCACTGAGCTGCGGCCGTGGTTCCGGAGCAGCGGCGGGCGCTGTGCGATCGGCGATCGCGTGGGCGAGACAGGCCGGAACCGGCGACAATTCGGACACGATGTCTTCCTGTTCTGCAGAAGCCGACGGCGTCGCCGTCCCCGGCGACGTGTGCGTGGAAACGCTACGCAGTTGCCGGGCCGCCCGGCAGGTTCCAGTTGCTTGACCCGAGAACTGGGGTCACCGTTCGCTCGGAAAACGAAGGGACTCACCGCGTCGATCCGCCACACTCGACGGATGACCGTCGCCGCGCAACGCTCCGCCGCCTCTCGCCTCCCGAGCCGACAACTCCGGCGGGCCTGTCTGCCGGTCATCGTGGGCGTGGCTCTCGCCTTATCGACCGGATGTGGCAATGGGCCCGAAAACGCCTCCGCCACTGCAAGTTCCGCTACCGCGGCGGCAGTGTCGCCGACGCGGGTGGCGCCCACCACGCAGGGAACCGTTTCCCCCGTCACGACGCCCGGTTCGGCGGACTGCGCGACCGACCTCTCGGCGCCGGAGATTCGCCGGGCCGTAGCCACCCTGCCGCCCTACGACGCCGGTGGCGGTGACACCTGGGCATGGAACGACGACCCGCCCGCACTGCGCGGCACCTACAACCGGTGTTCGACACTGTCGGTCGTGGTGGTCACGATTCAGCGCGCCACCGCGAGCTCACCGGAGCACGCGCTGCTGTTCCACAAGGGCGACTACGTCGGCACCGCCACACCGAAAGCCCAGGCGTTCACCACGATCGACACCGGAGCCGGTACCGACGACACCGTCGTATTGACCTACAAGACCCCCGGCAGCTGCAACGCCTGCCCCGACGGGACCTCGACGACGGTGTCGTTCCACTGGAACGGCTCGGGCGTGGACATGCAGGGGCGTCCGCCGATCAACTGATCGCCGGATTCCGGACCGGCCGCCGGGCGTTCAGACGGACGAAACCTGTTTCGCCAGATCGAATTTCATGAACACATCGGCACGATCGTAGGGAATGGGCCGCAGCTGCTCCGGCGGCACATGGACAAATCCCACCGATTCGTACAGGTGCACGGCGTCGGCCAGGCGCCCGTTGCTCGCCAGGAACAGCGAGGTCGCGCCGCATGCGCGAGCGTGGTCGATGGCGGCGTTCAGCAGCAGACGGCCGATGCCCCGGCCCCGGACCCGCGGCGCGACCGCCATCTTCGAGATTTCGAAGACGCCCGGACCCTCCGCGACCAGCGCGACGCACCCGACGCGGTCGTCACCGTCGCGCGCGATCAGCACCTGCCCGCCGCCGGCCACGATCCGCTGCGGATTGCCGAGCGTGGCGAGGTCGGCCGGTTCGACGCCGAACAGAGCGGTGATCCATTCCAGATTGAGTTCTTCGAAGGCGGCGGCGTCGGCCGGCCCGGACATCGGTTCGACGAGAATCACGTCACCAGGATGCGCGCCGGAACCCATAGCGTCCAATATTCGATAGCTCCGATTGATACCGTGAACTTATGGATGGCGGCCTGTGGACGGAGTAGAGCTGCGGCACCTTCGCTACTTCCTGGCGGTCGCGGAGGAATTGCATTTCGGCCGTGCCGCGGCCCGGCTGCACATCGCCCAGCCCGCCCTGACCCAGCAGATCCGGCGGCTCGAGACGCTGCTCGGCGCCCGCCTGTTCGATCGCACCTCGCGCACGGTGGCCCTGACTCCCGCCGGCGCCGTCCTGCGTGATCGCGCCGAGGCCCTGCTCGGGCACGCACAACGCGATCTGGCCGAGGTCGCGCGGATCGGGCAGGGCGGGCAGGGGACGCTCTACCTGGGCTTCGTGCCGTCGGTACTGCCGCTCGAGCCCCTGCGCGGGGTGCGCGCGTTTCGCGACCGCTATCCGCTCGTCGAGGTCGACCTGGTCGAGGGGTTCACGAGCCACCTGATGGAGCGGCTCGCCAACGGCGCCCTGGACCTCGCGATCGTGCGCGATCCCGACCCACGGCCGGGCACCACCATCACACCACTCATGACCGAGCCGTTCGTCGCGGTGGTGCCCGACGACCATCCGCTGGCCGGGCGCGATTCCGTCACCGGGGCCGAGCTGGTCGATCACCCGATGGTCTTCTTCCCGCGCGCCGCCGGCTCCCTGGCCCACGACCGGAACCTGGCTCCCCTGCTGCGATCGGGCCGCCGCCCGCGCATCGTGCAGGAGGCCACCAACTGGACCATCATTCTCTATCTGGTGGCCGCGGGCCTCGGCATCACGGTCGCGCCGCGCAGCGCCACCTTCACGGCGCCGGCTTCGGCGCGGATCATCCCGCTGACCGAAACCGACGCGGACACAACCATTTACACCGCGCACCGCACCGGCGACGAACGAGCGCTGGTCCACAATCTGCTCGCCCTGTTGCCCGGCGCCGCCGCAGCGTGAGCGCACCCGTCAGGACAGCAGTTTGCGCACGATCTTGTTGCCGAACCCGTAGCGGATGAGACCGTCGAGGTTGCGAATGGTCTTCTCCGAGTAGGGGTACCAGATGCTTTCCTGCTTGGACTGCCAGCGGTCGATCAGGACCGGCTGGGCATGGGTGAAGCTGCGCAGCGCGCCCGGGCCGTTGACCTGGCCGACGCCGCTGTCCTTGCGCCCGCCGAAGGGCGCCTCGGGCACACCGTAGATGACGGCCGCGTCGTTGTGCACGACCGAACCCGTGGTGAGCTGGGCCGCGATGCGCCGGGCCTTGGCGGCGTCCTTGGTGAACACCGAGCCGCTGAGCCCGTATTTGCAGTCGTTGGCCAGCCGGATGGCCTCGTCCTCGTCACGGACCCGCATGATGGTGGTGATCGGACCGAACGTCTCCTCGGTCATCAAGTCCATGTCGTGGTGCGCGCCGACGACGACGGTGGGCTGGAAGTACAGGCCCTCGCCGGTGTCGGCCGCGCCGCCCACCACGATGTCGGCGCCCTTGGCCTTCGCGTCGTCGATGTGCCGGATCACGATGTCGCGCTGGCGATCCCAGAACAACGGGCCCATATCGGTGTCGCCGGGACCATAGGTGACCCCCGCCGCCTTCTCGGTGACCAGCCGGATGAACTCGTCCGCGACGCTGTCGACCACGTAGATGCGTTCCACGCTCATGCAGACCTGGCCGGTGTTGAACATCGACAGATACACCGCGCCGGCGGCGGCGCGCTCGAGATCGGCGTCCGCGCAGACGATCATGGCGTCCTTGCCGCCCAGTTCCAGGGTGCACGGCAGCAACCGGGTCGCGCAGGCGGCCGCGATCTTGCGGCCGGTGCCGACACTGCCGGTGAAGCACACCTTGTCGATATCCGAATCGACCAGTGCCGCACCGGTTTCGCCGTCGCCGTGCAGCACCTGCACGACATCCTCGGGCACCCCCGCCTCGTGCAGCACCCGCGCCACCCATTCCCCCGAACGCGGCGTCACCTCGGACGGTTTGAACACCACGGTGTTGCCGGCGACCAGCGCCTGCACCACCGGATTGAGCGACAGCACGAACGGCGCGTTCCACGGCGTCACGACGCCGATCACGCCGAGCGGCTGATACTGCATGTACAGCTTCTTCATCGGTTTCAGATAACCGTGCAGCCGCTGCCGGTGCGAGCGCAGATCACGCCGGGCGCGCGCGGTCCAGTAGTTGAGGAAGTCGCAGGCGGGCACGATCTCGACGCCGAGCGCCTCGGCCTCCGGCTTACCGGTCTCGGTGCGGATGGTCTCGGCGATCTCCGCGCGCCGGGCGACGATCACACCGATGGCGGCGCGCACGATCTCGGCGCGCTCAGCGATGCTGCGGGCGGCCCAGGCGGGCTGGGCGGCGCGGGCGCGCGCGACCGCGCTCTGCACCTCGGCGGTGGTGTCCACCTCGAGTTCGCCGATGCGCCGGCGATCCACCGGACTGTCCAGCGCCAGCGTGCGCCGGTCACCCTCGGTCGTCGGCAGTGGGTGGACGATGGCCATGGTCTTCCCCTCGGTCGGAGCTGGCGTTCCAGTGCGATTTCGGTTGTGACACAAGGTTTGCCGCAACCGAATCGACGGCACGGCGAAACCCTCGTGAACTAGTAGACAACTTACCAAAACTGTCTACCCATTGCGAGAACTTGTTCTAGATTTCCACCGGACAGACATCCGCGGACCGCTCCCGCTCGCTACCGATAGCCTCGCTTCAGCAGGTATTTCGCGCCCGCGTCGAAACCGTCCGGACCCAGGACGTCGAATCCGAAGGCGTCGGCGAGCCGGTTGGTCGTGTTGAAGGCGGCGCAGACGGCCAAGGCGTCCTCGACCTGTTGTGGCGACACTCCGGCGGACAGGACCTTTCGGACGTCGTCGGCATCGACCTCCCCGTCGCGGGTCAGCTTGCCCAGGAGCAGCAGCGTCGCGCGCAGGCCCGCGTCGATCGACGCGGAGTCCGGATCATCGAGCACCGCACGAACTTTCGCCTCGTCGGCATACGCGCGCCTCGCGGTCGCGCTGTGGGCACCGATGCAGAACGCGGAGTCGTTGACCTTCGACACGTACGCGGCCATCAGCTCCCGGTCTGCGACCGACCATTCGGAGGGTCCGCGCATCGCCGCGTGGGTGAACGCCTTCGCCCGCGTGCCGTAGAAATCCGGTCGATAGAACACCAGCTTCGCGGCATCGGGCAGCGGCTGACCGGAGAACACTCGGATCGCCTTGAACAGGAGTTTGGTACCGGGGCGATAGCCGTGGTTCAGGACGTCCGGCCGCATCAGCCACGCTCCCCGGTCGCTTCGGCCAGCGCCGCGAGCCCGGCGTCGTACTGCCGTGCGGACTGCCCGACCGCGGCGGCGATGACCAGTTCGACGAGTTCGTCATCGCCGAATCCCGATGCCCGCGCCGCCGCGAAGTCGGCATCGGTCACCTCGGTCGGGCGGGTCGCGACCTTGTCGACGAGTTCACGCAGCGGAGGCGGTCCGGCGTTTCCGAAGGCTTGCGCCCGCTGCTCCCGCGGGGTGCTGCCGTCGCCGTCGCGAATCCGCTCCACCAGAGCCCGGAACACCTCGCGCTTGCCCTGCGCCATCTCGCCTCCTCGCAGCCGGTTCCGTGTCATGGACGCGAGCCGTGACGGGCAGGCGCCACGGACACGAATGTACGCCCAGGGAGCCGGTTCGCAGGCTCGACCGGCAGAACAGGCTCGCGAATTCCGCACCAAACTAGTTGGACGTCCTATAATCTCCGGCCTATGAGTCTCGATCCCCGCACGCACACCATCGACGGCGTGCTGCACCGTTCGGCGGCGAAGGTCCCGGGCCGCACCGCGCTGACATTCGAAGGCCGGGCCTACACCTACCGGGAACTCGACGCCGCGATCACCCGGGTGGCGGCCCATCTGCTCGACCTCGGCCTGGCCGCGGGCGATCGGGTCGCCGCCTACGGCACCAATTCCGACGCGTACGTGATCGGCTTCCTGGCCTGCGCGCGGGCAGGCCTGGTGCACGTACCGGTGAACTACGCCCTGAAGGGCGGGGAGCTGAGCTACCTGGTCTCCCAGTCGGGCGCGCGGGCCGTCCTGGCCGATCCCGCGCTGATCGGCACGCTCGATCAGGTGCGGGGCGAACTCACCGCGGTCGACTACGTGGTACCCCTGCGCGATGCCGACGGATCGCTGCGGGAGGTCGCCGACGCCGCGGACGAGGTCTCGGACTTCTCGTCCCGGGCGTCCGCCACCGATCTGGCCCAACTGCTCTACACCTCGGGCACGACGTCGAAACCCAAGGGCGCCATGATGACTCATGAGGCGCTCGTCTTCGAGTACGTCTCGTCGGTGATCGCGCTGGACCTGCGTGCGGACGACAATCCGCTCGTCGCCATGCCGCTGTACCACTCGGCGGGCATGCACGTGTTCATGCTGCCCTACCTGGCGGTCGGCGCGACCGTGCACCTCATGGCCACCCCGGATATCCCGGAGATTCTGCGCCGGGTCGAACAGGACCGGATCGGTTCGCTGTTCCTCGCCCCGACCGTCTGGGTGCCGCTGTCCAACCACCCCGACCTCGACCGCCGCGACCTGTCCTCGCTGCGCAAGGCCCAGTACGGCGCCTCGATCATGCCGGTGACCGTGCTGAACAGGCTGCGGGAACGCTATCCCGACCTCGGCTTCTACAACTGCTTCGGACAGTCGGAGATCGGGCCGCTGGCCACGGTGCTGCGCCCGGAGGAACATGCCGAGCGGCCGTCGTCGTGCGGGCGGCCGGTGTTCTTCGTGGAAACCCGTGTGGTCGACCCCGACGGCAACGATGTCGGCCCCGGCGAGCCGGGGGAGGTCCTCTATCGCTCGCCACAGCTGTGCCGGGGGTACTGGGACAATCCCGAGGCGACCGCGGAGGCCTTCCGCGACGGGTGGTTCCACTCCGGCGACCTGGTGACGCGGGATGCCGACGGGTACATCACCGTCGTCGACCGGATCAGGGACGTCATCAACACCGGCGGTATCCTCGTCGCCTCCCGCGAGGTCGAAGACGCCCTCTACACCCATCCCGCCGTGGCCGAGGTGGCGGTCATCGGCACCCCGGACGAGAAGTGGATCGAGGCCGTCACCGCTGTCGTGGTGCTCCACGAGGGCCGCGAGACGACGGCCGATGCGCTGATCGCGCACGTCAAGGAGCTGATCGCACCCTTCAAGGTGCCCAAGAACATTCGCTTCGCCGAGTCGCTGCCCCGCAACCAGAGCGGAAAACTACTCAAACGCGAACTGCGCGAACCACTTACGACGGCGGATTGACCGGACCGGCGGTCATTACAGGGCTCGTCACCACGGGCCGATGACGTGCTCGAGCAGGGCGAGCGCGAACGCGCCCAGCACCGCCAGCCCGAACCCCGCCGCGAAGGTGAGCGCCAGCGAACGCCCGAGCCGCCGGCCGTGCGCGCGCACGATCATCAACCCCGCCGCACCACCGAGCACGGCCAGCAACATGCCGCCGCCCATCACGAGATAGAACACCGCGGCCAGCGCGGCGTTCACCGCCTCGCGAAGTCCTTCCGCGTACTCACCGAACGGAATCGGGAACCGATACACGCTCGCCACCACCGCCGCGGCGAGCGGTGCGGTGAGCACGGCCACCAGCGCACCCCACAGCACACCGACCCACAGGGCCACCCCGGTCACGCCGCGCGGCTCCCCCGCCGGACCGCCGTCCCCGAACCCCATAACCTGACCTCGCGTTCCACCTGTCGCCGGGCACTCACGCACGCGCCGGGCCCGAATGCCCGGCTCTGCCAGAGCAAACCAGACGAACGCGCCGCACCGCCAGGTGGGCAGGTCACCGATGTCCTAGGGTTGTTCGCGGCGGCCCGCCTGCCCCACCCGTGCCCGACCCATGGCCGCGCCCCGCACCGGACGATCAGAAACGGGAGACTCATGGACGGCAGCCGCAACGCACTGCTCCACGGTCCCCTGTTCTCCCGGCGCAATCCGCTGGACCGCAGCAATGCCGCCAGCCGGATCAGCGCCTACGTCTACGGCAACATCCTCATCCTCGCCGCGCTGATCCCGGTGACCACCACCGAGGAGCACGTCGGAATCCTCGTCGTCGTCGGCACCGCGCTGTCCACCTTCGTCGCGCACGCCTTCGCCGAGGGCGTCGGCCAGGCCGTGCGAGAGAACCGCGCGCTCACGCCGCGGCAGCGGTGGGAGGATCTGCGCGATTCGGTGCCGATTCTCAGCTCCGCCGTGCTGCCGTCGATCATCCTGGCGGGCGCCGCCGTCGACTGGCTCGAACCCCGCACCGCACAGATCGTCGCCGAGGTGGCGATGCTCGTCCGCATCGGCGGCATCGTCTTCGTCATCGAACGGCTCAAAGGCGCCAGACCCGGCCGCTCGACCATTTTCACGGCACTCCTGCTGACCGCCGTCGCGACGACGGTGGTCGTCGTCAAGGTCGTCCTCACCCACTGACCGGGCGCGGCTACCCCGCCTCGACCGCCGCGAGCGCGCGCACATCGGCGGCATCCTGCGACCGATCCGCGAACTGCGGGTAGGTCGGGTACTCGATACCCGAGATGTACTGCACCGTCCGGACCACCTGGGACGAATAACCGAATTCGTTGTCGTACCAGCAGTACAGGATCGCGGTGTCGCCCTCGACGATGGTGGCGTTGGCGTCGATGATCGACGCCGCGCGCGAGCCGATGAAATCGCTGGACACCACGTCGGACGCGGCGATGTAGTCGAGATTGCGGCTCAGCGGGCCGGCAAGCGACACCTGCCGCAGGTACTCGAGCACCTCGGACTTCGTCGTCTCCCGTTCGAGTTGCAGGTTCAGGATGGCGACGGACACATCCGGGGTGGGGACGCGAATCGAGTTACCGGTGATCTTGGCCTTGAAGTCCGGCATCGCCTTGGCGACGGCGGAGGCGGCGCCGGTTTCGGTGAGAACCAGGTTGAACGGCGCGGAGCGGCCGCGGCGGTCCGCCTTGTGATAGTTGTCCAGCAGATTCTGATCGTTGGTGAACGAGTGCACGGTCTCCACGTGGCCGCGGGTGATGCCGAATTCGTCGTCCATGGCCTTGAGCGGCGGCACGATCGCGTTGGTGGTGCAGGAGGCGCACGAGAAGATTCGCTGCGTCAGATCGAGGTCGCGGTGGTTGACGCCGTGCACGATATTCGGGACGTCGCCCTTACCGGGCGCGGTGAGGACCACCTTCGCGATGCCGGGGCGCAGATGCTGCGACAGCCCGTCGCGATCGCGCCACTTGCCGGTGTTGTCGATCAGGATCGCGTCGTCGATTCCGTATTCGGTGTAGTCGATGGTCGTCGGATCGTCGCTGTAGATGAACTTGATGACGTTGCCGTTGGCGATGATCGTGTCGTTGTCGGCGTCGACCTTGATGGTGCCGTTGAAGTGCCCGTGCACCGAATCCCGGCGCAGCAGCGACGCGCGCTTGGCCAGATCACCGTCACCGCCGCGGCGAACCACCACCGCGCGCAGGTTCAGCCCGTTGCCGGAGCCGACCTTCTCGATGAGCAGGCGGGTGACCAGCCGGCCGATCCGGCCGAAGCCGTACAGCACGACATCGCGCGGACCCGGCGACTGCGCCTTGTTGCCGCCGATCACCTCCGCCAGAACCACCTCGGCGAACTCACGAACCGAGAGCCCGCGGTCGTCGGCGCGATAGGCCACGACCAGCTGACCGAGATCGATCTTGCACGGGCCGAGATCCAGTTCGTCCAGGACGCGCAGGAACGGCAGCGTCTCGTCCACCGACAGCTCTTCGCCCTCGATCTGGCGGGCGAACCGGTGTGTCCGCAGAATGCTGATCACCGACCGGTTCACCAGCGACCGGCTGTGCAGCAGGACCGTCACACCCTTCGCCCGATACAACGTGCCGATGATGGGGATCATCGCCTCCGCGGCGGCTTCCTGGGCGTTCCAGCGGTCAAGTTGTTCGGTAGTCAACGCAGGTCCTCGGTTTCCTCGACGGGTACGCCACGTCGATGCTAATGAGGGCCCGGATATCACCGACGGCGGATCCCCGGCGGTGAGCTTTCGAGTGGCGGCGACCACACCGCCGCCGCGGCGGTGTACCGCCGTCAGTCCCCCCGCAGCCGCGGTGGATTGCGGCGGCGGGTCTGCAACAGGTCGGTGGCACAACGGCACACCGGGTGCAGTGCGTCGGCGAGTTCTTCGCTCAGCACATTCGCGGCCGGGGTATAGATGCTCAGCACCCCGACCACCGAACCGTCGTCGTCGGACAGCGGCTGGCACTGCACCGCCTGCACTCCCCACAACCGCAGTTCCGCGCCGCACCCCGGCCAGCGCGAACTGCCCGCGAGATCGGTGATCACGATCGGCACGCCGGTCGCCGCTACCTCGCGAGCGGGGCTGTCGGGGTGGAGCAGCTGAGCCTCCTCGACCATTCGCGCGCGATGCGTCGTCGCCGCGACGATCTCGAGCACCGTTCCGCCGTGCGCGGTCACCCCGGCCATCGGTGAGCCGGGCAGGGCACGCAGCAGTGCGGCGACTCCGGCCGCCGAAACAGGCGACGCACCGGTGCGACCGGGTGGGTCACTGTGCATAACGGACCTCGATCCGACGCGATGAGTCAACAACACCGGCGACATACCGGCCCGGCAAAGCGGAGCCGAGGTATGACGACCAGTCTTCGAGTGCCCCGCTGCTCGCCGCGGCAAACCTCGTCCCGGCGAGCCCGCCGGCGCGGAGGACGAATGTTCGTCCGGTACAAGCCGTTTGCCTCATTGCGCCTCGAACGGGGAGCGCCGTTTTCACGGCGCGTCGCCGGGGTACTCATCGATAATCCGCACCGGAACGAACCTCGTCACCGTCGAGGCCCATCACCACAGGAGGTGTGCTGTATGGACGATCTCCAGCGCAGAGTGTTGACCGCGTTGACATCTGCGCGGCGCGGGCTGAAGACTGCGGACGCACGCCTGCTGGAACGTCGAATCGTGGGGCTGCGGGCAGAAGTCGACGCCGCAGGCTATCCCCGCCCCCAGCATCTACGCCTGAAGGCGTCGTGTGCGGAGGCACTGGCCGCGGCCAGGTGGACGTTGGGCCGACCGAGCCCCCAGGCCTTCCGGCCGGCGATGCAGGCGGCCTCGTAGCCGACCGGCGACACCCGGAACACGCCTCCGATTCGGTTGCAGCACAGCGACTTCCAGCCGGACGTCCGCTCAGTCCCTCCCCTCGACCGACGCGAGATAGATGGCCGCGATCTCCTCCAGGCCCCGCTGATCGACCGGTCCGAATCGGTCGAGTTCGGGACTGTCCAGATCGAAGACGCCGAGCAGCGTGCCCTCCGACACCAGCGGCACCACCAGTTCCGATCTGCTCAGCGGATCACAGGCGATATGGTCGGGCACCGCGTGCACGTCGGCGACGCGTTGAGTCCGGCGAGTCCGCGCCGCCGCACCGCACACACCGCGATCCAGCCCGATCCGCACACACGCCGGGCGGCCCTGGAAGGGGCCGACCACCAGCTCCCTCCCGTCGTAGAAATAGAACCCCACCCAGTTCAGACCGGGAAGACCGTGATAGACGAGCGCCGACAGATTGGCGGCGTTGGCGATCCGGTCGTGTTCCCCCGCCAGCAGGGATCGGGCCGACGCCGCGAGCTCCCGATAGCGTTCGTCGTCCGTGTGGTCGTCGGCGGCGCTCATACCGCACCTGCGCCCATGCGATGGTTCATGCGTATCCCTTTCCTGGTGGCGGCTTCGGATGCCCCGTCGGCGGCGCGCCGACCGTCCCGGCAGGCGGGATCGGTCCGCGGCACCGCGCCGGATCCGTGTTTTCGTTGTCCCATGGCTTCAGCGGAACGGATTCGAGCAGCGGTGCATCGGTATCTCGAGGCGGTGGGCTCGGGGTCCGCCGCCGATGTGGCGGCATGTTACAGCGAGGACGCCACCGTGGAGGATCCGTTCGGTTCACCACCGCACATCGGCCGGGCGGCGATCGAAAAGTTCTACGGCGCATTGGATTCCGCGCATATGCGCACCGAACTGCTCGACCTGCGGATCGCGGGCGGCGCGGCGGCGTTCCGGTTCCGGGTGGTCACCGAAACCGGTTCCCGCACAACGACGATCGAACCGATCGATGTGATGACCTTCGACGAGGACGCGCGGATCACCGGTATGCGAGCGTTCTGGTCACCGGAGGACGTGCGCGTCGACTGAGGGCGGCGGCTCATCGCAGCGCGGGAATCACCGCACGCTCGAACAACTCCACACCGGAGAGGTCGTATGCCGATTCGGGGAAGTTGTGGATCGCGTACGACAAGCCCAGATCGCGGACCCGGGACAGGTTCTCGACGATCTGTTCCGGTGTGCCGACCGCGAGGGATTCGGCGGAGAGGTTGGCGACCCAGTTCCGCGCGGCCTCGGCCCCGAGCACAGGAGCGAGTCGCGAGGCGAGTCCGTCCAGCCGTTCGCGCACCTCGGCCTCGGTGGCGCCGATCACGGTGTTGAAGTTGGCACTGCGGGTGATCGCGTCGAAATCGGTTCCGACGGAGGCGCAATGCTCGCGCAGCAGTTCGGATTTGCGGGTGAAGGTCTCGGGATCGCCCGCGAAGTTGGTGTACTGCGCGTATTTCGCGGCGATGCGCAGCGTGACCTTCTCCCCGCCACCCGCGATCCAGATCGGAATACCGCCGCCCTGGAGCGGCAACGGATACACCCGGGCGCCGTCGACCCGGAAGTACTTGCCGTCGAGGGTGGCGGTGCCGGTGGTCCACGCCTGACGGAAGATCTGCACACCCTCGTCCAGCCGGCCCAAACGCTCACCTGCGGAGGGGAATCCGTAGCCGTAGGCGCGCCACTCGTGCTCGTACCAGCCGGCGCCGATACCCATCTCGACCCGTCCGCCCGAGACGAGATCCACGGTCGCGGCCACCTTGGCGAGGTAGGCCGGGTTCCGATAGCTGATCGCCGTGCACATCTGGCCCAGCCGGATGCGCGTCGTGGTGGCGGCGAACGCCGACATGAGCGTCCACGCCTCGTGTGTCGCTTCCTCGGTGGGAACCGGCACGGTGTGGAAGTGGTCGTAGACCCACAGCGATTCCCAGACGTCCGCGGCGTCGGCTCGCTGCGCCAGTTCCCGCATCACACCCCACTGCGCCCCCGGTTCGATGCCGACCAGATCCAGTCGCCAGCCCTGCGGAATGAAGATGCCGAAACGCACGCCGCGCCTCCTCGTCGAGAGAACAGATCCGGCGGCCACTCTTCCCATCGATGCGCTCGCGGGCGAGAGTTCGGCGCTCGGCGCGCCGAACTGCCCGCAGAGACCCGGCGAAGCCGGAATCGGTTCACCGGGTCTGCAGAGCCTCGATCAGAGCATGCCGATCAGGTCGGTGAGGATCGATCCGAGACCCGAGGCCAAAGCTCCGACAACCGCGATGATTCCGCTTATCACAGCGTTCCTTTCTCCGAGCGTTCCGTTGGCAAACCACGAGGTATTCGATCTCGAGGTGTATGTCGGATTGGTCCCGCCTCCGCCGGCACCGGCCGGGTGAACGTCACGGTCGATCGCCGGCGCGCGCCACGCGCGTGAGCCATTCGGCCAGCAGGGCGCGCAGCAGTTCCGGCTGTTCGTGCGGAAGGGCGTGTCCGGCCTCGTCGACGACGGCGAGCGTCGCGTGCGGACTGCGCGCGAACAGGTCGGTCGCCCCCGCGCAACCGACCGTCGAATCCAGCCGTCCGGCCACGATCGTGGTCGGACCCGGATAGGGCGGTGCGCCGTCCGGGCTCAGCTGCCACCGCTCACCGATGCGCCGGGCCGCGGCCGGATCGGCCGGCGCGGCGGCCGGGGCGACGAAACGCTCGTAGCGGTCGAGCATTTCGGGAGTTTGGACGACGAAGTAGCCGCGGAAATCGTCGTCGCCGAGATCGCCCGGCCCGGCCACGACGCGATGCGCGGGAATGTCCCGCACTCCGGGCAACAGCGGGCAGACCAGCGCCAGGCCCGCCACCCGATCGGCACGCCGCGCGGCCATCGCCTGCGCGTAGTATCCACCGGCCGAGTGCCCGATCAGCAGGAAACCATCGCCGGTCACCTCGTCCGCGAAACCCAGCAGCGTCTCGAGGGCATCGTCGGCGCTGCGCAGCGTGTCGGGTGCGGTGGTGGATCCCGTTCCGGGCAGGTCGGGGTAGATGCGCCGCAATCCGGCGATGTCCCCGAGTATCGGGTCGAAGCACGCCTCGGCCTCGCGGTGATCGACACCGGCGCCGTGCAGCACCAGAACCGGCCGGCCCGTGCCGTGCTCCACGTAGTGAAAATCGACCCCGCCCGCGCGCAGCTTCATGACCGGCAAGCTACCCGGCCGGTCCCGCTGTCGCCTGCCGGACGCGGGTGCGAGCATGGGACGGTGAGTGTATCCGCGAGTGAACCGCTGCCGGAGTCCGATGCACTCGAGGCGCTGCGGATTCCGCTGACCGGCTACTGCTACCGGCTGCTCGGTTCGTCGGCCGATGCCGACGATGCGGTGCAGGAGACGATGATCCGCGCCTACGCCCGATTCGACAGCTTCGATCCCGGGCGCGGCCGGCTGTCGACCTGGGTCCACGCCATCGCCACCAACATCTGCCTGGACATGCTGCGCTCGGCGCGGCGCCGGATGCTGGTGTGGGAGGGCCCGGTCTCGACCGGATTCGATCCGGATGCGGTGGTGCCCGCCGACCGATGGCTCGATCCGGTCCCCGACGCGCGGGTGCTCGACCCGGCCGACCGCGTGGTTCGCCGCGAGTCGGTGCGGCTGGCCTTCGTCGCGGCGCTGCAACATCTGCCGCCGCGCCAGCGGGCGGTGCTGGTCCTGCGCGAGGTGCTGGCGTTCAGCGCCGCCGAAACCGCGACCATGCTCGAGGTGACCCCGGCTGCGGTCAACAGCGCCCTGCAACGCGCCCGCGCCACCCTGGCCGCGGTCCGGCAGTCCGCCACGGATCCGCTCGATCCCGACGATCCGGGCGACCGGGAACTGGTCCGGCGCTACGTGGCGGCCTTCGAAAACCACGATGTCGGCGCTCTCGCCGCGCTGCTGTGTGAGGACGCCGAATCCGGTATGCCGCCGTTCGCGTGGCGACTGAGCGGGCGCGACCTCGTCGTCTCGGTTTTCGCGGCGGGCGAGGCGTGCATCGACGATCGGCTGATACCGGTCCGGATGAACGGTTCGATCGGATTCGGTCAGTACCGCCCCGACACCGACGGTGTGCTGCGGCCCTTTGCACTGCTCGCGATCGAGGCGCGGTCGGGATCGATCGCGCGGCAGGTGACATACCTGGGCAGCGGCGACCGGTTCGCCGAATTCGGCCTCCCGCCGATTTTCCGCGCACCCACCGATGAATTCCCGCCATCGGGTTCGTAACAGAGGTGACCACTGCCCTACGACCGAAACGACGGGTTCATGACCTCCACCGACACCGACACCGACCTCCTGCGCGAGCACACCGTGGCCGAGCGCCGACGCCTCGCGGATCTGCTCGCCACCCTCACGCCGGAGCAGTGGGCCGCGCCCTCGCTGTGTGAGGGCTGGCGAGTCCGCGAGGTGCTCGCCCACATGACGATGCCCTACCGGACATCCACCTGGGCGTTCGTGCGCGGCCTGGCCGGCGCGCGCTTCTCGTTCCACCGCTACGCAGACCGGGCCGCGCGCGCCGACACCGCACGGATGAGCGATGCCGCACTGCTCGCGTCGCTGCGCGACAACGTCGATCACCCGTGGCGTCCGCCGGGCGGTGGCGTGGTCGGCGCGTTGAGCCACGACGTGATCCACGGCCTGGACATCACCGAGCCCCTGGGCCTGCCGCCCGCCCCGCCGGAACGGATCGCCCTCGTGCTCGACAATGCGAGCCCGAAATCGCTGCGCTACTTCGGGGTCGACCTGGCCGGTCGGCAACTGCGGGCGTCCGACGCGCCGGTCACGCTGGGTTCGGGAACGCCGATCACGATGTGCGCCAAGGACATTCTGCTCACCGTCACCGGCCGCCGCCCGCTGCCCGCCGACTGACGGGGCCCGCCGGGCTCACAGACCGCCGAGGCGTGCGAGTACGGCGAAGGCCGCGTCGTCGGCCGACCACAGGGCGTTGATCTCCGCGCGCGTGGCCTCGGCGGTGGCGGGATTCTGCAATGCCAGCCCGTTGGTCCAGACCACCACGTTGTAACCCAGGTCGGCGACCTCGAGCAGCGGCCCGGTGGCCACGCCCTGACCGAACAGCCGGTCGAGCCCTTCGCCGACGAAGTAGAACCGCCACAGCGGCCCGAGGTCGGCGTTGTAGACCTGCCTGGTCCGATCGACGATCAGATCGCCGCTGCGGGCGATCGCGTCGACGATGTGGAAGAAGTCCGGCGCGTTCTCGGGTTTGCTGCCGACCGCGGCGACCGCGTAGGCGAGGTCGACCGTCAGGTGTGCGTTGTAGCCGGCCATCGCGACCCTGGCGGGCGACTGGTCGCATTGACCGGCCAGCTGGAAATACCACGCCCAGTGCGGCTCGGGGGTGCCGCCGGTGAATTCCGCGTGCAGGTTCACCAGGAATCGGCGCAGCAGTTCGTAGCTGATCGCGTGGGCGTATTCCGGGTCGGCGAAGGCGCCGGGATCGTGCTGCAGCGGCAGCACCGGCGACTGTTCCACGGCGTCGAGTCCCACATCGAACAACCCGCGCCAATCATGGTGGGAGGCAAGTATGTCGGCGATCCGATGGTTTCGCGCCACGGCCTCGTCGAGCCGGTCGAGGGTGGGCCCGGCGCCGATGGTCGTGGTATCCGACAGCGCGGCGACGGTCTGGATCTCCGCGGCGGACAGCGGGGTGCCGCACTGCGCCTCGGCCACGGCCCCCGCCTGCGGCGCGGACGCGATCAGGGACGAAAAGCCAAGAGCCACAACGATCGACGCGATTCGGAGCATACGATGTCCATCCTGTCCGATGACGTACGGCGGTGTTGCCGATACGGTACTGCGGTTCGATCCGTGACTGTGCGCACGACCTCGGCGGTGTCGTCGGTTTCCGCTCACCACCGGCTCTCTCCCTCGGCGGACGCGCCGGGACGCACATGCGCGCGCATCCCCTGCGGGCCGAACAGGATGAGCAGTTCCACCACCCCGCCGTCGGCACTGCCCAGCCAGTGCGGGACCGACGTGTCGAATTCCGCCGCCTCCCCGGGCGGCAGGGTCAGATCGCGGTCGCCGAGCACCAGGCGCAGCCGGCCGTTGAGCACGTAGAGCCATTCGAAGCCCTCGTGTGTCTGCGGTGTCGGCTCCAGCGGTCGCGGGGGCGCGGGAATGATCATCTTGAACGCCTGCACGCCGCCGGGCCGCCGGGACAGCGGCACGAAGGTCATGCCGAATCGCCGGATCGGCTTCAGGTGGATGCGCGGGTCGCCGGTGCGCGGAGCCCCGACCAGGTCGTCGAGCGGGACGTCGTAGGTGCGGGCCAGCGGCAGCAGCAATTCCAGGGTCGCCCGCCGCTGCCCGCTCTCCAGGCGTGACAACGTACTTTCCGACACCCCGGTGCTCGCCGCGAGGTCGGCGAGGGTGATCCCGCGCTCGCGGCGCAATGCGCGCAACCGCGGGCCCACCGCACCGAGCACCTCGTCGGTGTCCTCAGCCATTCGGGTCCTCAGCCATTCCGGCCATCTTGCCGGAACAGCAAGGTTCCGTGCCAGTTCGCCACGTCCGGCGCCAGGCTGAAGATCCGACCGCCCCTCGACCGCGAAGGAGCCGCCATGCCCACCGCCGCCCGCCGAAGGGACACTCCGCCGCCGCGGACCGGGACCGATGAGCTCGCGGTACTGCGCGGCTTCCTCGACTACTTGCGCACCTCCGTCGCCGCGAAGGTCGAAGGAGCGCCCGAACCGCAGGCCCGAGCCGCCGCGGTGGCTTCGGGCACCAATCTGCTCGGTCTGCTCGTCCATCTCACCGCCGTCGAGCGCTCGATGTTCCTCGGCGCCAGGGTGACCGACTGGCAGGCGACGTTCCGGGCCGCCCCCGACGACAGCGTGGCCGATGTCGTCGCCCGCTATCGCGACGCGGTCGAGCACGCGAACCGGGTGCTCGACGGATGCACCGATCCCGCCGCGACACTGCCGCGGCCGGGACGCCCCGGGCCCAGCGTCCGCTGGGCCCTCACCCACATGATCGAGGAGACCGGCCGCCACGCCGGTCACGCCGATATCCTGCGCGAACTGATCGACGGCGCGACCGGGCGCTGAGCTCAGCGGGTGCGCACCGGGTGCTCACCGGTCGATTCGCGGGCGGACGGCGAAGACCTCGTGCATCTCGGTGCCGACCAGATGCGGGTCCTGGCGGGTCTGCGCCGACATGCCCAGACGTGTGAACAGATCGCAGATCTCGCGCAGCCGGCCGTCGCGATCGTGCACCTCGGCGACGACGACGTGGATGCGCCGCCAGTCCGCGTCGGTAATCCCGCGCAGCACATCCAGTTCCGCGCGTTCGACGTCGACCTTGAGCAGGCCGATCTCGCACCCGCGGCAGTGCTGGTCCAGGATCGCCGACACCGTGGTGACCCCGACCTCGAGTTGTACGCCGTCGTGCAACCCCTGGGTGATGACCGCGATGGCCTTGTCGTCCAAGCCGTTGTTGCGCAGATAGATGGCGGTCGCCTCGTCGTCGGCCGCGCGATCGGCGAAGAATCCGGAATTCGCCGTCGCGCGCGGGTACCAGGTGAAGGCCCGGGTTCCCGGCGTGGCGCCGACCGCGGTTCGCAGCGATATCCCGCCGGGAACATGCGCGGCGATATTGCGATCCAGGCAACGGAAGGTCATCGGCACCGGTTCGACCGCGATGACCCGGACACCGGGGCAGGTGTCGGCGAACATCATCGCGCTCAGGCCGATGTTGGCGCCGATGTCGAGAACGACCTGACCGGGGCTCAGGAACTCGGCCGCGCGCCGGTAGAACCCGTCCGCCGCGGTCGTCTCCCCCCACAGCATCCTGGCTTCGGCCGGACTGGTGCACGTGACCGTCCTGCCGTCATCGAGACGCACGTGTTGCAGAGTGGTCAGCATTCTTCCATGAACCTTTCGAGGACAGGGCCGACGACGGCCAGTACATGGGAATGACTCAATTCGAGGTGGCGGGCGTCGACGACGATGTTGTGAATGTCGCCACCGATGTAGGGCCGCCAAGTCCGTGCGAGAGCCTCCGTGTCCGGGTGATCCTTTCCGGCGGTGAACAGGACCAGGTCCCCGTCGAAGACGTCTGCTCGGTAAGCGGCGGAGATATCGGCGGCCGTACGGAAGCTCCCCATCACCCGATCGGTCTGTTCGGCAGTGAACAGTCCGCTCGCGATCACTTGCCCCCGGATGACATCCCACGCCTGTTCGTGGGTGCTCACCACCAGCTCGTCACCGAGGTCGAACAATTCCCGCCAGCCGCCGAGCAGATCGGCCATCAGCTCCCCTGGCGCCGGATCGGCCGAGGCGGATGACGGTTGCGGGGGCGCGCCCGCCGCACTGTCGAGCAGGGCCACGACGCCGACTCGAGCGCCGTCGCGTTGCAGCCGAACCGCCATCGCGTGCGCGATCTGACCGCCGAGCGACCACCCTAGCAGGTGGTACGGACCCGTCGGCTGCACTCGGCGAATCTCGGCCACATAGCGTGCGGCCAATTCGTCGACGGAATTCGCGAGGGGTTCGCCGGCCACCACGTGCGGATCCTGCAGGCCGTATACCGGGCGATCCGGATGCAGATGTTCGACGAGTCCGCCGTAGAACCACGCCAGGCCGCCCGCCGGATGGACGGCGAACACGGCCGGCTCGGATCCGTTCGCGCGCAAAGGAAGCAGCACGGTCAGGCCGGATGCGCCGTCGGCGTCGTCGGCTCGGCGGGCCAGCGCCTGCGGTGTCGCGTCCTCGAACATCCACGGCAAGTCGAGCGTCACACCGCGCGTCCGCAATTCGGTCACCGCCATGGTGGCCAGCAGCGAATTGCCGCCCAGATCGAAGAAGCCGTCGGTCGCCCCGCCCCGCGCGGACCCCAGGATCTGCTCGTACACCTCGGCGATGATCTTCTCGGTGCGCGTGCGCGGTGCGACGAACCGTTGCGCGGCCGTGTCGAAATCGGGCGCGGGCAAGGCTTTTCGATCCAGTTTGCCGTTGACCGTCAGCGGCAGATCGGCCAGCACCATCACCATCGAGGGCACCATGTAACTCGTCAGCACCTCGGCGGCGGCCGCCCGGACCTCCCCCGGATCGATGTGCTGCCCGTCGGCGGCGACGACATATCCGATCAGCTGGTCGACCTCGCGTTCGTGGCGATGCACGGCCGCGGCGGCCCGCGCGACCGACGGATGCCGCAGCAACGCCGACTCGACCTCCCCCAGCTCGATCCGGTACCCGCGCAACTGCACCTGCGCGTCACCGCGACCGGCGTAGCTCAGTTCCAGGCCGTCACCGGTTTCCCGCCAGCTGCCGAGGTCGCCGGTGCGATACAACCGGCCGCCGGCCGGGTCGAACGGATCCGCCACGAACCGGCTCGCCGTCGGGGCGGGTGCCCGCAGGTAGCCACGCGCGAGTTGTGCTCCGGAGACGCAGATTTCGCCGCGAACCCCGACCGGCACGGGACGCAGCCGGTCGTCGAGCACATAGATTCGCAGGCCCGGGAGCGGCACCCCGATCCGGTCCGCCGCCGGGCCGCCGACCTCGGCGAAGGTCAGATGCACCGTGGTTTCGGTGATCCCGTACATGTTGACCAGCCGCGGTGAGCCGGGCTCGTGGGCGGCGAACCACTCCGGCAATCGCGACGCATCCAACGCCTCACCGCCGAAGACGACATAGCGGAGCGCGAGATCACCACTGCCGCAGCCGGATTCCCGATACCGGCGTTCGGCGTCGGCGAAACCGTAGAAGGCCGACGGGGTTTGGCTCAAGACGGTGACGCGTTCACGCGCCACCAGTTCCACCAGCGCGTCGGGCGAGCGGGAGGTGTCGCGGTCGACGACGACCAGCCGGCCGCCGGTCAGCAGCGCGCCCCACATCTCCCACACCGCGAAATCGAATGCGTAGGAATGGAACATCGTCCACACGTCGCCGGGGTGGACGTCGAATCGGTCGGTGGCGTGGGTCAGCAGCGTGACCGCGTCGCGGTGGGTGACGGCCACGCCTTTCGGGGTGCCGGTCGACCCGGAGGTGTAGATCACGTAGGCGAGGTTGTCCGGCCGCGCGGCCACCGGCGCCCGAGCGCTGCCGGCGTCGAATTCGGTTTCGGCATCGTCGATCGACACCAGCGGCGTCGCGCACCTGGGCACCTGCGCGGCGATCTCGGCCGAGGTCAGCACTACGACCGGGCGCGCGTCGTCGATGACGAAGCGCAGGCGGCGCGGCGGATTCGCGATATCCAGCGGCAGATATGCCGCGCCCGCGCGCACGACGGCGAGCAGCGCGACGATCAGATCGACCGACCGCGGCAGCGCCACCGCCACCAGCGTTTCCGGTCGTGCGCCGTGCGCGGCGAGGCGGGCGGCCAGCCGGGTCGCGCGGCGATCCAGTTCGGCATAGGTGAGCTGTGCCGTACCGTCGCTCACCGCGATCGCTTCGGGTTGTGCCGCGACGCGGGCGGACAACAGCTCGGACAGGGTCTGCTCCGGAACCGCGCTGCCGTCGGTTCCGGCGGCGGACAGTATCCGGCGGCGTTCGTCCGGTGCGACGATATCGATATCGTCCACGGCGACAGCGGGATTCGCGGTCGCCTGCTCCAGGATGCCGACGAATGCCCGCGCGAATCGCCGCATCGTCTGCTCGACGAACAGGTCGGCGGCGTAGGTGAGGCGACCGGTCATTCCGCCCGGCCGGCCGTCGGCATCGCGCCGTGGGACGAGTTTGACGTTGAGATCCGCGCGTGCCTGATCGAAGCCCTCTTCGATCGGTTCGACGGTGAGGCCCGCCAGCTCCAGCGCGGCGGCGCTGAGATCCTGCACGTCCAGCGTCACCTGATAGAGCGGCATGTGCGCGGTCGAGCGCCGCGGATTCAGCTCCTCCACAATCTCTTCGAAAGGCACGTCGGCGTGAGCCAACGCCGCCAGATCCGTGTCCCGGACGGCGGCGAGCAGTTTCTCGAACTCCTGCCGCGGCGCCACCCGCGTCCGCAACACCAGCGTGTTGACGAACATGCCGATCAGATCGTCGAGTTCGCGGTCGCCGCGGCCGGCCACCGGGGTGCCGATCGCGATATCGCCGACCGCGGCCAGCTTCGACAACAGGACCGCCAGCCCGGCGTGCAGCACCATGAACACCGTGGCGTCGGCCGCGCGGGCGAGGGCATCGACGCGGGCGTGCAGGTCGGCGGACAGCTCGAAATCGAGGGTGCTGCCGTGCATGGACGCCACCGGCGGCCGGGGCCGGTCGGTCGGCAATTCGAGAAGTTCCGGCAGTCCGGCGAGAGCGCCGGTCCAGAAGCGCAGCTGCCGGGAGATCAGTGAGTCCGGGTCGGACTCGTCCCCGAGCATCTCCCGCTGCCACAGCGCGTAGTCGGCGTACTGCAGGGGCAGCGGCGGCCAATCCGGTTGTGTTCCTTGTCTACTCGCCTCGTACGCCACCGCCACGTCCCGGGCGAGCGGCAGCATGGACTGCCCGTCGGCACAGATGTGGTGGACGCCGATCACCAGCACGTGGTCACGGTCGCCGAGGGCGAACAGTTCGGCACGCACCGGCGGCTCCCGGGTGACGTCGAAGCCCGCCGACACCACCGCCGCCGCGCGCTCGAGGACCTCCCGTTCGCCGGTTCGGATCGGGACCAGCGCGGGCGCGACCTCCTCGGCCTCGACCACGACCTGGCACGGAGCCCCGTCGATCATCGGGAACCGGGTTCGCAACGACTCGTGCCGGTCGATGACCAGCGCGCACGCCCGGCGCAGCGCGTCGACGTCGAGGTCGCCCCGCAACCGGATCACCAGCGGAATGTTGTACGCGCCGACCGAGGTGTCGAAGCGGTTGAGGAACCACATCCGCTGCTGTGCGGGCGAGAGCGGGATGCGGTCCGGGCGGGTACGCGGCACCGGCCGCGCGGCGACGGCCCGGTCGGCGTCGGCGAGACGGGCGGCCAGCTCGGCGACCGTCGGGGCGTCGAACAGATCCCGGATGCCGACGTGCACACCCAGCGCCGTGCGCACGCGCGCGACCGCCCGGGTCGCCGACAGCGAGGTGCCGCCGAGTTCGAAGAAGTTGTCGGTCGCGCCGACGTCGCCGACCCCCAGGACGTCACCGAAGACGTCCGCGATGCGCTGCTCGGTGTCGCTACCGGGAGCGATCCGGCGTCGCCGCACCGCGAAGTGCGGTGCGGGCAAAGCCGCCCGATCGAGCTTGCCGGTAGCGGTCAGGGGAAGTTCGGCGATGCGCAGCACGACGTCGGGCACCATATGCGCCGGCAGACGGCGGCGCGCAACGGCTTTGACCTCGTCCGGATCGATCCCGGCGGCGCCGACCAGATATCCGGCCAGCCGGGCGGTGCCGCGCTCGTCGGCGCGCACGGCGACCGCCACCCGGTCCACCCCGGGATACTCGCCCAGGACGGCCTCGATCTCACCGAGTTCGATGCGCTGACCGCGGATCTTGACCTGGAAGTCGCGGCGGCCGAGATACTCCACCGTGTAGTCCGGTGTCCAGCGTGCCAGGTCACCGGTCCGGTACATACGAGAACCGTTGGGGCCGAACGGATTCGCGACGAACCCGGTCGCGGTCGCCCCGGGCCGATTCGCGTACCCGCGCGCCAACTGCGGGCCGGCCAGGTACAACTCTCCCGCCACGCCGACCGGCACCGGCCGCAGCCACGGGTCGAGCACGACGGCCTCCATTCCGCGGATCGGCACGCCGATGGTCACGTCCGCACCCGGCGCCAGCGCCGCGCTGATCCCGGCGAAAATGGTGGCCTCGGTCGGCCCGTATCCGTTCAACAGCCGCCGTCCCGGCGCCCATACCGCGACCAACTCCGGTGTCACCGACTCGCCGCCCGCCGCGAGCACGCGCAACGAATCCATGCCGTCCGGGGACAGGGTGGCCAGAACGCTCGGGGTGAGGAAGGCGTGCGTCACCCGTTGTGCCCGAACAACCTCCGCCAGATCTTCCCCGGCATAGGCGTCCGGTCCCGCGACAACCAGCACCGCACCGTTGGGATGGGCCAGCAGTACCTCGAGGACCATCGCATCGAAGCCCGGGCCCGCCGCGTGCAGCACCCGTGAGGCGGTGTCGATGCCGAAGCGGTCGCGCACCACCGCGGTGAAATTCGCCAGCCCCTCGTTCGTGACCACGACACCCTTGGGCGCGCCGGTCGAACCGGAGGTGTAGATCACGTACGCCGCGTCCGCGCTCCGCGGTGTCCGCACGCGTTCCGCGTCGGTGACGGTGGCCGCGGATGTCGCGGCGATCGCGATCTCGGTCTGCGGATCGTCGAGGACCAGCGGAAATACGGTGTCCGGTAGCAGATCCCGCGCCGCCGCGACCGTGAGTGCCACTCGCACATCGGAATCGGCGAGCATGTGGGCGACGCGTTCGGCGGGATTGCGCGGGTCGACCGGCAGGAACGCCGCGCCGGTCTTGACCGTCGCCCACAGTCCTACGACGAGTTCCACCGATCGCGGCATCACCAGTGCGACCTGCTCACCGGGACCGATCCCGCGCGCGAGCAAGGACCGCGCCAGCCGGTTCGAGCGCGCGTCCAGCTCGGCGTAGGACATCGTCTGCCGGCCCGAAATCAGCGCCGGCGCGGCAGGATTCGACCACACACCCGCGGCGAGCAACCGGTCCGCGCGTTGCGGCGCCGCTGCGGCGCCGCCGGTGGCGGGGACCAGGGCGTCACGATCGGCGCGGTCCAGCAGATCCAGCGTCATCAGCCGTGCACCCGGGTCGTTCGCGATCGCCCGCAACACCAGTGCGACCCGGTCGGCGAGTCCGGACGCCGTCGCGTCGGTGACCTGATCCTGCCGGTAGCGCAGCCGGATGTGCAGCCGGTCGGTGTGGTGGGCCTGAACGGTGATCGGGTAGTGCGTAGCGTCGCGACCGTCCGCCGCGACCACCCGCATGCCGTCGATGTCGGCGGCGCCCAGTCCACTGCCGTCGACCGGATAGGACTCGAATACCACCAGCGTGTCGAACAGCGATACCGCATCGACCGCCGACAGGATCCGCGGCAGTTCGAGGTAGTGGTGGTCGAGCAGGCGAGTGTTGCCGGCCTGCAGCCGGATCAGCGCCTGCTCGAGGTTATCCTCGCGGCGGACCTCGGCGACGACCGGAATCGTGTTGATGAACAGCCCGATCATCGACTCCACGCCGGGCAGGTCGGCGGGCCGGCCGGACACCGTACTGCCGAACACGACGCGGTCGGAGCCGAGCAGATTGCCCACGACCACCGCCCAGGCGAACTGCACGATCGTCGCCATCGTCACCGCACGGGACCGCGCGAATTCCGCCAGCTCGGCGCTCACCTCGCGGTCGACCTCCACCGGCAGATCGACCGGCATGGTGGCGGCCGCATCGGCACGCGGATCGGCGACCAGGGTCGGTTCGGTGACATCGCGCAGCGCGTCGCGCCACACCGCCGCGCTCGCGGCACGATCGCGCCGGGCCAGCCAGTCCAGATAGTCACGGTAGGCGGCCGCATCCGGCAGCAGCCCGGGCTGCCCGTCCGCCGCGTACAGGCCGATCAGTTCCCGCCACAGCAGTGGCAGTGACCATCCGTCGAGCAGCAGGTGGTGGGCGGTCAGGATCAGGCGGAAGTCGCGCGGCCCCAGTTCGGCGAGCACGAATCGCAGCAGCGGCGGTTCCGCCGGATCGAAGGACGACTCCCGCTCGGCATCGAGGAGGTCCGCTGCCTCGGACGGGCCTGCGGAGAGCGCGACCTGTCGCCACGGCACCTCGACCGTAGCCGGAATCACCTGCACCGCAACGCCTTCGGCGGTGCGAGCGAACGCGGCCCGTAGGTTCGGGTGGCGCACGAGCAGGGCCTGCGCGGCGCGCCGGAACCGGGCTGCGTCGACCTCGCCGGTGAGAGTGAGCACGGATTGGGCGAGATACACGTCGAGCCGGCCCGCGGCGACCTCGGCGTGGAAGAGCAGCCCGGCCTGGAGTGGCGCCGACGGCCACACGTCGTCGAGTCGTCCGTAGCGGCGGGCGAACGCGTCCAGATCCTCGCGGGTCACGTCGACCAGCGGCACATCCGCGCGGCTCAGTCCCCAGTCCCGGTCGGCCGCGGCCGCGATGGTGGTCAGCGCCTCCACCCATTCGCCGGTGAGTTGGTCGACCTCGTCGCGGTCGAGCAGCCGGGAGGCGTAGCCGACATATGCCGACAGCTGCGGTCCGGCTGCCGTGTCCAGAATGTTCACATCGATCGTGAGCACCGCCGCCGCCGGCATCTCCGGCTCGAATGCCGCTCGCTGATCGAAGGTTTCGCCGGAGGGCACCCACGCCGGATTCGCCGGATCCGTGCCGTCCACGCCCGTGCGTCCGAGGTTGTTGTAGGCGATCTGCGGTTCCGGCAGCTCGGCGAACCGCTGCGCGATCGCGGGATTCAGATAGCGCAGCAGGCCGTAACCGATTCCCTTGTCCGGGATTTCCCGCAACTGGTCCTTGACGGATTTCACCGCGGCGGGCAGATCGGCGGAGTCCGTCCCGTCGAGGTCGAGCACCACCGGATATCTGGTGGTGAACCAGCCGACGGTGCGGGACAGGTCCGCCCCTTCGGCGATCCCTTCTTCGCGGCCGTGCCCTTCCAACATGACACTCGTTGCCGGACAGTCGATGCCGCGGCGTTCGCGCAGGCGCCGCACCGCCACGGCCAGCGCCGTCAGCAGCGCGTCGTCGACGGTGCCGTGCGCCGCCGCGGGCACCTCGCGCAGCAATGCCGAGGTCACCTCGACCGGCAGTGTGACGGTCAGGTGCCGCACGGTCGCCTGGGTATCCAGCGCGGGATCGATATTCGCGCGTCCCAGTATCGGGTCGGGGGCGGAGCAGATCCGCTGCCACAGTGGGAATTCCTCGGCCCGCGCCGCCGCCGCGGCGACCAGCGCCTCGGCCCACCGCCGCATCGAGGTGCCGGGCGCGGCCGGCTCGACCGGACGCCCGGCGATGATCCGCTGCCACGCGACGGCGAAGTCGGGCAACAGAATTCGCCACGACACCGCGTCCACGGCCAGGTGATGGATCACGACGAGCGCACGTGCCTCGGCGTCCACCCCGGGTTCCGGCAGCAGGCAGACGACGTGCACCATCGCGCCGGTCGCCGGATCGAGCCGGTCGACCGCCGCGGCGAAGGCCGCCTCCCCCACAGCGGTGAAACCCGGCGATCCCGGCCGCTCGCCGGTGCCGAAGGTTCGCATCGATACCGATCCGGCGTTTTCGGACGCGCTCGGCGGCAGCACATCCCAGCGGCCCGCCCGCAGCCGCGAGCGCAGCACATCGTGGCGTTCGACGACCGCCCGCACGGTCGCGCACACATCGTCGATCCGCGCGTCCCGCGGCAACCGCACCAGCACGGACTGCGCGAACCGCGCCGGTGCGCCGAGGTGCTCGACGAACCACGCCACGATCGGCGTGAGCGCGACCTCACCCACGCCACCGCCGGGCAGTTCCTCGATCATTGCCCGCGCGGGCGCCTGCGCGATCTGCGCCAGACCGCGAACCGTCTTGCGCTCGAAGATGTCTCGCGCCGTCACGCCGATGCCGACGGCCCGCAACCGCGACGCCAGCTGGATCGACATGATGGAATCGCCACCCAGCGCGAAGAACGACGTGGTCGCGCCGACCCCGGGCACACCCAGCACATCGGTGAAGGCCGCGGCGACGGTGCGTTCGAGCTCGTCCGAGATCGCCGCCGGGCCTTCGGCGGTGACCTCGAAGTCCCGTTCCGGCAACGCTTTTCGATCCACCTTGCCGGTCGAGGTGAGTGGCAGCCGGTCGAGTACGGTGACGGTCGCCGGCACCATATGAGCGGGCAGGGTGGCCGCGAGCCGATCCAGGATGTCGCCCGGCGCGGCGGTCGTGGCGGGATCGGTGGTGACGTAGGCCGCGAGCACGGTCCGCCCGCCCGGGCCGGTGCGCGTCACGGTGACCGCGGTGGCGACGACCGGATGCGCGAGCAAGGCGGCATCGATCTCACCCAGTTCGACCCGCTGGCCTCGGATCTTGATCTGAAAATCGAGCCGGCCGACATACTGCATCGTGGCCTGCGCGGTCCAGCGGACGATATCGCCGGTGCGGTACATCCGGGTTCCGGACGCACCGTAGGGGTTCGCCACGAAAGACGCCGCCGTGACGGCGGGACGATTGAGGTATCCGCGTGCCAGTGCGGCGCCGGAGAGATACAACTCCCCCGGTATCCCGATCGGCACCGGACGCAGCCGCGCGTCCAGCACCACCGCCTCCGCGCCGCGGATCGGCCCGCCGATGGTGAGTGTTTCGTCCGGGCCCACCGGATCACTGATCGTGATCACGATCGTCGTCTCGGTCGGCCCGTAGATGTGGTGCAACCGCCGCCCGGCCGCCCAGGCCGTGATCAGGTCGGGCGCCACCTTCTCGCCACCGACCGCGAGCATCCGCACCGAATCGAGCTCGGCCGGAGACATCGTCGCCAGCACACTCGGCGTCAGGAACGCGTGCGTCACCCCGTGCGCCGCGATCAGCGCGGCCAGGTCCGCGCCACCGACCACCTCCGGCGGCGCCACCACGAGTGCCGCGCCGGCGGCGTGCGCCATCAGCGCTTCGAGCAGGACCGCGTCGAAGGCCGGTGAGGCGACTTGCACGATGCGCGAGGTGCGCTCGACGCGATAGCGGTCGCGCTGCTCCGCCGCGAAGGCGGCGAGCCCCTCGTGGGTGACCATCACACCCTTGGGCCTTCCGGTCGAGCCGGATGTGTAGATCACATAGGCCACATCCTGAAGCCGCGGCGCGCGTGGCCGTTTCACCGCGGGTTCGCCCGGGTCCCGTGGTTCGTCGAGCATCAGCCAGCGCACATCGCCGGGCAGCGCGGCGCGCGCGTCGGTCGTCGTGATACCGAGGGCAGCGCCGGAGTCGTGCAGCAAGTAGGCGATCCGCTCGGGCGGATAGCGCAGATCCAGCGGCACGAAGGTGGCGCCGGTCTTCACGATCGCCCACATGGCGATGTGATAGTCCGCCGAGCGCGGCACGGCCAGCGCCGCGCATACCCCCGGTTGCGCGCCCGACGAAACCAGCTGGGCAGCAAGCTCTTCCGCGCGATCGTCGAGTTCTCGGTAGGTGAGCGTGCGAGTACCGTCGATCAGCGCGACCGCCTCGGGAGCGGTCGCCACGGCCGCGCCGAGCAGCTCCGGAAGCAGCCGCGGCACGGGTGCGGCGCCGCCACGTGCCGGAACCAGCCGCTCGGCCTCGTCGGCGCCGATCAGCGCGATATCTCCCACCGGCCGGGCCGGATCGCCGACCACCGCGGCGAGGACGCGCACGAACCGGTCCGCCAGCCCCCGCGCGGTGGCCTGGGCGAAAAGGTCGGTGGCGTAGATGATTTCGCCGTCCATTCCGACGTCGTCACGGTCGGGGTTGTCGGTCAGCAGGACGGTGAGATCGGTTTTGGCCTGGGCGACACCGGGTTCGATCAGCTCCACCTCGACATCGGGCAGCCGGAACCGGGCGGCCCCTGCGTTCTGCACGCCGAACAGCACCTGGTACAGCGGCGTATAGGCCGTGGACCGGGGCCGGTCGAGCAGATCGACCAGCCGCTCGTAGGGCAGGTCCGCATGCTCGAGCGCCTCGAGGTCGACGCCGCGCACCTGCGCGACGAACTCGGTGAACGACATGTCGTCGCGGACCGGCGTGCGGAGCACGACGGTGTTGACGAACATGCCGACCAGATCGTCCAGCGCCGCCGTCGCGCGCCCTGCCACGGGCGTGCCGATCGACACGTCGCCGGTATGCGCGGTGCGCGACAGCACGATCGCCAGCGCGCAATGCAGCACGACGAAGACGGTCACGCCCTCGCGCCGGGCCAGCCGCACGACCTCCTCGTGCAGCCGCGGCGGTATGCCGAACCGCACACTGCCCCCGGCCATCGACATGGTCGCGGGCCGCGGACGATCGGTCGGCAGATCCAGCAGCTCCGGCGCATCGGCCAGGGCCGCCGTCCAATAGGCGGCCTGGCGCGCCGTCACCGACGCCGGATCCTCCTCGGCGCCGAGCACCTCCCGCTGCCACAGCGTGTAGTCCGCGTAGTGCACCGGAAGCGGTTCCCATTGTGGCGCTTCGCCTTTCACGCGCGCCGCGTAGGCGGTGAAGATATCGCGCGCCAACGGTGCCATCGACGAGCCGTCGGCGGCGATGTGATGGACGGCAAGGACCAGAATGTGCTGCTCGGGAGCGAGGCGATATATCCGCACACGCAGCGGTACCTCGGCCGAGACGTCGAAGCCCGCCTCGACGGTCTCCCGGATCCGCTCCGCCAGCACGGCCTCCTCGACCGGCTCCGCATCCGGCGTCTGGCGTTCGGCCACCGCGGCCACATCCCGCACCACCTGGCAGGGTTCGCCGGCCACCGTGGGATAGACGGTCCGCAGAGGTTCGTGCCGGCCCACGACGTCCTCGAACGCCGCACGCAGCGCGCCCAGGTCCAGCGCGCCGGTCAACCGCGCGGCGAAGCCGATGTTGTAGGCCCCCGAGGCGGGATCGAACTGGTTGATGAACCACAGCCGCCGTTGTGCCGCCGCCAGCGGGACCGTGGCCGGGCGCGGCCGCGGCGCGAGCGGGAGCAGCGACGACCGCGCGCGCCGGCTGAGGCGAGCCGCCAACCCGGCGATCGTCGGCTCCTCGAAAATATCGCGAATCCCTACCCGCATCCCGAGCGCCGCCTCGGCACGCGCGGCCACCCGGGCGGCCGAGAGCGAGTCGACACCGATCTCGAACAGATTCGCCGCCACGCTCACCCGCTCCGCGCCGGTGATCGCGGCGACGATATCGGCCAGTGCCGCTTCGTGATCGGTGCCCGCGGGCACGAAGTCCGCCACGTCGTCGAACTCCGGCTGCGGGAGCGCGGCCCGGTCGAGTTTGCCGTTCGCGGTGAGCGGCATCCGGTCGAGCACCTCGACGCGCACCGGAACCAGATACGACGGCAGCCGGCGCGCGAGCCGGTCCCGGATCGCGCGGCCGTCGATCGCCGCCCCCGGTGTGAGCGTCACATAGGCCACGATTCGCTCCGCGGTAGCGATCGCGACCGCGCGCACGACCTCCGGGAGAGCACATGCCGCCGCCTCGATATCCCCCGGCTCGACGCGCTGGCCGTGGACCTTCACCTGGAAATCGCTGCGGCCCAGAAAGTCCAGACGGCCCGATCGGGTCCACCGCACCAGATCCCCGGTGCGGTACAGCCGCTCCCCCGGTGCGCCGAACGGATGCGCGACGAAGGCCACGCAGGTGAGATCGGCGCGGCCGTGGTAGCCGCGCGCCAGCTGCACACCCGAGACGTACAGGTCGCCGACGACGCCGACCGGCACCGCGCGCAGCCTGTGGTCCAGCACGTACACCCGCATGCCGGAGACAGGTGTGCCGATCGGGACCGTCGCGGGGACCATCACACCGGGCGAGCATCGCGCGGAGGTGGCCACCTCCGCCTCGGCCGGGCCGTACCAGTTCACCACCTCCGCCGCGGTGAACACGCGCGCCGCGGCATCGACGGTGGACTGCGCCAGCGACTCGCCGGCAACGAAAACCCTTCGCACCGAGGGCAACTCGGTGCCGTCGACGGCTTCGAGCAGGACGTCGAGCATCGACGGGACGAAGTGCACCGTCGTGATCTCCCGGTTCGCGAGGCACTCCGCGAGATAGGCCGGGTCGCGGTGCCCCTCGGGTTCGGCGATCACGATGCGCGCGCCGGTCAGCAACGGCCACAACAGTTCCCACACCGCGATGTCGAAGGTGACGGGCGTCTTGTGCAGCACCGTATCGTCGGCACCGTGCGGCCACTGCCGCTGCGCCCAGGCCAGCTGACTCGCGGTGGCGGCGTGGGTCAGCGCCACTCCCTTGGGCACACCGGTGGAGCCGGAGGTGAACAGGACATAGGCCACGTTCTCCGGCCGCAGCGGCGCCCGCCGGTCGGCATCCGTGATCGGGTCGCCGGACAGCCCGGACAGATCCAGCCGATCCAGGTCCACCCGCGGACATTCCGGCGGCAGGCCGGCGCCGTCGGCCGACGTCGTGAGAACCAGGAGCGGCCGTGCCGCGTCCAGCACGTCGGCGACGCGCCGGCTCGGCTGCTGTGGATCGATCGGCACGAAGGCCGCGCCCGACTCCAGCACCGCGTACAGCGCCGTCACGAGGTCGACCGAACGTCGAACCGCCACGGCCACATGTGTTTCCGTACGCACACCGCGCGCGATCAGCCATCGGGCCAGCCGGTGGACGCGGTCGGCGAAGTCGGTGTAGGTCAGCGCCTCACCGTCGGCGGGCAGGATCGCCGGAGCGTGCGGAGTGCGGCGCACCTGTTCGCCGAAGCCGTCCACCAGCGTGCGGCCCACCGACACCGGATCGCCGGTGTCGTTCCAGCGTTTGAGCACCAGCTCTCGTTCGGCGGTATCGAGCAGATCGAGTTCACCGAGCGGCGCGTCGGCGTCGGTCGTGAGCCCGTCGAGCAGGCGGACGAACCGGTCCGCGAAGCGCTGCGCCGACTCCGCGTCGAACAGGTCGGTCGCGTAGGTCAATCGCAGCGTCATTCCGGCCGGCTCACCCTCGGGGCCGTGGTCTTCCGTCACCATGAACAGCAGGTCGTAGATCGCGGAACTGTCTCCCGCATCGAGGGTTTCGACGGTGAGGTCCGGCAGCTCCACGCGCGCCCGCACCATGTTCTGGTAGGCGAGCATCACCTGGAACAGCGGCGAATGCGCGGTCGAGCGGGCCGGGCGCAGCGCGTCGACCAGCTGCTCGAACGGCACGGTGGCGTGGTCGAAGGCCTCGATATCACTGCGGCGCACCACATCCAGCAATCCGGTGAACGTCTGGTCGAGGGTGACACGGGTGCGCAGGACCAAGGTGTTGACGAACATGCCGACCAGCTCGTCGAGCACCCGATGACCGCGGCCCGCATGCGGTACGCCGACGGTGACGTCGTCACTGCCGGACAGGCGCGACAGCAGTATCGCGAGCGCCGTGTGCACCACCATGAAGGTCGTGGCGCGAGCGCGCTGGGCCAGCGATTCGACCCGGCTCTGCAATTCCGCCGGTATCTCGGCGTGGATCAGCGCGCCGCGATGGCTCTGCTCGACCGGGCGCGGGCGGTCGGCGGGCAGTTCGAGGAGTTCCGGTATGCCGGCGAGTCGGGTTCGCCAGTAGGCGATATCCCGGGCCGCCGGTGATTCGGGATCGCCGGGCGAGCCGAGGACCGCGCGCTGCCACAGGGCGTAATCGGCGAATTGCACCGGCAGCGGCGGCCGGTCCCACGGATGCTCGCCGGTCCGCGCCCGATACGCCGCCACCAGATCGGCGGCCAGCGGCGCCACCGAATAGCCGTCGCAACTGATGTGGTGGACCGCGATCGCGACCACCCGGACGGTGTCCGACAACCGGTACAGCGCCACCCGCACCGGCACCGCCTCGGACACGTCGAATCCGGTGGTCGACAGCGCGGCCAGCCGGTCGGCCAGCTCCCGCTCGTCGATCCACCGCGGTGTCAGGTCCCACTCCGCGACGACGCCGGCCGCATCCAGCACCACCTGCGTGGGCACGCCGTCGACCGCCGGGTACACCGTGCGCAGACTCTCGTGCCGTTCCACCACATCGCCGACCGCCGCTGCCAGCGCGTCCGCGTCGAGCACGCCCTCGAGCCGAACCGCCAGCGGCACAATGTATCCCGGCGCCCGCGGGTCGTACTGGTTGAGGAACCACATCCGGGTCTGCGCCGTCGACAACGGCAGGCGCTCCGGTCTCGGCCCGGGCGCCGGGGCGGGAAGCGCGGGCACGCCGGCAGCCGGGTGATACGTTCGGCGAGCTCGGCGACCGTGGGCGCTTCGAAGATCATCCGCACCGGCACGGACGCATCGAGCGTGGCGCCGATCCGGCTCAGGGCGCGGGTGGCGACGAGCGAATTACCGCCCAGGTCGAAGAAGTCGTCGTCCGCGCCCACGGCAGCCATGCCGAGCAGTTCGGCGAAGACCTCGGCGACCGTCTGCTCCACGATCCCCTGGGGCGCACGGTATTCCGCTTGTCCGATCGCGTCCGGAACCGGCAGCGCCCGGTAGTCGATCTTCCCGTTCGCGGTGAGCGGCACCGCGTCGATCCGGATGATCGCGGCGGGCACCATGTAGGCCGGCAGCCGGTCCAGCAGCAGGCGGCGAAGCTGCCTGGCATCCACGGTCTCCGGTGCGACCACGTAGGCGATCAGGCGTTGCTCGCCGCGGTCGGCGCAGACGCGTGCCACGGCCGCGCTCACCTGTTCGTGCGCGAGCAGCGCCGCCTCGATATCGCCCGGTTCGATGCGCAGCCCGCGAATCTTGACCTGGTCGTCGGCGCGCCCGACGTAGCACAGCACGCCGCCCTTCCCCCACCGCACCAGGTCACCGGTCCGGTACATGCGGGCCCCGGGCACACCGGCGAGGGGGTCGGCGACGAAGGTCGCGGCGGTCAGATCGCGGCGGCGGTGATAGCCGCGAGCGAGCTGGACGCCGCCCAGATACAGCTCCCCCGTCACACCGGCGGGTACCGGATGCAGGCGCGAATCCAGCACGTGCACCACGACATTCGGCTCCGGCGTACCGATCGGCACCGTACCTCCGTCGATACCGTCGACGTGGTAGGCCGTGACGCTGACCGCCGCCTCCGTCGGCCCGTAGAGGTTGTCGAGGCGCGCGTCGCTGAGTTCCCGGAAGCGACGCACGGTGTCGGCCGGCAGCGTTTCGCCGATGCACAGGACGCGCCGCAGATCCGGGAAGCCACGACGGGCCGCCGTCTCCTCGAACGCGGCGAGCAGCGAGGGCACGAAATCGGCTGTGGTGACGTGATGTTCGGCGATCAACCGCGCCACCGCCTCCGGGTCGGCGCCCGCGCCCGGGCCGGCGATCACCAACTCGGCGCCACAGGTCAAGGCGCAGAACAGTTCCCACACCGACAGGTCGAAGGTGACCGGCGTCCGCAACAGCATGACGTCGTCGCCCAGCCGGTAGTGCTCGCGCAGCCAGCGCAGCTGATTGACCACCGCGGCATGCGATACCGCCACGCCCTTCGGCACTCCGGTCGAGCCGGAGGTGTAGATGACGTAGGCCAGATTCTCCGGGCGCAGCGGCCCGAGCCGGTCGCGGTCGGTCACCGGCGAGGTGTCGAGTGGCCGGGCGCCGAGTTCGGCGACATCCCAGACCGGGATGTCGCCCGGCAGGTTCGCCTCGTCGGATCGGCGGGTGAGGACCGCCCGGGGCCGTGCCGCGCCGAGCACGGCGCGCACCCGATCGAGTGGGTGTTCCGGATGCACCGGTAGATATGCCCCACCGGCCGCATGGATCGCGTAGAGGACGGTCAGCAGGTCGGCCGACCGGTGCATCGCCACGGCCACAACCGTTTCGGGGCCGACTCCGCGGTCGATCAGCGCCCGCGCGAGCGCGTTCACCCGGGCCGCGAACTCTCCGTAGCCGAGTCGCGTGCCGTCCCCGGTGTCCAGCACGGCGATCGCGCGCGGTGTCGCCGCGGCCTGGGCGGCGAACAGCTCGGCGATCGTCGCCGAGGACGGCGCCATCGATCCGCCGGTCTCCCGCACGGCCAGCTCGCGCGCCTCCTCCTCGGTCAGCAGATCGATATCGCCGATCGCACGGTCGGGCCGGTCGACGACCGCGCGCAGCAACAGAACGAATCGGTCGATCATCGAGCGGATCGTGGACTCGTCGAACAGATCTGTCGCATAGGAGAATTCGAGAGCCATCGCACCGGGCGCGCCGTCGCGGCGCGCGGTGTCGACGAGATTGAGGTGCAGATCGTATTTGGCCACGCTCGGGTCCGCGGTCCGGGCATCGACCGTCAGCCCTTCGAACCGCACCGTCGGAATGTCGATGTTGTGGAACGCGAAACCCACCTGGGTCAGCGGCGCGTGCGCCGTGGAGCGAGGCGGATTCAGCACCTCGACGAGACGTTCGAACGGGATGTCGGCATGGCCGAAGGCGGCGAGATCTGTTGCCCGGACCTGCTCCAGAATCCGGCGGAAGGACGCGCCGGGATCGATGCGCGTCCGCAACACCAGAGTGTTGACGAACATGCCGATCAGGCGTTCGAGGCCCGGTTCTCCGCGCCCGGCCACCGGTGTGCCGACCGCGATGTCGTCACCGCCCGACAGCCGCGCCAGCAGTGCGGCATACGCCGCGTGCAGCACCATGAACACCGTGGCATCGCACGAGCGGCCCAGCGCGGTCAGCTCACGCCCGAGATCGGCGGGCAGGGTGTACGACACCGTCGCGCCCCGGAAGCTCTGCCGCGCCGGGCGGGGGCGGTCGGTGGGCAGATCGAGCACTTCGGGCAGATCGGCCAGCGCCGCGCGCCAGTAGTCGAGTTGAACGGCGGCCGGAGCGCTCGGATCGTCCTCGGTGCCGAGCCGCTTGCCCTGCCAGAGCGCGTAATCCGCGTACTGCACGGGCAGCGGCTCCCACCGGGGCGCGCGCTGCCCGCGGCGCGCCTCGTAGGCGGTCATCAGGTCGGCGGCCAGCGGTGCGAGCGAGGATCCGTCGAAGCTGATGTGATGGACGACGAGGACCAGTGTGTGCTCCTCGGCGGCGGTGCGCAGCAGGGCGATCCGGAACGGGACGTCGCGGGTGACGTCGAATCCGGCGGCGGCCGTGGCGGCGATCCGCGCTTCGAGCTCCGCCGCGGGAACCGCCTGCGGCTCCAGTGGCGGCAGCGCCTCCCGCACCGGCACGATCAGCTGGTGGGGCCCGGTGTCGCTGTCCGGATGCACGGTACGCAACGCTTCGTGACGTTCCAGTACATCGGCGACGGTCGCGCGCATGGCCGACACATCGAGCGGTCCCGTCATGCCCACCACGAGGGCGATGTTGTACAACGCGGAGCCGGGGTCGAACTGGTTGAGAAACCACATCCGGGCCTGGGCCGGCGAGAGCGGAATGCGCGCCGGGCGCGGCTGCGGGAGCAGCGGTTCCCGCCCCGGTGCGTCGATGGTGCGCAGCGCAGCGGCCAGCGCCGCGACGGTCGGGGCGTCGAAGACGGTGTACAGCGACACCTCGGCACCGAACGCCGCACCCAGCCGCGCGGCCAGCCGCGTCGCCGACAGCGAGTTGCCGCCGAGGGCGAAGAAGTTGTCGGCGACGCCGACCCGGTCGATACCCAGCACGGTGCCGCACACATCGGCGACGAGCTGTTCGGCCGCATCGCGGGGCGCGACGAAATCGGCTCGCGCACTGTCGAATACCGGTGCGGGCAAGGCGGCGCGGTCGACCTTGCCCACCGAGGTCAGCGGGAGGGCGTCGAGTACCGTCACCGCCTCGGGAACCATGGGGGCCGGCAGGTGGCGCGCGGCGTGCGCCGTCACGGCGGCCACGGCGATGCCGTCGGCCACGGGCGCGAGGTAGGCGGCGAGCCGCCCTCCGCCGTCGGTCTCGACGGTCACCACGACCGCGGCGGCGACGTCCGGATGGCCGGCGAGGACGGCCTCGATTTCGCCGAGTTCGATGCGCCGGCCGCGGATCTTCACCTGGAAGTCGGTGCGCCCGGCGTATTCGAGGGTGCGTTCGGGGCTCCAGCGCGCCAGATCGCCGGTGCGATACATCCGTTCCCCCGCGGCGCCGAACGGATCGGCCACGAACGCCGCTGCCGTATCCGCGGGCCGATCGAGATATCCACGGGCGAGATGAATACCGGAGATGTACAGCTGCCCGGTCACCCCGACCGGCACCGGCCGCAGCCGCTCGTCCAGAACCAGCGCCCGCACACCGCGGATCGGACCGCCGATCGTCACCCGGTCACCGGGGCGGAGGGGATCGCTGATCGCCACCATGATCGTGGTCTCGGTCGGCCCGTAGCCGTTGTGCAACCGGCGACCGGGACCCCACACCGCGACGGTGTCGCCCGAGACCGCCTCTCCGCCGGCCACCAGTACGCGCAACGACCCGACGTCGGCGGGCGACATCGTCGCCAGCACGCTGGGTGTGATGAACGCGTGCGAGATCCGTTGCGTGCGAATCAGTTCCGCCAGCCGCTCGCCGGCGAAGACATCCGGTGGCGAGATCACCAGCGCCGCACCGTTCGGATGTGCCATCAGCAGTTCCAGCACCAGCGCGTCGAAGCCCGGAGCCGCCACCTGCAGCACCCGCGCCGAACTGCCGATGCGATACCGTTCCCGTTGTTCGGCAGCGAAATTCGCCACCCCGGCATGGGTCACGGCGACGCCCTTCGGCTCGCCGGTCGACCCCGAGGTGTAGACCACATACGCCGTATTCGACGCCCGGCACGGTCGAATACGGTCACCGTCGGTCACCGCGGCCGCGGAACGGCAGGTGATGCGGGCCTCGGTCCGCGGATCGTCGAGCACCACCGGCTCGGTGGTGTGCGGCACCAGATCCTGCGTAGTCGTCACGGCGATCGCGACCCGGACGTTCGCGAGCATGACCGCGACTCGCTCGGCCGGATTGCGCGGATCCACCGGCACGAACGCCGCGCCCGCCTTCGCCACCGCCCACATCCCGACCACGAGTTCCATCGACCGCGACAGCACCAGCGCCACCCGGTCGTCCGGGCCGATTCCGTACTCGATCAGCACTCGGGCGAGCTGGTTCGACCGGGCGTCCAGCTCCCCGTACGACAGGGTGTGCGCGCCGGACACGATGGCCACGGCCTCCGGATCCCGGATCGTCAGCAGTTCGGCGAGCACGCGCGGCGTCTCGGCCCGGCCGCCGGATGCGGGCACCAGTGCGGCGCGCTCCCCGGCCGACAGCACATCGACGGCACCGACCCGCTGCCCCGGATCACGCACGACCGAATCGAGAATCCGGTGCAGGCGCGCGGCGAATTCCTCGACCGTGCCCCGGTCGAACACGTCGGCGGCGTAATTGATCCGCACCGGGAGATCGCCTTCCGCCCGGGCGTTCTCGGCGACGGTGACGATCAGGTCGACCTTCGCCGGCTGCGGTCCCGGATCCAGGACCTCGGCGGTGACGCCGGCCAGTTCGAGGGTCGGGCGGTCCATGTTGTCGAACGCGAGATACACCCGGCACAGCGGGTCCTGCGCGACCGCCGACATCGGCTCGATCGCGTCGGCGACCCGTTCGTAGGGCAGGTCGCTGTGAGCGAACGCGTCGACATCGATGTCCTGGACTCGCGCCAGGAAGTCGGCGAAGGTTTCGTCGTCACGCACTCGCGTCCGCAGCGGCACGGTGTTGACGAACATGCCGATCAACGGTTCCAGCGCGCGTTCGCCGCGGCCCGCGACCGGAGTGCCGACGGTGATGTCGGTCGAATCCGACAGCCGGGCCAGCAGCACGGCCAGCGCGGCGTGCACGACCATGAAGGTGGTGGCCCTCGCCGAGCGAGCCAGCCGCTCGATCCCGGCGTAGGTCTCGGCGGGGATCGCGGTGTCGACGACCTCGGCGAGCAGGGACCGGCCTTCCGGCCGCCGGTGGTCGACCGGCAGTTCCAGCGGTCGCGCCATCCCCGCCAATTGCTCTGTCCAGTAGTGCAATTGACGGGCGGCGAGCGAGTCGGGATCACTGTCGTCACCCAGCAGCATGCGCTGCCGGATGCTGTAGTCGGCGTACTGCACCGGCAGCGGTTCCCAGTCGGGAGCGTGCCCCTGCGCCCGCGCGCGGTAGGCGGCGGCGAAATCGGCCGCCAGGGGCGGCAGCGACGACCCGTCGCAGCAGATGTGGTGCAGCACGACCACCAGGACGTGCCGGTGATCGGTGGTGGCGAGCAGTGCGACGCGGATCGGCGGCCGGTGGCGCACATCGGTTCCGGTCGACACCAGCTCGCCGACCCGGTGGTCGAGTTCGTCCGCGGAGATGCGGCGCGGCGTCACATCCCATTCCGCGGCGACTTCCTCGGACGGCAGAATCACTTGTGTCCCTCGGCCGTTCACGGCCGGATACACGGTGCGCAGGGATTCGTGCCGTTCGATCACGTCGGCCAGTGCGGCGCGCAGGGCGGCGGTGTCGAGTTGTCCGGACAGTCGCAATATCAGCGGAATGTTGTATGCCGCCGATTCGGGCTCGATCTGATTGATCAGCCAGATCCGGGTCTGCGCGGGCGCGAGCGGAAGCGGGTCGACGCGCGGCTGTGGCCGCAGCGCGGGCCGTGCGGACCGGCGGGCGCCGTCGATATGGGCAGCGAGCTCGGCCGCGGTCGGTTTCTCGAACAGCTCGCGCACCGACACCTCACACCGGGTCAGTTCGGCGATCCGCACGGCGGCGCCGGTGGCGGTCAGCGAGTTACCACCCAGCTCGAAGAAGTTGGCCAGCACGCCCACCCGGGCGACGCCCAGGACCTCGGCGAAGACATCTGTGATGGTCTCCTCGACGGACGTGCGCGGCGCCACGTATGCCGCTGCCGAATCCGGTGCTGGTTCGGGCAGGGCGCGATAGTCCACCTTGCCGTTGACGGTCAGCGGCAGTGCGTCGAGGACGACGACGTGGGCCGGGACCATGTAGTCCGGCAGTTTCGAGCGGACGTGGGTGCGCAGCTCCTCGGCCGTGCAGACCGCGCCGGTGGCCGGCACCACGTAGGCCATCAGCCGGGCCGCGTCGGTGCCGGGCAGATGGACGACGACGACCGCCGCCGACACCGAACCGTGGCTCAGTAGCGCGGCGCGGATCTCGTCGAGTTCGATCCGGAAGCCGCGCAGCTGCACCTGCCGATCGGCTCGGCCTCGATATTCCAACTCGCCGTGGATATTTCGGCGCGCGATATCACCACTGCGATAGAGCCGCGAACCCGGCGCGCCGAACGGGTCGGCGACGAAGCGTCCCGCGGTCAGCCCCGGGCGGCCGATATAGCCGCGGGCGAGTCGCGTTCCGGTGACATAGATTTCACCCCAGGCACCCAGTGGCACCGGCCGCAGGCGTTCGTCCAGGACGTACACGCGCAAACCCGGCAGCGGCGGTCCGATGATGCTGGGGGCGCCCGGTACGGCGCGGTCGGGCGCCAGCGGAGTGTAGGTGACGAAGACCGTGGTTTCGGTGATGCCGTAACTGTTGGCCAGCACCGGCAGGCCGGGATTGCCGGCGTACCAGTCGGACAGGCTGGCGGGGTCCAGCGCTTCCCCCGAGAGGACGACGAGGCGCAGCGCGAGCTCACCGTCCGGTTGCCCGGCGTCGGCGTAGCGCTGTCGCGCGGCCGCGAACTGATGGAACGCCGACGGTGTCTGACTGAGAACACTCACCTTGTTCCGCGCGACGAGACGGACCATCTCGTCCGGTGACCGCGTGACGGGACCGTCGACCACCACGAGCCGGCCGCCGGTGACCAGCGCACCGAAGATCTCCCAGACCGAATAGTCGAATGCGAACGAATGGAACAGCGTCCACACGTCACCGGCGCGTACACCGATCTCGGCCGTGGCGTCGGTCAGGTAGCCGGCGACCGCGCGATGAGTGACCGACACGCCCTTCGGCCGCCCCATCGATCCCGAGGTGTAGATGACGTAGGCGACGTTGTCGGGGCGCAGCGGACGGGTACGTTCCGCATCCGTGATCGGCTCGCCGCTCTCGGCGATGTCGTCGTCGAACAACACCACGCGGCTCGTTTCCGGCAGACGGTCGCCCATGCTCCGGTTCGTCACCAGTGCGACCGGTTCGGCGTCGCCGAGCACGTAGTCGAGCCGCTCGAGCGGATGCGCGCGGTCCAGCGGCAGATAGCCGGCGCCGGACTTCACGACCGCCAGCACGGCGACGATCAGATCGGCATCCCGTGGCAGGGCGATGGCCACCAGCGTTTCCGGCCCGGCTCCGAGGGCGATGAGCCTGCGCGCGAATCGGTTGGAGCGCTCGTCGAGTTGGCGATAGGTCAGCGTGGTCGTCCCGTCGTCGACGGCGACGGCGGATGCCGACGACGCGGCCTGCCGCGCGAGGAGGTCGACGAGTGTCGCCGACGTGGCCGCCCCGTCGCGGCCGGCGAGTTCACCCAGCACGCGCCCCTGCTCGGCCGGATCGACCAGCGGAATGTCGATCAGCCGCGCATCGGCGGGCGAGTTCGTCATACGGTCGAGGAAGTCGGCGAAGCGGCCGGCGTGGGCGTCGAGTTCGTCCTGGCCGTACAGGTTGGCATTGCCGTGCAGTTCGACCGACAGCGGTGCGTCGGGGCCGGAGCGGTACATATTGAGCTGCAGATCGTCGAGGGCGCCGGAGGTCAGTGCGCGGTAGCGCCCGATCGCCTCGCCGAGCCGGATCTCGGAATCGAAGAACAGGATGTTGACGATCGGGCCGAACGAGGTGGCCGCCGCGTCGACGGCATCGGACTCGCGGCGTAGATCCTCGAACCGGTAGAGCTGATGCCGCATGGCCAGGACGAGTTCGGACACCGATTCGCGGATCAGTTCCGCCACCGTCGTCGCCGGGTCCGCGGTGAACCGGATCGGCACCATATTGGCCAGCATCGCGGCGGCATTGCGCAGTCGCCTCGTCACCCGCCCGGACACCGGAAGCGACAGGACGACCTCGTCGGTACCGGTCATGCGCGCGAGGAAGGCGGCGAACGCGGCCACCACCACCTGCGCCGCGGAGGCGTTCAGCTCGCCCGCGAACCGGTCGATCCGCTCGGTCAGCGGCGACGGCAACGTACGCCCGGCGTAGCGGTCGTCCTCGCTCCACTTGGCGGAGCGCCCCGCCAAACTCGTGGCCGGCGGCAGGCCGGCCGCCTTGTCCAGCCAGTACGCGCGGTCGGTTTCGAACCGCCGACTCGTCCGATAGTCGTGCTCCGCGGCGATGATCTCGGTCAGCCGGGGTGCTGCCAGCGGCGTCGGCGAGCGGCCCTCGATCAGTGCGTTGTAGTGTTCGGCCGCGCGGTTGAGCAGGTTGAACGCGCCGTAGCCGTCGATCACGAGGTGATGAGCACGCGCGTACCAGAGATACCGGTCCTCCCCGACCCGGATGAGTTTCGTCGCGACGAGCCGGTCCCGGGCCAAGTCGACGGCCTTGGTGCCGTAGTCGCGGCGCATCCAGTCCATCGCCGCCGCGTAGGGGTCGGCGGCCGCGGTCAGATCCAGCAACGGCTCGTCGTAGACGATGCCGCGGTCCACGTACTGATACGGACGACCGCCGACTTCGACCACCCGGACGACCATCGATTCGGTCTCGTGGCCGGCGTCGTTCATCGCCTTGCTGAAGGCGGCGTAGTCGATGTGCCCCTCGATCTCGACGTAGTGGGCGATGTTGACGTTCGGTCCGCCGGGTACGTTGTCCGCCAGCCACATTCCATATTGCGCCCTGGAAAGCGGAATCAGATCAGGATTTCGGTCTGAAGGCATGGCTGAATCCGGACTCATCGTCTAACCCCTCCTCGAATTCCGAGACACGGAGCAGCGCACACCCACCTCTGTTTCCGGGCGCGGAATTCCCCGTTGCTGTAGCATTTGATTGCGAATGCAATTACATTTGCGATTCCCCGAGTTGCCGGATTCCCGAGTCGACACGAGCGCCCGTGACCCAATTTTTACGAGCGGTTCAGCGCACGTGACGTCACCCCGATCGGAAACGAGGACGAGCCACCGTGCGATTGGATACGTTATCGAGACCGCGTGCTTGCCCTGCGTAGCTGAGGACCCCCTCTCGCAGAACTTGGCGAGCACTGTGCGACAACTCTTCGCCGTACCAGGACGACGTGCCACCCGACCTCCGGGCGGCCCGAAAGCCCCACTCGCACAAGGCATATGAAGGCCCCGTCGAATGGGTAGGAACTACGAGCGATTTGTCCGTATTAAAGTGGAAGGCGTTTTGTCGAGCGGGTCGATCCCCCCGCCACGCCACGGTTTCGGAAGCTTGTGTCGGCATTGCGTCCGACCCGGGGCCGGTGCCCCGGCGAGCATTGTTTCACTCCTTCGCACGACGATACCGCGCGGAGTGACCTGTTACGGCCCACGCTGTGCGGAAAACCGTCGTACCACACCTTGCCGATACTACTGAACAGCGGCTTTGCTGTCCGGCACTCGCCGTGAATTCCGGCAAGCTCCGAGCATAACCTTCCGATACGACCGATTCCCCGAAGGACACCACGAGCCGCGAAAACCTGGGTGTCACGCGCGTAATTCCGATTTACGGTCCGAGGAATAGCCGCTCGTTCGGCAAGCGGGTCTCCGGGAGACGTCCGTCGATCGTGCCGAGAACGAATTCGAGCGTGCACCAGCGTTTGCGCCGCCAGTCCCGGACGATGTTGTCCACCGCCGCGGCGGCGGTCCGGTAATCGAAGGCCGTGCCACCCAGCCAGATACGCACGTGCACATCGTTGTGCGCGGCGTCGCCTCCCCTGCCGGGCCTCAGCACGGCGCCGGGAGGGCCGAGGTCGCGCTTCCCCCGCAGCGCCGCTGCCGATTCTCTGCGTTCATCTTCGTCCCCGAGCGATAGTGCCGGCCTGACTTCGGTCCAGCCTTCCTTCCACTCGGGCGATCGACCACCGTAGAACTACGTACTTTTCCTACGCAGTGCGTTCCTACGTAGTCCCTACCCCTCCGCGGTCACCGCCTCGGCGCCGAATCCGGAACCCCAGCTCCGCAGCGCGCGGTCGAGGATATCGGTGAGTTCCTGATCGGGATGGTCGAGCCAATGTTCGTATCCGGCGATCGCGACGCCGAGGGCACAATGTCCCGCGACCTGAGCGAGCAGGTTACGAGTGCCGACACCCAGCCGGGCCGCCACGAACTCGGCGACCACGTTGCGCCACTCCTGATAGCGCAGCGTCGAATGCGCCTGCAGCGCGGGCACTTTCAGGATCAACTCCATGCGCTTGCGGTGCCAGGGCACCTGAGCCGGGTCGAAGCGGTTGAACTCCACCACCACACTGCGGACCGCGTCGGCGACCGGCTGTTCGGGCGGACACCGGTCGAACAGATCGCGCATCGCCTGCAGCTGGTCGCTGAAATTGCCCCACACGACGTCGTTCTTCGATTCGAAGTAGCGGAAGAAGGTCCGCTTACTGACACCGACGGCGGCCGCGATGTCCTCGACGGTGGTGTCGTCGAACCCGCGCTGTTCGAACAATTCGAATGCGACCCGTTCCAACTCGTCCGCGCTGGTAGAGGGCTTGCGCCCCGCCCTGACGCGAGGCGTGACGGGTTTTTCCGCCGTCACCCCTTCCATTTTGTCACTCGGTGACATTATGCTGTGCCTCACACCCGTTACCCCGATCCCATCCCCAAGGAGCGGTCATGAACGAACCCATCACCAGCCAGACAGTAGTCCCCGCCGAGGACGCGCTCGTCGAAGACGACCTGCTCGTCGAGGATGTCTCGATCGATGGCATGTGCGGTGTCTACTGACGGCTTCGATCCGGCCGGCTCCTATCGGCTCGCGCCCTCGATCTCGCTGCGGCCCGAGCCGTTCGGAGCGCTGGTCTACGACTTCACCACGCGGCGGCTGTCGTTTCTGAAAACGATGCAGCTGGTGGCGGTCGTGCAGGGACTGGCCGAGCAGCCCGACGCGGCCGCCGCACTGGCGGCCGCGGGGGTGGCCGAGACCGAACGTCCCAGCTATGTGAAGGCGCTCGCCGGTCTGCTGCAGGCGGGCACCATAGTCCCGCGCCCCGCCGGTGCCGACGAACAGGATCACCGATGAAACTGGTCGAACATTTCAAACACGGTCTCGACGCCCCGATCTGCCTGACGTGGGAACTCACCTACGCCTGCAATCTGGCCTGTGAGCACTGCCTGTCGTCGTCGGGCCGCCGCGACCCGCGCGAGCTGTCGACCGCCGAGTGCAAGGCGTTCATCGACGACCTCGAACGCATGCAGGTCTTCTACGTCAACATCGGCGGCGGCGAACCCACCGTCCGCAGCGACTTCTGGGAACTGCTCGACTACGCGGTCGCCCATCATGTGGGAGTCAAGTTCTCCACCAACGGGATTCGGCTCACCCCCGAGCGGGCCCGGCAGCTGGCGGCCACCGATTACGTCGACGTGCAGATCTCCATCGACGGCGCCACCGCCGAGGTCAACGACGCGGTCCGCGGTCCCGGATCCTTCGACACCGCGATGCGGGCCATGGGCAACCTGGCCGACGCCGGGTTCGAGAACTTCAAGATCTCGGTCGTGATGACCCGCCACAACGTGGACCAGCTCGACGAGTTCAAGGCCATCGCCGACCGGTTCGGCGCCCAGCTGCGCATCACCCGGCTGCGCCCGTCCGGACGCGGCGCCGACGTATGGAACGAGCTGCACCCGACCACCGGCCAGCAGTTGCAGATCTACGACTGGCTCGTCGCCCACGGCGAAGGCGTGCTCACCGGCGACTCGTTCTTCCACCTCAACGCCCTGGGCTCCACCCCGATCGCCGGGCTGAACCTGTGCGGCGCGGGGCGCGTGGTGTGCCTGGTCGACCCGGTCGGCGACGTCTACGCCTGCCCGTTCGCCATCCACGACGAATTCCTCGCCGGCAACGTCCGCGACACCGGTGGATTCGAAAAAGTCTGGCGCACATCGGATCTGTTCGAGCGGCTGCGGCAACCACAGACCGGCGGCGCGTGCACGTCGTGTTCGGCCTACGACGCCTGCCAGGGCGGATGCATGGCCGCCAAATTCTTCACCGGACTGCCTTTGGACGGGCCGGATCCCGAATGCGTCAAGGGCAACGCCGAACTCGCTCTGGCCGGCGTCGGCGCGAAACCGCAGCCGGACAAGAACCACTCCCGTAATGCGCCCGCACGCCGGTCGGTCGCTCTCGGCATACCGACCCGCGCCAGGACCACCGCACCCGACCGGGCGTGCGACACCAGCCCCCTGGCCGGCCTTACCTGACACCACCATCAACCACCCTCGACGTCCCCGGACCGGCCATCTATCCGGCCACTGTCGACCTCTCGGCTCGGCATTGACCCACGATGCGGTGCGGTATGGACTTCGACTGCAGCACAAGGATTCTCATGGCAAGCACCCGTGACTGGTTCGAATCGGTCGCCGAGGCCCAGCGCCGCGCGAAGAAGCGCGTCCCCAAGGCCGTCTACCTGGCCCTGCTCGCCGGCTCCGAAGCCGGCGCCACCCTCGACGACAACGCCGCCGCCTTCACCGAACTCGGCCTGCGCCCCCACATCGCCGACCTGCCCGCCACCCGCGACCTGAGCACCACCGTTCTCGGACAAGACATTTCGATGCCGGTGATCTGCTCCCCTACCGGCGTCCAGGCGGTCGACCCCGCGGGAGAGGTCGGCGTCGCACGTGGGGCCGCGATGTCGGGCACCGCGCTCGGCCTGTCGTCGTTCGGCTCCAAACCGATCGAGGAGGTCATCGCCGCCAACGACAAAACCTTCTTCCAAATCTATTGGCTCGGAAGCAAAGACGACATGGTCGCCCGCCTCGACCGCGCCCGCCAAGCCGGCGCCAAAGGCATCATCGTCACCCTCGACTGGGTGTTCGCCACCGCCCGCGACTGGGGCAGCCCGCCACTGCCGGAAAAGATCGACCTGAAGACCGCGGCGCGATTCGCACCCCAGGTCGTCACCAAACCCGGCTGGCTGCTGCGCTTCGCCCGCTCCGGCAAACTCCCCGACCTCACCACCCCCAACCTCGTCCCGCGCGGGCAACACGGCCCGACCTTCTTCGGCGCCTACGGCGAATGGATGGGCACCCCACCGGTCACCTGGGACGACCTGGCCTGGTTGCGGCAGCAATGGGACGGCCCGTTCCTCATCAAGGGCATCGGCCGCCCCGACGACGCCAAACGCGCCGTCGACATCGGCGCCACCGCCATCTCCGTCTCCAACCACGGCGGCAACAACCTCGACACCACCCCCGCCGCGATCCGCATGCTGCCCAGCGTCGTTCAGGCCGTCGGCGGACAGGTCGAAATCCTGCTCGACGGCGGAATCCGGCGCGGCAGCGACGTCGTCAAGGCACTCGCCCTCGGCGCCGACGCGGTCATGATCGGCCGCCCCTACCTGTGGGGCATGGCCGCCGCCGGCGACCGCGGCGTCCACAACGTCCTCGAGGTCATCCGCCAAGGCATCGACTCCGCCCTCTACGGACTCGGCCACGCTTCCATCCACGACCTCACCCCCGACGACGTCATCGTCCCCGACGGCTTCACCCGGGGCATGTAGTGGCCCCCACCCCGGTCGCCATCGTCACCGGTGCCGCCCGGGGCATCGGCGCCGCCACCGTGCACCGGCTCGCCGCCGCGGGCTGGCGCGTCGTGGCCGTAGACATCTGCCGCGACGATCCCGCTCTCGGCTACCCGCTCGGCACCCGCGACCAGCTCGCGGCGGTGGCCGGCGCGCACGCGGGGACGGTCGTCGATGTCGAAGCAGATGTACGCGACGTCGAAAGCCTCGGCGGCGCAGTCGAAGTCGCGCTGGACAGGTTCGGCCGGCTCGACGCGGCCGTCGCCGCCGCAGCCGTCATGACCGGCGGCCGGCCGTTGTGGGAAACCACCCACTCCGACTGGGAGCCCATGTTCGAGATCGGCGTTCACGGCATCGCCAACCTCGCGAGGGTCACCATCCCCGCGATGCTCGCGCGCCCCGAACCTCGCACCGGCCGCTTCATCGCCCTCGCCTCCGCCGCCGCCCATCACGGCATGTGGCACCTCTCCGGCTACAACGCCGCCAAACACGCCGTCGTCGGTCTGATCAAGGGACTCGCTCACGACCTGCGCGGCACCGGCATCACCGCCACCGCCGTCTCCCCCGGCTCGACCCGCACCGCCCTGCTCACCGAAACCGCCCGCCTCTACCACCTCGACGCCGTCGAGGAATTCGCCTCCCACCAACTCCTCGACCGCATCCTCGAACCGGACGAGGTCGCCGCCACCATCGCATGGCTGTGCACCCCCGAATCCGCCGCCGTCACCGGAACTGTGTTGCACGCCGACGGCGGATTCCTGGGATGACTGCCGAAGCGCTCGAGCGGCCGGATGTCACAACTGGGTGCCCCCAACCGTCCACCCCACGTTCGGCGCCGGTGGTGTAGGTCGCGTCACTCTCGATTGCGCTGACGTAGCCTGTCGGTACTTCTGACCAATCGATCGGATTGGAGTGCTGTGACACATCCTCCAGTATTGGTACTCGGAGCTACGGGGGGACAAGGCGGCGCTGTTGCCGACGCATTGCTGTCGCGCGGGGGGTGGCGGTGCGCGCGATGGTGCGCGATCCGCGCAGCCGTGGGGCGCAGCGGCTCGGTGAGCGCGGCGCGGAACTCGTGAGCGGATCGCTGGACGACCGGGCCGCGCTCGCGGCGGCGATGGCGAATGTCGCGGGCGTGTTCGCCCTGACCACACCGTTCGAGACGGGTGTGGATGCGGAGGTCCGGCAGGGGCGGGCGATCATCGGGGCGGCCGGCGATTCGGGGGTGCCGCATCTGGTGTTCAGTTCCGTGGCGTCGGCGGATCAGAACACGATGGTTCCGCATTTCGAGAGCAAAGCGGTGATCGAGCAGGAACTCACGGCCAGTGGTCTGCCGGCGACCGTCGTCGCACCGACATATTTCTTCGACAACGCGCTCGGTGGCCGCCGGGAGCTTCTCGACGGTGTGCTGGAGCTACCCATACCTTCCGATCGCCCGCTACAGCAGCTTGCGCGAGAAGATCTCGGGCAGTTCGTCGCTCATGTTCTGCGCGAGCCGGACCGCTATCTCGGCGAGCGCGTCGAACTGGCCGGCGACGCCCCCACACCCGCCGATATGGCCGCCGCCATCGGTGACGCGCTGGGCCGGCCCGTCGTCCATCGGCAGACGTCGCTCGACGCCATCGGCAATCCGGATATGCACGCCATGTGGGCATTCCTCGACGCCGGCGGCTACCGCGTCGACATCGAGGCTCTGCATCGCGCGACGCCCGAGGTCGAGTGGACGTCGTTTCGTAACTGGGCGCTACGGACCCTTCCCGCGGTAGCGGCGGAATCTCCTCGCAATCCGTGACTCGAATCGACATCGACATCGACAACGAAGGGACCATCGATATGTCGGAGGCGAATTCCACCGCGTGGCCGCCGTTGCGGGTTGCGGAGTGGGCGGAGACGCGGGAGACCCTGCATATGTGGATGCAGATCGTGGGGAAGGTTCGGCTCGCGCATGCTCCGTTGTTGAATCACTGGTGGCAGGTCACGCTTTTCGTGAGTCCGCGGGGGCTGATGACGCCGGCGATTCCTTACGGTGATCGGCTGTTCGATATCGAATTCGACTTTCTCGCGGATCGGTTGGTGATTCGCGCCGACACCGGCGATATGCGCAGTGTGGCGCTCGCACCGAAAACCGTGGCGCAGTTCTACGCCGAAACCATGCAGGCGCTCGACGAGCTCGGGTTGCGGACGCGGATTCAGGGGCGGCCGAACGAGGTCGATCCGTCCATTCCGTTCGCCGAGGATACCCGGCACGCCTCCTACGATCCGGAGTCCGCGCGGGCGTTCTGGCGCCAGCTCGTGCATGCGAATCGCGCGCTCGGTGAATTCCGGTCGGGATATGTCGGCAAGTCCAGCCCGGTGCATTTCTTCTGGGGCGCAATGGATCTCGCCTATACCCGGTTTTCGGGACGAACCGCGCCGGAACACGGCGGCGGTGCGCCGCACTGTGCCGATTGGGTCATGGTGGAGGGTTATTCCCACGAACTCAGCAGTTGCGGATTCTGGCCCGGCGGCGGCGAGGAAGGCGCGTTCTACGCCTACGCATATCCCGAACCCGAGGGCTACCGCGAGCGGCAGCTGCAGGTGCCCGGGGCCGGCTACGACGCCACGCTGGGGGAATTCGTCCTTCCGTATGAAACCGTGCGGACGGCGGATGATCCGAACGCCGTGGTGGCGGCCTTTCTGCGCGAAACATATGCGGCCGCAGCCGAATTGGGCCGGTGGGATCGCGCCGAGCTCGAATGCGATCCGCATCGGTGGGCCGAGAAGAAGGCAGCCGCGCCCTGGTCGCTGCGCTGACGGACGCCTGACAGCGCCGCGGCCGGCTCGCACCGATGCGAGCCGGCCGCGGGGTCCGACGCGCTACACCCGCACGGCGAAGCGGAGCCTGCGTCCCAGGGTGTGCGGTTGCGCCTGGGAGATGATCATCTCCTGGACCCGTTCCCGGCTGGTGCGGACGAACTCGACCGCCTCCTTCACCGCCACATCGATATCCATGACGGTCGGAATGTCGAGCACCTTCGCGATCTGCTCTAGCCGCTGTTCAGGGGTGCCGCGCACGGTCACCACGGGCGCCCCCAGCTCGCTGATGGTGTGCAGCAGTTTGCTGTCGGAGATCGCACGGTAGCGCTCGTCCACCGGACGATGTCCGTCGGGATCCATCGGCACCTCCACCGGAAGGTGGAAGAAGATGTCGTAGCCCTTGCGGGCGCGCTGGCGCGCCATCTCGCCGTAGGCGTCCAGGTAGCGCCGGAAGAACGGGCGGCCCGGCAGGGTCACGGTGTTCTTGACGATCTTGTGGAAGCGGGTGGACCCCGGATTAGGGCCGGTGATCAGGCGGGTCGCACCGTAGACCCATTCGTTGAGCACGGATCCGTCGGCGATGAAACCGTTGCCCTGCGCCTCGAGCAACGTCTCGGCCTCGATGCGCAACTCCAGGCGGCGAAAGCCCAGCGCCATCAGTTCGGTGGTGCTCAGATCCTGGAAGCGCATCCCGGGGAAGAATTCGGTCACCACCTCGCGCGCCGAGGAGGCGTCGACCCGTGGGATGCCGGTGAGCAGCGCCAGCGCGGTGGACGTGGTCGTCTTACCGGTGGAGTACGTGCCGGAGACGACGATGCGCCGATAGTTTGTTCCGGACATGGAAAGCCTTTCGAGAGAGGTTTTTTCGAGATCAGGCCGGTAGCTGGTGGGCGAGGTCGTAGCGGATCGAGCAGCCGGCGAATTCCGACTCCCAATTCGAGATCCGCCATTTACCCCCGCCGAATCCCAGAACCATCGAGCGCGCCATCCGCGTGGTCGCCGAACCCGGCGTGTACGGCGGCGGGGGCGCCTCCGCCCGCGCGGTCATCCGGCGCATCCACAACGTCTCACTGTCCTTGCGGGCGATATTGTCCAGCTCGTACAGCACGACCTGCGACAGTTGCGCCAGGATCACCGTGGCGTCGACCAAGGTGATCGAGGGCTGGTAGAAATCGGCGACTCCGGTGCCGGATGCGTCCGAATCCCCCAGCGAGAGAGTGAATTCCGCACTCGCGCTCATCCCCTCGCCGTCGAGGCGGATATCGCGCAGGTACTGGCTGCGCCCGTAGACCGGACCGTGCGAGTAGCCGCCCACCGGCTCGGCCACCGGCCGCGCCGGACCCGGCGCCGGGAACCGGGGTGGGGTGGGCAGCGCGACGACGGCCTCCAATTCCATTGTGCTGCCGAATGATCCGGAAATGGTCAAGGTATTCGCCGTACTGCCCGTGACGGCCGCCTCGATCGGGAACCGGTCCAGGTTCTCGGTGGCGACCGTGCCGCTGCTGAATTGCACGAACGGCATCCAGCACCGGCTGATGTCGGCATCGCTCAGACCGCACTCGCGCAGGATCACCGCCAGCAGCCGGTACCCGAAGATCGAACAGTCGATGCTGCTCAGGTGCGGGGTGAGCACCCGGGTGCTCTTCTGCGACCAGTCCAGCGGGTAGCGCACCCCGGCGACGGCGGTCAGTGTCGGCCCCGCCGGCCGCGGCTCGACGGTGATGTCGAAGATCTCGTGGCCGATGCGCTTGTAGCCTTCACCGAAGAATCGGCCGGTCCGGTCTCCGAGCACCGTATCGATATCGGGATAGGCGATCTGTCCGGTACTCATGCCGCATCCGCCTCGTCCTCGGGATCGTCGGCCGGACCGGCGGCCACGATGGCCACCGGTTCGCTCGCGGAGCTTTCGCCGAACCGCTCGACCACCCGGGCCGCGATGCCGCGCAACGACAGTCCGCGACTGAGCTCCAGCGCGGAGATCTTCACTTCCAGTGACTTCTCGGCACGAGCGCCGAATTCCATGGCCATGAGCGAATCCCTAAGTTTGTAGGTGTCTGGGGTTGGTGCCCTGGATGCCCAGAGCGGTGGGGTGTAGCTGATGGGTTTTTGCCTTGTTCGAGGCTCCGAAGGACTG